>NZ_JBALSN010000662.1:0-4382 GCF_036966985.1 Neobacillus drentensis | reverse complement strand
CACTGGTAGCAGCAGTACTGGTCACAGCAGCACTGGTAGCTCAAGTAGTGGAAGCAGCGGAAGCTCAGGAAGCACTGGCAAACGCCCTAAAGGTCCAAAACCAAAAGGCAAAAAGCATTAATGAAAGCAACCGATACTTTCAAAAGTATCGGTTTTTTGTTCATTTACTTGTACATAGACCTAGAAAATACCATGTAAGACATTCGCCTATATGTATAAATATAGGAAAAAAAACTAGTTAGAAATTGACTAAGATTTCTAGATACATGCTGATTTATTAATTTACGAGACATTCGTTTAGAACAAGCCTTCAGGGTGGGACGTACTATGAAGCAAAGGACAAGAATAAATAAACGGAAAATTAAGAAGGAAACTAAAGTGAAGGGAGTAAATAAACTTTTATGTATCATCAATCGACGGTAATTATCACTATCTTTGCTTTTATCCTCACAATGGTCCTGGTCTTTATCCGTCCAAGAAATATGAATGAAGCAATCCCGGCTACAATTGGGGCCATCATCGTCTTTTTAAGTGGAAGCGTTTCGATTGGGGATTTAATTGATATAAGTTCAAAGGTTACGGGGGCAGCAATAACTATCATCGCCACAATCGTAATGGCGATCGTACTCGAAAGTTTTGGCTTTTTTAGTTGGACAGCCGCTTTAATGCTAAAACTCTCAAAGGGGTCTGGAATACGATTATTTTGGAATACCTTATTACTCTGTTTTTTGATGACTCTATTTTTTAACAATGATGGAAGTATATTAATAACCACACCGATATTGATTTTAATATTGAATAATCTGAAGTTAAAAAACCAGCAAAAGATTCCATTTCTATTAAGTGGTGCCTTAATTGCAACTGCCTCAAGTGCCCCAATCGGTGTTAGTAATATTGTAAATCTAATCGCCTTGAAAATTATTGGTATGGATTTGTATCTACAAACAGAAATGATGTTTGTTCCGGGAGTACTAGGCTTACTATTTTTATCCTATTTATTATTCCTAGTATTCAAGAAAGATATTCCAAAGGAAATCCGCTTTCACTCCTACTCCATTCCACTTCAAAAAAACCGTCCATACCATCCACTGCAACAAGGTTCAGAAAATCTATTCAACAAACAAAAGAAGCTAATGATCAATATGCTTATCTTTGTATTCCTTGTAAGGATTAGTCTTTTCGTGGCATCCTTTATTGGAATCTCCGTCTCTTTGGTTGCTGTGTGTGGCTCTATTATCTTATTGATTTGGAGATGGATTTACTTAAAGGTAAACCCAAAAGACGTCGCTGGAAAAATACCTTGGCATATTTTAATATTCGCCTTTAGTATGTATGTCATTATTTATGGACTGCACAATATTGGATTATCACATCTGCTATTAGGGTATCTAAAACCAATCGTTAATGATAGTTTGTTCCATGCTAGTCTAACCATGGGTACCATTACTGCCATTCTCTCAAATATCTTTAACAACCATCCAGCCTTAATGATATCAACTTTAGCCTTGACAGATATGGGACTAACCCCGCTCTTAACAAAACCCGTTTACTTATCAAACATCATTNNNGATGCATATTTTAAAGAAGAATAATATTAAAATTACTTGGATGCAATATATAAAAGTGACCATTGTTGTCATCCCCGCAACGCTGATCTTCACCCTCATCAGCTTATATATATGGCTATTACTTGTATTTGCAGCATGATAAAAGGGACTCATCAGTTGATGAGTCCTTTAATTAATCGCGTATATATACCACTTTCCGAACAAAAGGAAAGAGAACGCAGCCTAGATAAACTCCCAAAAAGTTCAAAATCAAATCGTCAATATCTAAGCTGCCGCGATGAAGTACAAATTGCAAAACTTCAATGCATGCAATCATGACGAAAGCAATAAGCAATGTCTTCCATTGAGAAAAACGTTTAAAACTTAGAAATAGTCCGTAGGGAATGAACAAACCAATATTAGCTGCAAGATTATAAAAAGCAATTAACCAGTTTACTTTTCCTGACAGAAAAAATGTAATGGTGGAAAAGGGTACAAGGTTCATTGAATTATAGCTTTGGTCATTAGGTCGGAAAAATAATAAAACTATAAGGTCAACCGTGTAGAGAGTCAAAATGGTTAAACATATTCGATAGTGAATATGAATCTTTTCCTTCTTGAACAGTAAAACCAAAAAACCTACTATACCCATAATGCATAAAAGAACAACTACCAAAACGATTGGATGTAAATAGGAAACTAAACGAATAAATACAGGAGATAAAACCATAAAAATTCCTAGAGTAATAAATATGGTAATAATTAAAGTCTTTTTCACTTAATTTATCCTTTTTGATAATAATCTGCCAATATTTCTTCAGGGACCATGCTTCCGCCTGTTGCCCAAACAATATGAGTTGCATTGTTCATTTTATTCAATAGATCATGTTTTTCTAAATAATTGATTCCCTTACTAGATAAAAAAGTGGGTCCAATCATACCTGCCAAAGCAGAAGGCTCTAGGTAAATCTTTTCAGTATCAACCAGTTCCTTTAACAGTTTGTATAAATTGTCGTCACTAATTGTATAACTTCCACTTAAAAAAGGTTCGATGATTTTCCCCACAAATCCTGAAGGCCTGCCGACAGCAAGTCCATCCGCATCTGTCACATTATCAATCCCAACATCTTGGACAGAAATTTGATCATGTAGTCCAGTCATTAATCCGAGGAGCATACATGGGGAATGTGTCGGTTCGGCAAAGAAACAATGAACGTTATCTTTAAACAACTGCTTCAAACCAAATGCTACTCCTCCAGGTCCTCCGCCGACACCACATGGCAGGTAAACGAATAACGGGTGGTTTTCATCGACTAGGATTTCTAACTGTTCTAATTGCTTCTCCAACCGCGTTGCAGCGACAGCGTATCCTAAAAATAAATCATGAGAATTTTCATCATCAACGAAGTAACATTTAGGATCTGACTCAGCTTGGATGCGGCCTTGCTCGACGGCTTGGCTATAATCCGCCTCATATTCCACTACTGTCACATTTTTGCTGCGAAGTAAGTCCTTTTTCCATTGCTTTGCGTCCGCGGACATATGTACCGTTACGTTAAATCCTAATTGGGCACTAATGATCCCAATACTTAATCCTAAATTTCCAGTTGAACCTACAGCAATGGAATACTGTGAAAAGAAAGAGCGGAACTCTTCACTAGCTAAAATCGAATAATCATCTTCAATGGTTAACAAGTGATGTGTGATTGCCAAGTTCTCTGCATGTTTAAGGATTTCATAAATTCCTCCTCTGGCCTTTATGGATCCTGAGATTGGCAGATGGCTGTCACACTTTAATAATAATTCACCTAAAATGGGCTGATTGAAATCGTGAGCAAATTTTTGTTGCATAGTAGGGATTCTTACTAATGCTGATTCAATTATTCCATTGGATGCTTTTGTTTCCGGGAAAACCAAAGCGAGATAAGGAGCAAAACGATTTAATCTTTCCTCCGCATCCTTAATATCCTCAGCAGTAAGGGGAGATTTCTCAATTCCTTGTTGAGCTTTTTCTAAGTTTGGATTCACCCAGAATACCTGATCTAATGATTGGAGTTGTTCTAACAATGAAAACTGGTTACTCTTAAGCCATGTTTCGATATCCATATTGTAAATTGGAACCTCCTGTCGTTTTGAATGAAGAATTAGAATTATTCTAACACATCTCTATTTTCTAAAAAATGTTTAGTAGTTGTCTTTAACACTTATTTGACTTTTGAATATTATTTAAATAAAAGGCATGTGAGGGACATGTATTTAGTTGGCTTTTACTCTCCAAAAGCAAAATCAGGTGTCACTGAATTGGCTTTATCGATTTATAACTGGCTTAAATTAAATACAAATGCTTCTGCAGCATTTATTTCATACGGGACCTTAGAAAAAGAAGTGACATCCAATGAACTCGTTCATGAATTTTCAAAATTATCTTTAACAGAACAAAAACGAAAAGTGAAATTAATGAAAAATGAATATGATATCATCATTTATGATGCTTCTAGTCAGCTGTCTGAGGGGGTTTTAAAACTTTTACCGATTGTTGACCGCTTATTTGTGGTTGGTGAGGAACATACTGAATTTGCTGTTAAACTGCAAAAAATCATTCAGTTTGATAAAATTTTTGATAAGAGCGTCAAAAATTTTATTACCCATTTACGAGGCAGTAAAACCTTTATTATCCGGGAAAATAAAGAAGATCGAGTGATTGGCTTCAAATATTCCAAAAATGAAACTAATACGATTGGGCAGATGGTATACACTGATTATGTGACGCGCTATATCGAAGAAAAATTAATTGATAAAAACATTAAAATATTTAAAAAGATATTAAAAATCCCT
>NZ_JBALSN010000661.1:0-1748 GCF_036966985.1 Neobacillus drentensis | reverse complement strand
ATCAAATTCACGTTGTAATTTTCCAACAATATTTAATGTGTTATCATATTATGGGTCCGAGCCATCTTTAATAACACTAAAATGAGAATAAGTCCTAAAAATAACAGATAGCTTAAAATTTCGACAAATCTTTATAAAATCCTACTTTTCCTATTTCAAACCAATAAAAATAACCACCTAGCAAGTAGATGGCTCCTTTTCCTCTGGACATTTCAATTTAGCGCTGCTAATTTCCTTGATAAGTATTTTCTTCTTTCCTCGATATAATTCGTGATGACCGATAATTCATGGTCGAATATATCTATATCTTGTTTTTTATATGGATCCTGAATAACATACGGACGAATCAATTGTGTCAGTTTTTCCGCCTTCGGAATCATATGTCCTACTGTAAATTGCTGCTCCATTATTTCCTTAAGGAGCCGTTGATATTGCTTACGAAATGTATCTACATATAATAATCGCGCCGTTAATGTATTGAAGCCATCATACGGAACATAATCAGACTCCATCATTTTTCCATTGACATCTCGGCCCCACGTCGCATCATAGTCCCACGGTATAATCTCAAAAAGGCGTGTTTCACTATTCCTATAAAGAGCATAGTTATGAACAAAACCATCATAGTTTGATGTAAATATAACACCAGCCACCCAGCGGAGATATTTATCAATATCTACAAACTTATGAATCTCCTTTTCAAATTCACTTTTTGAGAACGTATTAATGTTAAAGATAAATTCCTGAAGGTGATAATCATCTTCTGGCGTACCAACTTTTCTTTCATAGCCCAATCGGAGCGATCTTTTAGTTTCTTTGTCCAGGTCACTCATCAATGAAAAGTTGGCATCTCCATCCACAGCATAAAAAATGCTCCCCTTTGGCAGGTCCCTTCTTGTTAAGAAATTCTCATCAACACTCTCAATTTCCAAATAGACCCCTTCTGCTCTTGCATTTTGAATCAGAAAGATATGACGCGATTCTGGTGATAACACACCTAACTCCGCAAAGAAATCAAATGACAGTTTGTTTCTGATTAATGAAGGATCCTTAAATTCTGCATTCAAATGAATATGTTTGGAACCTCTGAATGTTTTCGGTTTATAGAAGGAAACCTGGTAAGACTTTTTCGATAAATCACGGATATGAGATCCTCGATAGGCAATATCGATATCGAGCCGTTTCCCCTCAATCGTTAATTGGGCTGGAATTGGGTCATCAATCCAAATGTCCCTTTTCAGCTCCCGCAGGTCGATTGGTCTAATAAACAGTTTGTATTGCGGTAGTAGTGCTGTCTCGTCCATTTTTCTATTCCTCCTTCCTATATTCGTATGAGAATTGAAGGAAGGAGGTCCCTTTTGGACAGCTTTTTTTTCGTTCATAGGCCTTTTTCTCACTCAAATGTACCTGTACAAACGTAATTTAGTAGAAGAAGAGAGTGTTTCTTGGACAAATTTGTCAATCAGTTATGTGCTCCCTTCTCAAGCTTAAAGGAGGTGCTAAGTTACTATGAGCGATTTTTCAGCTGAAGATATTCAAAGAGCCGCAGATGAAGTAAGACGAGGTGATTTTTGGGACTTTTTGTTCCGTGATCCTAGTCAAGACCGTCGCACTACACGCAGAAGAACATCTAGACGCAGAACATCCAGACAGCAAATGACATCACGGATGAACACATCTAGACGTAATACATCAAGAAATCGGAATACTTCTAGAAACCGGAATACTTCTAGAAACCGTAATACTTC
>NZ_JBALSN010000660.1:322-3984 GCF_036966985.1 Neobacillus drentensis | reverse complement strand
ACCCCCAACCCATTTCTACATGACTCCATTCCCCTCCACTACCTTCTTATTATCAGAAGGAAACATTCCAAGCATAAGAACTACTGGTATGATATTAACCACCGCTAAAACCGTTCCTTGGAAATCCGTACCACTCATTAACCCGTGTACAGTAACTAGAATATAAAGAATAGGGTTAAGAGCATGCAGCTTCTGCCATCTTTGGTAACCAATTTTCTTACGGAACTTCGAAGTGAAAATCGTTAAAATTAAGAAATACGTCGCAATCGAACCTAATCCAATAGAAATCGTTTCATAGCTGCCGCTAAAAGGAATCAGGATATCAGACCAACTAAATTTCATATAAGCATCAATCAACAAAATACCTAAGTGACCGGCTGTCATAATCAATGACCAGTCTGACAATACCTCATGAAAATGAAGGAGATTATTGACTTTCTTTTTCCGTTTCTTCTGGACCGCAGAATATAGTCCTGTTAAGACCGCTAAATATAATAATAGATAAGCGACAATCCCTGTAGCTCGGATTGCATACCATTCTAAAGACTCCATTTTATTCGTCACCTCTCCAAATTTCTAATGCTTCATTTATGATTACCGCTGGATTCTTTTTGACAGAAAGCAAGGCCTTCCCGCGCTCTTCTCCCAATAAAAGAACTACTTTCGCTAATACATCCGCTTCAACTGCCGTAGGCGCCGTTACCGTAGAAGAGATAATCGTGCTCGCGGACGGTTCGCCTGTTGTGGCATCTATCAGGTGATGCTTACTACTTCCATTCACCTTCCATCTTCTTTTCATCGAAGTAGAAGTGGCTACAGCCCCGTCAGTTACTTGGATGAAAGAGAGCATTTTGGATGGATCAAAGGGATCTTCAATGCCAATGTTTAAGTGCCGCGGCAGACTTCCAAAGATCCGAATATCTCCACCAACATTAACAAATCCATAGCCAATATCGGATAAGATATCAGCTGCTCGATCGACCACCCAGCCTTTCGCAATCCCACCTAAATCAATACGAGAATGCAAAACCACTGTTTGTTTATCCTCATCTAATTGATAAGGTCTCACTTTCGTAAACACTGGGGCTATAGGGGACGGAGCCGGCAGCTCCCTCCCTTTAATATACTCAATCGATTTTGTATAACCGCTGTTTTCAATCGCTGACAAAATACCAGGATTAAATACTCCATTTGTTTCTTCGTAAAATCCAAGTGCTACTTTTAAAATACTAAATAATTGATCCGATGCCTCGACTTCTTTCCCTAGATGCTGATTTAACTTGGATAACTCACTATCTTCTTTAAACCGGCTGCAGGTGTCTTCGACAGACGCAAATAATTTGTATATCGGCATGAGATCATTGGCGAATAGTTCTTGATTGATTGATAGTTGTACCATTGTACTCATAGAATTGAAGTTATATTTATACATGTTCAGGTTCCTCCGGTAGTCGTATCAAATCCTCCATGTTGACTTGGAAATGAACGGTCTTGTGAAACAGATTGATCATCTGACTGCCCCGTTCCAAAAGTGTCCGTAGATTCACTAGTATCTGTTGATGTACTAGTATTAGTTGATTGGCTTGGGACCTCATAGGTGATCGTTGAATCTTGGTTACTCTCACTTTGATAGACCTGAGTTGAATTCTGTGTCGTCGCTACTGTGGTTGTTGTGCTAGTTGTATCTTTATTGGTAATTCCCATATATGACATCATTCCAGCGACAAGAGCAAGACTAGCAAAGCTTACTCCCCAAGAGGTAAATTTCTTTTTTGGCATGTGAAGGACTCCTTTCAGTTTTTAAATGCTTTCTAAGTCCATGTCTGCATTATGAAACGCCAACCTTAATTTAGTCTTAACAAGTGCCAAGTTGCCAGGGGGACAGTTTCTCCTGGCTTTTTTTGAGGAGATTAAAGTGACCACTAGAATAGTCCCCTTGGCCACATGGATTATAGTAAGGAAAACGGGAGGTGGCAGATAAAATGGGAAAAGCGGCAGATATATTCTAAAAGTGGCAGATAAAAGTGGGAAAGCGGCAGATATATTCCAAAAATGGCAGATAAAGTAACCAAAGCGGCAGATAAAATGTTCAAACCCTATTAACCAAGTACCCAACCATCAAAATGGTAACTAAAAAGAGGCCCATTTCAGCAAATGAGCCTAATATACGAACAGGTATGAGAGAATTTGTTACGAAAGTAATAGATTTGTTTGCGAAACTGGCGCCTTTATTTGCGATACCCTAAAAACAGATAGATTAATAGATTCCAGATAGGTCTTTTAAACAGAAAAAAAGAGAACAAGGTGTTAATATCACCTCATTCCCTGCCATTTTGCATATAGTATAAAATTGTTCGGGATCAGCCCACTTCAATTCTACCATCCATTTTAGTAACCTCATTAATAGCTTCTCTCATCCCATCATTTTCAATTTTAATGAGATAATTCGTCACAGCCTCCGTTAACATTGGCACAGTATTTAGGTCCATTCCCCAAACTTTCTCATAGGCAAGTACAGATGTAACAATTTGTTTTATACCGCTGTCTGTTCTGTCATAGTTCCCCCATAAGGATTTATATAGATCTAAAATATCTTGATCATCCTGCAGCTGGATCTCTTCTTCCCCTCTTTTTCCTTTGTAGAAACTGATTAAGGCGCTAAGCGAGAAGGTTAATTTTTTGGGAAGTTCTTTCTTCTTGTCCAGATATTCGAGCAATGACGGTAAATCCCTTGTTTTAAACTTAGACATCGAGTTCAAGGCAATGCTGCTCAAATAGTGAGTGACAAATGGATTCATAAATCTTTCCAGCACAGCCTCTGCAAAAAGCTTCAATTCTTGTTCTGGCATCTCTAATACAGGAATAATTTCTTCATAAATTAACTCTTCCACAAACTTCTTGGAGACTTCATTTGTCACGGCTTCCCCGACCGTGTCTAATCCGTATAAATAAGCGACAGGAGTCATGGCAGAATGGGCACCATTTAGAATTCTGACTTTACTAGTCCGGTAAGGAGTCATATCGCGGACAAATTTAACATCAAGACCTGCTTTGTCAGTTGGGAACTCCTCTTTAATCCACTCTGGGCCTTCAATGACCCATTGATAGTATTGTTCTCCTACGACAACAAGATCATCTTGATATCCTAGTTCTTCCGTGATTTCATGAATCGTGTCACTTGGATAACCAGGAACAATTCGATCGACAAGGCTGCAGCAGAATGTATTGGCCTCATGGAGCCAATGAACAAATTCTTCTCCTAACTTCCAAGTGTGCGCATGTTGAAGGACGATTTCTTTCAGTTTTTCGCCATTTCGATCAATTAACTCACAAGGAATAATGATAAATCCTTTGTTAGTATCGCCAGCGAATACATTAAATCGTTGGTATAAAAGAGCTGTTAATCTAGCCGGAAAGCTTTTCTGCGGTTGATCGTCCAATTTATCATTTTCCTCATAATAAATTCCAGCCTCGGTGGTGTTGGAAAAGATAAATCTTAATTCAGGGTTTTCTGCCAGCTTTATATATTGGGAGTAATCTGTATACGTGTTAATTCCCCTGCTGATACAATTGATCACGCTATGCTCTCTAACCGCTTGCTTATTCTTGATTCCTTGCAGGTAAAGTGTGTATAACCCGTCTTGTTCATTTAATTTTTGAAC
>NZ_JBALSN010000660.1:0-259 GCF_036966985.1 Neobacillus drentensis | reverse complement strand
TGTTCTCTTGGCTGAACGACTACGACACTGCCATTAAAATTTGCTTCTTTATTCATTTTGTCGATTTTCCAATCAACAAAGCCCCTTAAAAAATTTCCCTCACCAAACTGTATGACTTTTTCCGGATATTCCCTGTAATCAGCCCAGGTTTCCTTCGTTAATTTTTGCATTTAATTAATCCTCACTTTTCATTCAAATCTGAAAGCGTTAACAATATATAACTTTATTTTATCATCAATAAAAGGAATAAAACTAACAG
>NZ_JBALSN010000659.1:0-7525 GCF_036966985.1 Neobacillus drentensis | reverse complement strand
CCAGCAACCATGGCGATAATGGCACCTGGAAAAATCATTAGTCCTAGCTCTGCTGGTTCTTTTCCGAATACAGTTGTGAGAATAATAGGCATTAAAAACAGAAGTGAAAAGTTAATGAAAAAAGCAGAACAATTAATAAGAAGGAGCTTTGAATATTGCTTATTTCTAAGTAGGTTTGGCGGAATAAACGGTTCTTCCGTCTTATTAAGATATTTCCACCATACCGCAAAAAGAACGACTATTCCTAATAGTATCCCATACGAAAATGTAGATAGAAAAAGTAACAAACCTGTTACACTAAGCCCCGTAAGAATAGCACCGAATAAATCAAAATGTCCTTTTTTAATCACCTCATTAGGCAATAACTTTAGGAAGAAAGGAATAGACAGGACAGAAAAAATAGTGACAACGAAAAGATAATTCCATCCTAAGTATTGAGTAATCACTCCCCCTAGTACAGGACCTAACCCAAATGCCAAAGAGGCAGCTGAAGCAATAATGGCCATCGCTTTTCCACGCCTTGATAGAGGGATATACCGCCCAGCCATGATCATACTTAATCCCATAACGGCTCCTGCTCCAGCTGCTTGAAGAATTCTAACTCCTAATAGGATAAAAAAATTTGTTGAAAAGAAACCGATGACTGATGATATTCCTAATAGGCAAATTCCATGGAGTAGAAGTCTTGAGAGGGGAACAAAATCAGATAGGCGACCAAAAGTTAACGTTGAAATGGCAAACATGATGGAATAACCTGATACCAGCCATGAGCCCAAGGATGAGCTTAAGGATAAGTCTTTAAGTATAAAGGGTAATGCAACATTAAACATGGTTGTATTCATTACCACAAGCAAAGTGGTAACACTCCATATTAAAATGAGTTTATTCTCTTGTAATTGCACCGTGCTTTCCATTTTGGAAGGAGCCGTTAGAATAGAAGGCATTTGTTCCCACCTTACCTTTTTAAAATTGATAAAAATGAACTTTACATCGTACTACAAGCTAAATGATAGCTAAAATTTTATGGACCTTACTTTGAATGGACTTTCTTTTAACAAGAGATTAGTTATATTATTCTATTTTCAATCTTTTTCCGGCAGAATTACCCTTCAAAATCATACATGTACTTGTAGAATGTGCCACAAGACTTTGTTTTTCATCATATATATGACACTCCAGCAATCCGACTGATGAACCTTTTTTTATTAATTTTCCCTCAGCTCGAAGTCTAGATTTAAAAATAGGTTTTAGGAAATTTAATTTAATTTCGATCGTCGTAAAAAGTTCGTCCTCAGCTAATGTAGTTACAAATGCATAGCCCATAGCGGCATCGGATATGTCACATAAAATCCCTCCATGTAGTGTACCCATCGGATTGTGTAATCTTTCTGTGGCATCCATTTCGACCACAACCTTCCCTTCCTCAACATCTGTTATGTGAAAACCGATTACCTCTGCAGCCGGCGAACCTGGTATTTCGCCCTTTGCCATTTTCTTCAAAAACTCTAAATGATTCATTCTTTTCACCCTCCATATTAAAAATAAAAAAGATTATACAAAATCATTACATTTTAAGAACGTTCATTCTAAAAATGTTAATCTAATACCGCTAAAGTCGAATCAATGATGTTTTGAAGTTTCTCTTTATCTTTCGTTGTTTTGGCTAATACTCTTACCCCAATAAGTGAATTATGAAAATAATCTTCTTATCGCTAACTGGACTGAAATAATAGGTTTAATTTGTTGTTCCATTCTTTTTTCGATTATTCCTTCGAAGAGTTGTAGAGCTCGTAGAAACAACGTCTGTTTATCACCAAATGTGTCATAAATATCTTGCATAGACGTTTTTTTATATCCATTTCGCCAAAAAGGCACCATTGCTTTTCGTAAAACCTCGGCTTCATCAAATTCTTTGTGTCTAGCCATTTCCCCCCCTTTTTTTAAAATTTTACCATTTTTAGAATGATCAGTAAAGAATATTTCAACTATTCAAATAGTAAGGGGTTATGAGCAGCAGTAACATCGATATTTTCTTGTTCCTTTCAAAGAGATGCCTTATCGCCTTTACCTCTGATAATGGCGGATCAGTTCGACCAATTAATTCTGCCTCTATCTAAGGTAACAATTTCTCCTAATCGGCATCCAGTGGAGAACATGAATTCAAACAGAGCCTTTTCCATTGGGAAGGTGTATGTAGATATTCCAAATAAATTACAAGGCATAGGTAAGTCATTAGTACCGAACCATAGCTTTCTACTGTTACAATGAGAGAATGAAAGAATATAACAGTATGTAGAAAGGAGTTCCAAATGAAGATGATTGATGAGTACTTCGAAACAGCGATGGAGGCCTGGAGTATGATGCAAAAGACTTCTGGTGATGAAGGGGCAGAATGGGCAGAAAGATTTGAACGTTACTTTTATGAATTTATCGATGAATTGAAGAAATGGTGGGCAACTCTTCATCCAAAGCCAACAAATATATATGAGGCTGAGGAGCTACCTGAAATAAAAAAATGGATGGAGCAAATCCCTGCTCCTGTACAACTAAATTTTCTTACAGAATTAGAGGATATTTTGGATGGATTTGATACAGAACGTTTTGATTAAGAAGTAGGTATGGTGGAAATGTGTTGTTGTACAAACGTGGCAGGTTTGTTGAAGAAGGATATTTTCTGTTTTATGCGATTTAGAATTACAAACAAGCCTTAAACGATTACAGGTATTGAAATAACAGGAACATAGGAGGTATGAGATATGAAGATCAATAGAATAGATCATGTGAGTATAAACGTAAAAGATCTTTCAGAGCTAAAGCGTTTTTTCTTGATTTAGGACTTGAAGTGCAAGCGGAATGGGAATTGGATGGAGAACAGTTGGACAGAATAGTTGGGCTTAATGATGTTAAAACGGCATGTGTAGGATTGGGGATGCCAGATGGTCAGGCATGGATAGAGCTAGTCAAATTTTATACGCCGTCAGATGAAAAAGATATTCAGCAACCTTTTGCAAATACGCTGGGTATCCGACATATTTGCTTTGCTGTTGAAGATATTGAAGCTATTGTTGCAAAATTGAAAAAGAAGGGCACAGAAATCTTTAGTGAGATACAGCAATATGAAGAAAGTTATAAGTTATGCTACGTTCGTGGTCCAGAGGGAATTATTTTAGAGTTGGCGGAAAAAATCAGATAAATATTGAATGGGACTTTAAATGATTTAGATATAACTTTAAAGATTTCTTATTAAACTATCGGGTGCTTGAGTTGAATATGAATAAGGATAATCCTTTAAATCCAAGAAAGGATTAACTATCAATGGGAATGACATATGAAGATTGTAAAAAAGTTATTAGGAATATGGAAGAAAGACTTAATTATCACAAGATGTTAGCCAAGTACACCAAACAAACAGTAAAGTTAAATAAACAACAAGATTATATAAAATACTGGGAATCGGCTATTCAACAAGCAAAGAAAGACTATAGTTCTGTATACGATAATATTTGACACATTAGAAAAGTTCTTCAACTAATGGGTTCAAGAGTTAAAGATTGGATGGCTACGGCTATCCCTTTTTTTATTGCATTAACGGGGCAGAGTAGTTTAAGAATAATTGGTATAAAGGTAATCTTCTTTTGTCTTAATGGGCGTTACAAATTTGCAAACAAAAAGGTGATTCTTTGTAAGTTGGAAAAAAGGGAAGGCACAATCAATGAAATTGTCTATGAATTTACCTCTTATCGTAATGGGAAGTACAGTATCTACCCAACCATTTCAGATTTGTACTTACTTTTGAATAAAATTATTTGTTCCAAAGTTACAACCGAATACATCAGAATCACACCATTTTATTTAAATGAAAAGGTTAAATTACAACGTGAATTTGATGAATATATGTTCTATTTGGAATGTAGGGAACAGTTTACCGTCCAAGATGAGGAATTTCATATTTTAGAAAATCTAGGTAGGGATGTTAATACTGTAACATCCGATGAATTTGAAACAGGGAAAATTCTTACCCCCTTGTGCAGATACAATGAACCCAAAACTTATAAATCCTTACTCGAAGGATACCGTAAGTTTTAGATATGATTTTATCTCGTTTATTTGAATCTGCGAAGATTGACTTGGAGCTTACTGATGAAGACTTGGCATTCGGTTATTTTTGTTTTGAAATCCATAGTGAATAACTGTTTGTGAAACATTGCACTTAAACTAGGGTGCTTGAGTTCAATAAGTAATGCTGTTGCGACAGCCTTATATTATGGATGGCTAACGGGATAGTTTTGTCCCGATAACAAAAACTAACAGAATGAAAACGATAATATATAAAGGAGATTAAATATGCTGAAAAAGATACGGAAAATTCTTCAAGTACTCCTATTTGTATTTTTCGGCGCATGTTTTGTTTTGCTTCCTTGGAGTAATATTGACAGAACAGCAGCCGAAAAAAGGATGGTATTTGACCAGCATCCCATCCAATACCCGAATCGCCAAAGTAATATTACTATGTATACGGACGGGAAACAGTTAGTCAATCAATTATTCTCAGATATAAAGAATGCAAAACATTACGTGTATATCAACTTTTTCTCTATTGCCGATGATAAAGTAAGTCATCAGTTTCTTGATTTATTGAGGAAAAAAAGCCAGGAAGGTGTAGAAGTATATTATGCAGTGGACAGGCTAGGTGGAATTTTACTAAAGAATAGGGAAAGAGAATTATTGGTTAAAGCAGGAGTGCATTTTACGTATTACAATAAGCCTGCTTTTCCTTATCTTTTTGCTTCTTTGGATCGTCGGAATCATCGCCGTATTTCAATTATTGATGGAAGGATTGGGTATATTGGCGGATTTAACATCGGCAAGAAGTATTTAGGAGAAAAAGAAAAACTCGGTCACTGGAGAGATTATCATCTTCAAATACGAGGAGAAGGAGTTCAAGATCTAGAACATCAATTTGTGTTAGACTGGAAGAAAAACACAGAGCAGCAGATTCCTATACACAGCGCGATAAAGGAAAAGGGAGCAACCCCGCATCGATTTACTGCATATTATAGCGGAGAAAAACTTGGGCAAGATTATGCCATGCTATTTCATCAAGCAAAAGAGTCCATCATTATAGTAACACCTTATTTTATACTAAATGACAGAACTATTTGGAACTCATTAGTGGATGCAAGAAAAAGAGGAGTTTCTGTTAAAATTCTGTTCTCACCTCATTCGGATGCACTGTTAGTTAAAGAGGCAGCGTATCCATATATTCGAAAAGCATTAAAACAGGGAATAGAAGTATACGGTTATAAAAAGGGAGTGATACACGGTAAAGTATTCTTGATTGATAAAAACGTATTGATGGTAGGGACCGTAAATTTTGATTCGCGCTCGTTTCATTTAAATGAAGAAATGAACTGTTATATCCAAGACCCTGTCTATATTTCTAAAATAAAGCCAGTCATCAATGAAGACTTCCAAAATTCAAATCGAGTAACATCCTCCGACGTCAATCAATTATCGATAAAAGAAAAAATGAAAGAAAAGTTTGCAAAAATGATTGAGTATTATTTGTAAAACTAAGTATTTTTATAGCTTGTTCAACTAAGGGGCAAGTGTGGAAGTAGGGTGTAACTAAAGCGGTAAAGTGCAAAAGTGAGTCAGTGGAAAGATACAATTTTCTTCTTCACTTTTGTACTTTTTCTATACTTTTGTTTGTTGAAGATTTGGATAATAGATGGAAATTTGGGGACGATATCTGTAACTCTGTTTAAACGAATGGTGAGTATTTATATATGGTATGGGATTATATTAAGTGACGTAAAATGGGCAACCCTGGAACCAAATGGTCAATTAGGTTTTGAGTTGAAGCACGAAGCTCAACCTGTAACGAAAAAGGAATTTGAAGATTTCAAACATACAATCGTTTAATTTGATCCCTAGTAATTGACAACTTACTCATATAAACGAAATTTTAAACTTGATAAACAAACAGTACCAGGTCGAAAGTCAAGGGGACATTTTCGAGGAGATTAAGAATAATGAACATAAAATCCCCCTACCAAAGCATCTACAATAATTGCGTTAGACCCTCGTAATATGAACCCACTGCCGTCGATGCGGCTTTTTTATTGCACTAACGAAGCAGGTTACTTCAATTTTCTTTTTTTAGGTTGAAATTTTGCTGGTGTTGCCCTCTGAATAAAAAACCTTTCTATACAAACAATAATGTATAATACCAGCTCAGGAGGGATTCGTATGGTAAATATATTGGAAACAGTTATTGATGCCATGAAATCACTGACAGTTCAAGACGAAGACCAACCACTTCATGTCGGAGAAGTGATGTCATGCTGGATTTACTTAGCGGGACTAGAATTAGCTAAAGTATCTGTTCAATCAGGTATAAATACCACAACAGATGATGAACTAAAAGCAATACTTGAAGAAGATATGAAATTAGGAACCAGTCAAAGGGAACGACTACATGATTTCATGATTAAGGAAGGAATTCCTCTACCTCCTGCACCTGAAGATATGCCAATATCTGACCCTAAAAGTATTCCACTTGGAGTTAAATTAACGGATGATGTCATAGCAAATGAATTATCTTTAAAAATTGTAAGTTTAATTATGCGTTCTGCTGGTGCTGCATCCGAATCGATTCGTACAGATGTTGGTTTATTATTTATTCAGTTTCAAACAGAAAAATTTGCCTTCGCAACTAGATTAAAACATTTAATGCGTAAACGCGGATGGATTAGAGTACCACCTTTTTACGTTCCACCTGGTTCCACCCAACCCTTAAGTTAGGGGGAGTGGAGATAGTACATTAGATAACCGTGAACAAATAATAAAGAGCTAATTAACGAGTCCGATTCTTCAATATGAAGGTCGGCTTTTTCCTATTCCACAAGAAAGTTTGTGAAATAATGTACTTAAACTATCGTGTGCAAGAGTTGTAGATCCAGTTGACATACTTGTTGGCTTTTTCTTATTGTACTAAAGTGGAGGTTAGTTGAAGTAGAAACTAAGTTATTCGCCATTATTCTTTCTCTAAAAAACACCTATACATAAATTTTTAGTTATTATCTAGTTTAAAAAACTATCTACATATTTGGTTTGCATTTAACAAATAATAACAAAAAGTTTAAAGGAATGAGAGAAATGATGGATTTTTTTGACGATCTACCTACCTTACCTTATATATTTAAGGCATTGTTAATTTTTTTGGCTGCAATTATGCTTTTGCGTATCGCAGGAAAAAGATCGCTTGCAGAAACGACAGTTTCGGAAGCAGTGTTGAGGATTTCGATTGGTGCTGTACTAATCCAACCTTTAGCATTAAAAAATGAATGGGAAGCAATATATGCTGGGTCTTTGCTTATTATAGGAGTTGTATTATTAGCGAAAATACAAATATGGATACCAAAATCCAGAAAGTTTATTAATGGAGTACCATCAGTACTAATTAATGATGGACAGATGAAATTAGAAGTGCTAAAAAAAGCAAGACTAACAACAGATGAGC
>NZ_JBALSN010000658.1:2236-5126 GCF_036966985.1 Neobacillus drentensis | reverse complement strand
CTATTGTACCCGGTATTTAAGTAACCTTTTTTACGCCAATAAGTCCCTCTTGCCACATTTGATAAATATAAAGGGTGATAGAGATTATTGTCATTATTAATATCCCTTCAATCGGCGATAAATTTCCTGCACTGGTTGTAATGTCGAGTTTTTTCCATAAAGCCCTGAAACCAAATGAATAGATACAATCTACAATCAAATTAACAACAATGTAAATCCAAAATTTACGAAATGTAAAATAAAATATCCATATGGTCCCAACCAAAAAAACACCATAAACCGTATGTGTTTGTGCAACTTTATCCCAAGAAAAAAGAGTTTCTTTATACTTCCACCAATCATACGTCCAAGCAACTTGGTACATTATTGTATTTATCACCGTTGCAAATAAGGCAACAGGCATATATCTACGAAGAGCAGAGTTTTTCAAAAGGAATAATGAAAGCCAGGGAAATAAAAAGAAAGCCCATAAAACGAGTTTTATCATATATAGTCTCCTTTTATTTTTATCTTGTTATAGCCTTCCCAAAATTCCCTTTAACCATCCACTTTATTCAACCATTCTGACCATGGGGACGGTCCTGGTGGCACATTGCTGAGGTGTGGATTCCGCCAATATAGACTGGGATTTCGCTAACCAATTGCGGGATTTCGCCAATCCCCTTATTAGTTACCTGTTTTGATGAATCAATCCTGACCAAACTCTGTGAAAAGAATCTATTTGTACCTTTAAAATAGCAAAGACCCCCACTCTGACTTAGAGGGGGGGATCTAATTTGAGCGTGCCATCATGCCAATACCATTAGCTTATAAATATTTTCACACTGACTAGCAGGATGCACCCATTATTTATCACTCGTTATTTTCATAGGAATGATCTCTTTTTTGCCATTCCACTTAACCGTTACCCTAATAATTTCATCTTTATCCTGTATATCGCCGCCAGTTCCTTTTGAACTGGTCCGTATATATTTAGTGCCTGGAGGGCTTTCTGACCCTCTTTCGGATCCTCCGCTAGATTTATAGTTATACCTGACAATTGAATGGGAGATATCCGCATAATCACCTTTATATTCTAGCAAAAAGCTTCTTTGACCTTCATCATAATGGGTGGACGTCTTGCCTTTTTCTGAAACCAGTATAGTTGCCGCCCAATGGGTTGACTCACCGTGAAACTGATAATTATGTTCAAAAGGTGTTGTTTCTTTGCTATTACATCCAGTTAAAATTAAGCAAATGAAAGGGATGAGTAAAGCTGTTCTTGCATAACGAAAACTTAGAATTGAAGACAAATTGACTCCATCCTTCCTCAAAGTTCACAATATTTTCCTTTTTATGTAATCTTCAACCTCCTGGCAAATGGTAAAATAAGTAATAACAGGTGATTAAATCTTACCAGGAGGGTTCTATATGTTAGGTCATTTAGGATTTTCATATGTAGGTCTGATCTATTTGCTGATGTTATGGATTCCAAACACCGTCTGGAGTAAGAATAAGCCAATCGACTATAACACTACAAATGAAAACAAACTATTAGTATTGTTCGAACGTGCGGGGCAAGCGTGCTGTACTTGCAGCATACTGATTTTTACAGATTATAACATTGCCCCATTTTCAGCATGGAGCTGGTGGCTAATAGCCTCATTCTTTCTGATGGTCCTTTACGAGATTAGTTGGATTAGATACTTTACTCATGAGCATACGGAGGAAAACTTTTATCGTAGTTTCTATGGAATCCCTGTACCTGGTGCTAGTCTGCCTGTCATTGCTTTTTTTCTATTAGGTATTTACGGTAAAGTTATTTGGCTAATCGCATCCTCTATTATGATAGGTATTGGACATATTGGCATACACATTCAACATTTTAAAGCGATAAAACATGTTTGAGAGCGAACCACGGGGACGATGAACTGTCGCCGTGGTTCACCTTTATATTGCCTTAATGGATAGATAGATACATACAGCAGCGGATGTAAATAAGATGACAGCAGTTACACGACTCCACCTCAACTTAATACCATAAGAAATGAAAAAAATGGCCGCGGCTAATTTGGAGCCGCTTTGAAAATAAGCATGATTGGAAAAATATGAACTGCTAAAAACAACTGAAATAAGCAGAGTTGTAGAGATTAGTAGTTTAAACCACAAAGGCTCTGTTAGGAATTGTTTAATCATAAATTTTATCCTTTGCATGTGGGGATAACTCCCTTCAAGGTTTTTCTTCCTAACTAAGCATATGGTGTGTGGTTTGTTGAAATACGCAGGAGGATAAAAGAATACACCAGCATTCTATCAATCACTTAGGAACTTGAAAATTAAACGTATTGCCGACATCCGAGGAACATTTACTTAAATGATACTCTACTCCATTTTTATTATTTGTACTTACGATATCAGAACAAGTAGCACTTTGTTTACCGGACGCTCCATAACTATCTTGTGAAGCATCGTAAGTGTATTTTATTTCCTTACCATTATAATCTAAATTATAGAAAATCGGGTCCCCTTCTATGGTATAACTTGTTATACGAACTTTATCCTTAACACCCTTATTAACATTTTCAATAAATTGATTAAACTTTTCCAAATTGCTTATTTCGCCGTGTACGTTAACGATATCGCCATTCTTTATTGCCTCCTCGGAACGATAAGGCTTTTTTGGATTGTCTGTTGTACTCTGCTGACAGCTTATTAAAAGCAGCGATAAAAGAACGGTAGAAACAAATAGACCTATTCCTTTCATAATACACCTCCATTAAATTAGACGTGATTACCAAATAATAGTTCCGTTTATTTAATGATCCCGCTCACTTTAGTTCATAAAAAAAATCAAGTTACCCAATGGCAGCTTGATGTTCAACTATTTCACCGGTTGTTAAATAACTTTTTT
>NZ_JBALSN010000658.1:1995-2192 GCF_036966985.1 Neobacillus drentensis | reverse complement strand
TCTAATACTCTTCACGAAATGGTGAATCTTGCTTTTAGCCTTTGGGCATTTTGCTCATATCCATGTACAACGCGTTCCAGCGATGACCGTCCGGATCAGCAAAACCGCAGCCGTACATCCAGCCACCCTTTTCGCCCGGCTTACCGAATACAGTACCGCCTGCACGTTCAGCTTTCAAGGCGAGCTCATCCACTTCC
>NZ_JBALSN010000658.1:0-1983 GCF_036966985.1 Neobacillus drentensis | reverse complement strand
AGTGAGAATAACACCTCAGTGCCCTGCCACGAGCCCGCAACTGCATTACCAGTAAAACCGCAGAACGTGGATTCCGGAAAGAGCATTAAAACAACCTGATTATCTCCGACGATTAAACTGAATGAGCCGTCTTGACTTACATACTTTTCATTCAACCGAAAACCAAGCTGCATATAAAATGCCTTGGCCCGTTCTGGTTCTCGCACTGGCAAGTTCAACCATAATTCTCTCGACATACTAAACAACCTCCTGATATAAGAATAAACATACTTTTCTATAACTAGACCCAAAAAGAATAAGCCTCACCACAATGGCTTTTCGTTATCTCTCTTTTTCTTCTCTAATTGTTTGTTAAGCATTTTGAGAAAATGTATCTGAGCCTTTGGACTATTCATTAATCTCTTTACCCGAAACGGACTATCTAAATATCGCCGTGTTCTATAGTTCATCACAAATAATTTTCGATACTTTTCTTCCTGATACAATTCTTGAAACCATGGCAGTTTATTCAATTGATGGATATGGGAATCAATTCTTCTTGTATCAATACTTCTCCATTCATACAGTGGGCCTGTGATCGCTATGATAACATCAAGAATATAAGATATTTTCAATTTGCTTACCTCCTAGGGGAGACCATGGGGGCCATTCTGGTGGCACAATTTACCCTTTTAAAAACTACTATACCCATCCCTTTTGAAATAGCAATATTGGACAAACTATTACGCAAGTAATTTTCCCCATAAATTTATATTTTTTACGATAAAAATTGTTTTTGTTAGTTAAAACGAGCGTTCCTCCTTAATTAAAGAAACGCACCCGTTTGTTGAAGAAGGGTTACAGTTTTTCAAAGTAAACATTTGTAGCATTCACACTTTCAATAAGAGATTTAACCTTGTCGGTAACAATTATCCAAAGGGTGGTTTTTAGAAAGAAGATATCGTCCCCACACCACATTTCCGGAACCATTACGAGCTTTCTCGTTTCGTCATTTATATCTTCTCTTCCACACCTTTCACAGATTGATATAACCTCTGCTCCAGGTGGACTTTTTGATTCGGATGTTATGATTAATTCCGAGTAATTACAACTTTCATTAGACACTTTGAAAGGGTACTTTATTTTCCTTTTCCCAATTTTCCTCTTATAAACGGGAGAAAATACTACTCCATTTATGTCATTTTCAACGAAAATGTCCCTTATTCGGTCTGATATTAAAACACTAGCGAAACTCGCCCATAAAAAGTCAGCCCTTGGTTCACTAGGTATATCAAGATAGACTGGTTGAAATTCATATCCAGGTAAGAGTCTATCCCCGTTATAGTTTTCCAATTTCTCAAGAATAGCAGCTTGTAATTCTATCTGCCTGCTATCAGAAACCACACCTGTTGTATTTAAATCTGAAATGTCATTTAGATTTGAAGGCAATTTATAAGGAAGTATCTTAGTTGAGGACCAAGTCTCACCGCAATCAGTACATTCTACACCCGGTAAGCCATAAGGGTGCTCGACATATCCATTAATACTCTTTTCTTGGTGGTCAGTTATATAGTCTGGTTGTTGCATTTTCCAAAAACTTGTCATCCTTAGGCCCCCTAAATTTCTTCTCGTTTATTTATAACAGATTTAAGTAAATTCAAATAAGATTTCCGTCGTGTTTTTCCTAAAGCTATATTCCCATATTTCTTACATCCATTCACCTGCCTAGTTAGCTATAAAATACAAAAAGCAACCAAAGGGCTAAGGAACTTGGTTCAACTCTAGCACCCGGTAGTTCAATAAGGAAATCAATCGAAAGAAATTTACGTTCAAATAATCATACGATTTATATATAATAAAGTTTAAGAATCGCTTTTAGTTCCTATCATTATGAGAAAGGAGATAATAAAATGGAAAACTTTTTTCTGTTTGTAATTATGTGTATTCTTTTAATTATTTTACCGGGTCCCGATACTGCCATTGCTACCAAAAATACTCTTACAG
>NZ_JBALSN010000657.1:862-1024 GCF_036966985.1 Neobacillus drentensis | reverse complement strand
AAAAATGATATAAAGTCTAAATGTGTAATATATGTAGTTATTTCCGCCAAACGCCATTCCTCATAAGCCGGGTGTCTTTGCTTTGTGGCGAGATGCGGCCCGAACTCCGCAATGGCTGCAAGAAGCGGTCCAAGTGTAAGCCCCACAAGGATTATTCCAATC
>NZ_JBALSN010000657.1:0-831 GCF_036966985.1 Neobacillus drentensis | reverse complement strand
TAGAAGAAACAAAATCTCCACTAGGCCGCCAGCCGAGTACAAACTGCCTTTCCAGACCGGACCCCAGCCGTTTTGCATCATAGGCAGCAACCAAGAATAATGCTTGTATGGCATGTTAGTCAACATGACAAAAAAACCGAACAAAACCACCATTGGCAGGAAGAGAGCAGACATTTGTGCAATCGAGGAAATCCCCGCAAGAGCTGTCATTGAACAGAGGAGCATGATGCAAAATGCAATGACAAAGATCGGTGTCGCTTTCAAAAAGTCGATGGAAATCCAATACGTTGTTTCTTTTAGCGTTATTATCGTAATGGCCAGCAGGAAAAGCTCTAACGGGATAACAATCAAAAGAAAAGCCAAATTTCCAAATTTCTGTTGAATCAATAGCATTAACGATTGCTGATTCGTTTTTCGCATGATGTAATATAAGACTCCAAGCCACAAAAAGAAGGGCGGAATAGTGACGAGCACCGAGATCCAGGCATCTCTTCCTGATTGGTCGAGTAGAAGTGGTAACACGAGTACATGATTCATCAACCCTGTCGAGAGAATGACGATCATTAAAGCTGGACTTATGAAAATTTTCGTAGTATTCATTGCTTACAAATTTTCATTCCCTTGCATCAGTTTTAATAATGATAGATTTTCCTCAATACTTCCACTTTATTCCTTATACCGTAAGATAGTTTTTTTGTTCTATATTTCTTGGAGGAATGAACATACATACAAAAGTTTCCATACATGATTTCATACCACAAAAGGATCTGTTATAGGCTGATTCGGACAGGAAGTTGTATGAAAATCCATCTTTTGTAGCCGGTTAAATAT
>NZ_JBALSN010000656.1:0-3599 GCF_036966985.1 Neobacillus drentensis | reverse complement strand
GTCATGGGTTTCTTTACATAATAACCCTGCTTCTTTTAACTGCTCACAATATGGTCTTGCGGCTTCTGTAAGTTCAACCCCGATAAATAACCCTTTGCCTCTGACCGATTTAATTTTTGGATTTTGAATCGACTGTAATTTTTCAAAGAAGTATTTGCCTAATTCTAGCGAGCGTTCTGCTAGTTTTTCTTCCTCAATCACTTCCAAAGCTGCAAGTGACACCGCGCAGGCTAATGGATTTCCTCCGAATGTTGACCCGTGGGAACCTGGATTAAATACACCTAATACATCAGAATTTGCTACGACACAGGAAATTGGGAATACCCCTCCGCCTAATGCTTTACCTAAGATCAACATATCAGGATTTACGTCTTCCCAATCGCAGGCAAACATTTTACCTGTACGTGCTAAGCCCACTTGAATTTCATCTGCAATGAACAATACATTGTTTTCCTTACATAATTCAGATGCCGCTTTCAAAAATCCTTCTGGTGGTAAAATAATCCCGGCTTCACCTTGAATAGGCTCAATTAAAAATGCAGCTGTGTTTGGTGTAATGGCGGCTTTCAATGCGTCAAGATCACCATAAGGAATTAAATTGATTCCTGGTAACATTGGTCCGAAGCCACGCTTATATTCTGGGTCTGATGATAAGGAAACAGCACCCATCGTCCGTCCATGGAAATTTCCTACACAGGCGATTATTTCTGCTTGATTTTCAGCAATTCCTTTTACATCATAACCCCAGCGGCGGGCTGCTTTAAGCGCCGTTTCAACCGCTTCTGCACCAGTATTCATTGGGAGGGCCATATTTTTATTGGTTAATTGACAAATTTTTTCGTACCATGGTCCCAGTTGATCATTATGAAAAGCACGAGAGGTTAGGGTGACCTTATCTGCTTGGTCCTTTAATGCTTGAATGATTTTTGGGTGACGATGTCCTTGGTTAACTGCTGAATACGCACTTAACATATCCATATAACGGTTTCCTTCTGGACTTTCCACCCATACGCCCTCCGCCTTCGCAATTACGATTGGCAGTGGATGATAGTTATTGGCACCGAATTTATGTGTTTGTTCAATAATTTGATTCGTTTTAGTAGTTTCTGAGACTGTCATTATTGTTCCTCCTCTAATTTCCTCGGGTAGGATGAGTTCCCGAACCCACCCGAGGGATCTAAGTTGTTGTTTTTAAAGTGTTTCTGATGTTGTTTTAGCTTGCATATGGAGCAGTAAGTATTCTGGACCGCCTGCTTTCGAATCCGTTCCAGACATATTGAAACCACCAAATGGCTGGTATCCAACAATTGCACCTGTACAAGTGCGGTTAAAATATAAATTGCCCACATGGAATTCTTCGCGTGCGCGTTCAATATGTTCGCGATTATTCGAAATCAATGCACCCGTTAAACCATAGTCCGTATTATTAGCAATTGTCATCAAATGGTCAAAGTCACGTGCCTTACTAATTCCAAGAACTGGTCCGAAAATTTCTTCTTGCATGAGGCGTGCGTTTTCATCTAAATCAGCGAAGATTGTCGGCTGGATGAAGTACCCTTTTGAATCATCACCTTCGCCGCCCGTCATAAGTCGGCCTTCTTGCTTGCCCACTTCCATATAATTCATGATTTTTTTGAACGATTTGCCATCAATAACAGGTCCCATATAAGTATTTGCTTCTTCAGGATTTCCAAGAGTAAGTGTTCTTGTTAATGCCACAACTTTCTCAAGCACGACATCATACACATCCTGATGAATAACTGCACGGGAACCAGCCGAACATTTTTGGCCAGAAAAACCAAAAGCGGAATAGACAATGCTTGAAGCAGCTAAATCTAAATCTGCATCGTTATCAACTACCACCGTGTCCTTACCGCCCATTTCAGCTATCACACGTTTGATCCATTTTTGCCCTGGATGTACCTTCGCTGCCCGTTCATTAATGCGGCAGCCTACTTCACGTGAACCAGTAAAAGATACAAAGCGTGTTTTTGGATGATCAACGAGGTAATCACCAATTTGTGCGCCGCTACCTGGTACAAAGTTTAACACTCCTTTTGGAAGACCTGCTTCCTCCATCAACTCGACGAATTTTGCTGCAACTACTGGTGTTGAGTTTGCTGGTTTAAGAAGAACAGTATTCCCCGAAACAATTGCTGCAATGGTTGTTCCTGCCATAATCGCTAATGGGAAGTTGAACGGTGAAATAATAATCCCTACACCTAGTGGGATATAGTGATACTGGTTAAATTCTCCAGTTCGGCTATTTACTGGTGAGCCTTCTTTCAATTTAAGCATTTGACGGCCGTAATACTCGATAAAGTCGATCGCTTCGGCAGTATCTGCATCAGCTTCTTTCCATGGCTTTCCAGCTTCCTTCACAAGATAAGCTGAAAACTCGTGTTTTCTGCGACGCAAAATGGCTGCCGCTTTGAATAAAATATTGGCACGATGTTCTGGTCTCCACTTTTTCCACGTTTCAAATGTTGTTAATGCGGCATGCATCGCCTTTTCTGCTAATTCTTGGTCTGCCATTGACACTCGGCCAATGATTTCTTCTTTATTTGCTGGATTAATAGAAATAATTTTTCCCTCAGTTGTAATCCGTTCTCCACCGATGACTACTGGGTAATCCTTGCCAAGCTGTGTTTGTACATAGGCGAGTGCATCTTGAAATGCTTGTTTATTTTTTTCATCTTCAAAGTTTGTAAATGGTTCATGTGAATAAGTTTTCAATGGTTGTTCCCCCTTGTCGTTTGCTACATCAAATTAATATGCAAGTTCTGTGCCAACTTGTATTTTGCATAAATAAAGGGTTTTCATTGTATTAGGTGCAAATTAATTTTGCGCAAAATAAATAATTTATTAATATACGCAAAATTTTTTGGCATTTTGAACATTCTTACAATGAAAAAGATGCAAAAAATTCATATTATAGGAAAAAAGTGCCAATTTAATAAAATAAAACCCTTTTCACTGTGTATTTCATGGTATATTGAGATTAATAGAAAGATAATTCTGATAGTTTAAAGGAGAGATTGATTTGATTATTCCTTACAAAGGTATTTCCCCTGCTGTCCACGACTCTGTATTTGTAGCGCCTGGTGCTTATTTAATCGGTGATGTAAGAATTGGAAAGGATTCATCCGTTTGGTTTAATGCGGTACTACGCGGGGATGACGGTCCGATTATCATCGGTGAACGCTGCAGCATTCAGGATAATTCAACGATTCATTTATTTGAAGGCTTTCCGGTTGAAATTGCAGATGATGTGACAATTGGTCATAATGTTATTTTGCATGGCTGTAAAGTTGGCAATCGGTGCATTATTGGTATGGGATCGACACTGTTAGACAATGTTGAGGTTGGCGAGGATTGTATTATTGGGGCCAATACACTTCTATCCGGTGGAATAAAAATCCCGCCTCGTTCACTTGTACTGGGCTCTCCTGGTAGAGTGGTCAGAGAAATCACCCAAAAGGACCTGGACCTGCTCCAGATGTCTAGCGAGCACTACGTCCAAAGAGGTAAAGAGTTTAGGGAGATTCTAAAATAATATAAAGGTGCCTGACACCAACATTTTGTTGGTGTCAGGCACC
>NZ_JBALSN010000655.1:3000-3929 GCF_036966985.1 Neobacillus drentensis | reverse complement strand
TATTAGAAGAAGGGACTATTACATTAGATTCGCAAATAAGTCTTGTGGAGAAACACTCAAAAGAAATATCCGTTTCTTTTGCTACACAAATTTTATTTCATCAAAAACAAGATAAAACATCAATTGAAAAAATATTGATAGTTGATGCTCTTGCAGAGGACTGGAGAAATAGATTTTTAAAATTGTTATGATTCTATTGTTTTGTTTTCCAAAACTTTGGATAACGCTAAAACCTAGCCTACAAAGCTAGGTTTTTTATGTATAATATTGGTAACCTAGCCCGTTAGCTCAACAAGAAAAGAAAGACAATCAAAATTATTTTTTCATATAATGAAGCATTGCCAATTGACCTAGTTTTTCTACTTTCGTTAATGTGTAGTTTTGAGTAATGTCATCCCCGGTATATAAGGAGATTCCTTTCCCTAAAATAATAGGTGCAATAGCTAATTGAATTTCATCAATTAAATTATCTTTAAAAAATTCACGAGCTAACTTTCCTCCACCAATTAACCATATATCTTTACCAGGCTTTTGTTTTAGATTTTTAATGAACGTCTTGACCTCTTCATCAATAAATGTAGCGTATTCATCTGATCCACTAACAGATTTGGAAAAAACATAATTCTTATAATCGCTATAAGGGTAGTCCATATCAAATCCACGAACGACATCATAGGTTCCTTTTCCCATAACTACAGTGTCTATTCTTTCAAGGAGTGAATTGTAGCCAGAATCTCCTTCTACTTCTATTGATTCTAACCATTCTAATGTACCATCCTCATTTGCAATATAGCCATCAATTGAAGTACCTATGTATAAAATAATGTTACGCTCTTTTTTCACGTGAATCTCCCTTCCTTTATTTGATTTTTATTTAATTAAACTGCCCTGTTCCTTTAAAAAAGAATTAAACTACTCCTAACATTTAA
>NZ_JBALSN010000655.1:933-2979 GCF_036966985.1 Neobacillus drentensis | reverse complement strand
AATACCTTTCTAACAAAAAGTTGTTTATTTTTATAAACAATTGTACTTACCAAAGCAAGCATTAACCCAGATAAAATGAATACAATTCTTACCCCAAACAAGTCTGCTAATATCCCCATTACCAAAGAACCAGCCCCAAACATCCCCGTTCCAATCGCACTTAATGAGGTATATACAGTGGACAACTGCTCTTTGGTAACACTAGTTTGTATGACCGTTTGTTGAGGAATGTATTTGATTTGCCCAAAAAGCCCCATAAAGAGCGATAGACATAAGGCCATGAGCGGATTACTATTTAGGCTAAAAAATATGGTGACTAAGAAACAAGTGAATGAACCCACAAAAATAAAAGTACCGAGGTTCCTTTCCACTAAGCAGGAAAATTTAATACAAAAAATGCTTCCTATAATTAAACCTATAAAGAAAGCACCATTGATAAATCCCCACCAGTTTTGATCAACGTGTAGAGCATTATTGACGAAAACATATAAAATCGCCGCAATCCATACTGTCCCTGCAATGGTTTCTAAAGTGTCTATCAAAGCAATTCTTTTCAATACAGGTGTATTTAATAAAGTTTTCCATCCCTCTTTGAGTTGTTCTAATTTCCCTTTTTGCTCCGATGATGTATGACTTACAGTTTCTAATAAACTTAGCAAAACACTTGATATTACGAACAAACATCCAACGAGCCAAATGAGTTGTTGTGGACTTAATACTATTAAAAACAGACTGCCCACGAACCACATTATTGCTTGAATGAATTGGGTAACTGTTTCAGCAATACCATTAGCTTTTATTAAATCATTAGGATTTACATAGTGTGGAATTAATGTTTGTCTTATAGGATTTGCACAACCGTCAAGAAGCGCAATCAATCCAATTATTAAAAAGATTAGATAATAATTAGATGCTGTAATACCAACTATCATCAAACCCAAAATAACAAGCAGAATAGTCTTTCCAATTTGTGACCAAGCCATTAACCATTTTAAATTCACTTTTCCAACTAAAAGTGGAGTTAACATGCTGGAAACAAACATTGATGAAGTAATCGTAAATGGAACGAATGATGATACTGTTGCAGAATTTGTTAAGTTAAATATCACACTAATAACACTGACGATATATAGGACATCGCCCATATTTGCAAACGACTGACCCAACAGTAACAAAGCAAAATTTTTATTTAATTTCATTCTACATCCCCCGATATTTCAAATTAAATATTGTTTACGGGAGAACTTAGATCGGACTGTTCATTTAATGCCAATCTCCTTTCAAAATCGGATAAACCTGGGGGATGTAGATTTATCTCAAAATTTTTTCTAATAAATGATTATATGTATTTTAGCAAATTTAAAACACTTACTAAAAATATTCAAAACTGGTGCAGAGCTAAGTATCCAAAAAAGATTAATCTTCAATAAATCTCCCGCTTTATATATAATGATTTGTAAGAATTATATATTCAAACCCTATTAAAGGCAGAAAGGAGATCCTAAAATGGAAAACTTTTATATGTTTGTGCTTATGTGTATCTTTTTTATCATTTTACCCGGACCCGACATTGCAATTACTACAAAGAATACTATCACCGCGGGGAAAGCCGGGGGTCTTAAAACACTTTTAGGTATTTGTTGTGCCCTTCTTATCCATACTTCTGCAGCTGTATTAGGACTTTCAGCCATCATTATGAAATCAGCGTTATTATTTTCTGTCTTTAAATTTGTAGGGGCTGCTTACTTAATTTATATGGGTGTTAAGACATTATGGTCTTTAAAGAACAAGGAAGTAGCAGCAAGCGTTGAGATGAATACAAAAAGCAAGTTTGCAAGCACCTCTTGTTTTAAACAAGGGTTCCTTACAAATCTCCTCAATCCCAAAATTGCGGTTCTATTCTTAACCTTTTTCCCTCAATTTGTTGACCATGGAAACACTTCTTTTTTACCGTTTGTGATCATGGGTATCACTTATACTGTAATGACTATCATATGGTCAGTACTTTATGTCTATTTAATTAATCATATTAGTGCTTTTATGAAA
>NZ_JBALSN010000655.1:368-708 GCF_036966985.1 Neobacillus drentensis | reverse complement strand
AATAGTTTCACCGATTTTAGGAGCGATGAGATTCACATCATTTTTCTTTGCCTCTTTTAACGCACGTTCTATAGGTTCTGACCATCCATGATTCGCAAGGGTAAAGGCTCCCCAATGCATTAACATCATATTTTTTCCTTTTACATCTATATTAGCCTGTACAGATTCTTCCGGAAACATATGCGCCCAAGCCCAGCGTCTATCGTATTGGCCGCCTTCAATTAATGCGATATCAAAAGGTCCATATTTTTCTCCAATTTCTTTAAAATGTGAATCATAGCCCCCATCACCGCTGCTATAGAAACGGATCTGGTTTCCAACAATAACCCAACCACCCCAG
>NZ_JBALSN010000655.1:0-353 GCF_036966985.1 Neobacillus drentensis | reverse complement strand
ACGCAATGTTTAAACCTTGGAATGAAGTCTCCTCCCACCAGTTGTGTTCTGTAATTTTTTCTTTTTCGACACCCCATCGGATCAAATGATTACTTACACCGTAAGGAACAAAGAAATGACCAGCCTTGCTTTTTAGCTTCCGGATGGATGGATAATCTAAGTGATCATAATGATCATGAGTTATAAAGACTGCATCAATTGGCGGCATATCCTCAATAATATCCAACATATCTTCACTGTAGCGTGTAGGTCCTACAAAGGAAACGGGTGAAGCAATGCGGCCTAGCATTGGATCTATGAGTATCTTTTTATTATCGATACTAAGTAAAAAAGCAGAATGCCCAAACCAAGTT
>NZ_JBALSN010000654.1:0-5488 GCF_036966985.1 Neobacillus drentensis | reverse complement strand
AAATTAAATCTTTCATACTTATTAAATTTAATACCATATATAACATTATCTGGTATAATTCTTTCTTCTTTTAGAATGGTTACTATGCAACTCAATATGAAACGCAAGAAAAACATTACGGTCATGGACAAGCGCAAGCAAAGAATGGCCAGTAGGACCAAGAGGTTAAGGCTCCAGTGAAGCTAACATGGAAGTCAACTTATGTGGCGTCCTTTATTCTTCATTCTAAATGGTGTGTCTGCAAAGTTAATTACATTTTTTTACGCAGTTAAAAAACAGCAATAGAATTATTCAAGCTAATATAAGGTTGCAGTACTTATCAGTGAGTATTACAATTGACATATAAATTGGTAATGAATGGTGATAATATGAGCAATTTTATTGATAATCTAAAAGTTTCCTTACATAAGGGGTTTATTGACCAAAGTTCAAATAAAACAGGGATTTACAAGCCGAAGTTATTAGTGAATAACGCAAAAAAGGGCGAAAATGTATTAAATACCTTACTTGATGAATTAGATAGCTGCGACTCATTTATTTTTTCAGTAGCGTTCATTACTGAAAGCGGCCTGGCCACTCTTAAATCCCATTTTCTGGACCTTAATCGAAAAGGGATAAAAGGTCGCATTTTAACCTCAACCTTTCTAAATTTTAATCAACCAAAAGTTTTTAAGGAACTAATGAAAATTGAAAATGTTGAAGTTAGGACGACTAATTTAGAAGGGTTCCATTCAAAAGGATACATTTTTAATCAAAGAAACCATTATTCTTTAATTGTTGGAAGTTCTAATTTAACAGCCCATGCTTTAAAAGTAAATTATGAATGGAATGTTAAATTAACTTCACATGAAGACGGTGAAATTGTTAATCATTTTAAATCTCAATTTGAAGAAGTATGGAATGATGCAAGTCCTTTAAATGAAGAATGGATTGAAAAGTACGAGAAGAAATATACCCCTCTTGTTAACAGAAAAGCTTTAGATCAGGTGATAGAATTACCGTCTCAGTATAACGTTAATTCTATCGAAGAGGCTCTAAAAATTAAACCCAATAAAATGCAGGAAGCTGCATTGCTAGGAATTCAGGCGATTCGTGATGCGGGAGCAAATAAGGGTTTAATCATTTCTGCAACAGGAACTGGTAAAACATATTTGTCTGCATTTGATGTGAGACGGTTTGGCCCAAAACGGATGCTATTTGTTGTGCATAGAGAGCAAATACTGCAAAAGGCAAAAGAAGATTTTAAAAAGATACTTGGCGGAATAGATGCGGATTTTGGAATACTGTCGGGTACTAATAAACAGACAAATGCGAAATATTTATTTGCCACGATTCAATCCATTTCGAAAGAAGAAACTTTAGCTCAGTTTGATTCAAAAGAATTTGACTATATTTTAATTGATGAAGTACATAAAGCTGGTGCTCAATCTTACCAAAAGGTCATTGATTATTTCAATCCAGACTTTTTAATGGGAATGACTGCTACACCAGAACGGACAGATGATTTTAATATCTTTGAGCTTTTTGCCTACAACATTGCTTATGAAATTCGTCTTCAGGAAGCACTGGAAGAAGATATGCTATGTCCATTTCATTATTTTGGGGTTACTGACCTAGAATATAATGGCGAAATGATTGATGAAACAGCTGTATTAGCAAAGCTTGTTACTGAGGAACGCGTCAATCATATTCTTGAAAAAATCATTTACTATGGCTTTTCAGGAGATAAAGTAAAAGGATTAATGTTCTGTAGTAGGAAAGATGAGGCAATGAAATTAGCCGATGCTTTTAATGAGAAAGGTCTACGAACAGTTGCCTTAGTAGGGGATCACAATCAGGATGAACGGGAACGTCGTGTAAAGCAACTTGAAGAAGGCATGTTAGACTATATCATTACTGTAGATATTTTTAATGAAGGAATCGACATTCCTAGTGTTAATCAGGTCGTCATGTTAAGACAAACCCAATCTAGTATCATTTTTATTCAACAACTTGGACGGGGACTTCGTAAACATTCAACTAAAGACTTTGTAACAATTATTGATTTTATTGGAAATTATAAGAATAACTATTTAATTCCCATTGCACTTTCAGGTGACAAATCACAGAACAAGGATAATATCCGTCGCTATATTAAGGATACGAGCTATATAAAAGGGGTATCTACGATTAATTTTGAGGAAATTGCTAAAAAGCAGATTTTTAAAGCGATTAACAACAGTAATTTAACAGCGTTAAAAGTTTTAAAAGAAGCATTTGTTGAGTTGAAAAATAGAATTGGCAGAACTCCTTATTTATATGATTTTGTAACGAACCATTCCATTGACCCTGAAGTAATAGTAGATAAGTACACGAACTATTACCAATTTTTATTAAAGCTAAAGGAAGAAATACCGTTATTGACGAAGTATCAAAACACTGTTTTAACTATGTTTTCTACGGAGATCTTAAATGGCAAAAGGAAACATGAGATTATTTTATTAGACCTTCTTTTAAAACAAGAAACAGTAATTTATGATGATTTTATAGAGAATTTAATTCATTTTAATTGTCCTGTTGACGAAGAGACTATTTCTTCAGTTTTGCGCATATTTAGTTTGGAATTTTTTACACAAAGTTATAAAGAAAAGTATGGGAATCAGCCAATTATTATGTTATTAGAAGATGGTACCTTTACACTTAATAATTTGGTTCGAGAGTATATATTGGGTAATCCGTATTTTAACTTTCTAGTGAAAGATGTCATAAATAGCGCCAAGGAAAAATCTAAGCTATACGAATCTGAGGAACCATTAACCCTCTATCAGAAATATTCAAGAAAAGATGCATGTAAACTCTTGAATTGGATTAACGATGAAAGCTCTACCGTTTATGGCTACAAAACAAAACACGGTACCTGTCCAATCTTTGTGACCTATCAAAAAATGAAGATGTCGAATCTAGTATAGATTATGCGGAAGAATTCCTAAGCCCTGAGGTACTTAAGTGGTCAACAAGGAGTAATAGAACTTTAGAATCTCAAGAAGTGAAAACAATCATCGAATCTGAAGAAAAAGGTATTGACCTTCATATTTTTGTAAAGAAAGATGATGATGAAGGAACTGATTTTTATTATTTAGGAAAAGCAACCCCGGATAAAAATAATATCGAACAGGCCATCATGGAAGATAGTAAGGGGAAAAAACTGCCAGTTGTTCATATGAACTTGGTAATGGAAAATCCAATTGAAAATAAACTTTACAATTACATTATTAATGGGGCGGATGACTAAAGAATAGTCTTCTCATTTTGAGAAGACTATTTTTCTTGGATTAATTGCTCAACAGATGGAACATCCGCCGGTGCCCACTTGAGTGAATCTAAGTTTTCCCGTTTTAACCAGATTAACTTTGAATGCTCACTTGGCATCGGTGTTCCCTCAACTACTCTACATTTAATTGAAATCAAATTAATTATAAATGTGTCGTATTCATGGGTGTTGTCATTAAATACCTCTTTGAAGGTTTCAACCTTACAGTCTAGCTCTTCATCAATCTCTCGTTCAAGCGCAGAGAAAATGTCCTCATTTGACTCTACTTTACCTCCAGGAAACTCCCACATATTTGGAATCGACATTTCTGGAGATCTAAGAGCACATAGAATTTCTTGCTGTTCATTTTCAATAATTGCAGCAACAACTTTTACAAGCTTTTTCAAGATAACCCTCCTATACATTTCTCTAGCCACTATAATACCACTTTTGGTGGTTAGATGTTGTATTGGTTGTTTTTTTGATAACTATTCTTTTCAAAAATTGACTCTAAACAAAATTCTCATTAACAAAAACTAAAAGTTAATACATTATAGGGGACTGATAGGATGAAAAAGGTTGGAATTGTTGGCGGGACCTGAAGCAACAGTAGATTATTACCAAACAATCATTTCTAAATTTCAAGAAACGATAGGTAGTAAAAAGGAAATGCCATAGATTTCGTGTATGACAATAATCAGATGACTTGAATTCTTCAGTATTTGCAGCATCATTCCCCCCTTGAAATCAGAAGCCTCCTAGTTTAAAGAAGGGTTTCCACAAATTGTTCCTCAGAAATCACTTTAAATCCATTTCTTTTTAGTAATGCAGAAGTAACTCCCATTCCCTCTATCTTTTTACCAATAAATTTGCCGTTATAAATCATTGAACTGCCGCAGGACGGGCTGTTTTCCTTAAGAACCACAATAGTCGCATTTATTTCTTTCGCTTTTTCAAGAGCAGCATAGGCTCCGTTTAGGTAAAGCTGCGTAACATCTTTTCCTGTTTGATCCATTACTTTAGCCTTTCCATCCAGTACATCTTCTCCGTTGCCGCCAATGATTTCAGCAGGATCTCTTGGCGTTGAAAAGCCGCCAAGTAATTCTGGACAAATTGTAATAGCTTTATTTTCTTCTACTAGTTTCCTAATTTTATTATTTAAACTATGTGTTCCGTTATATCGCACTTCCAAACCTGCTAAACACGAACTCACCAATATCATTTATTAACCTCCATCAAAATTGTAAAGGATTGCATTTAACGGTGTATCGAAGCTAAAGACGGAGTGACTGCGGCTTCTCCTTTGTTGTTGCTTAACGAGCAAAAAATTTCTTGCCGTTCGTTTTCAATAATAGCAGCAACGACTTTTACGAGTTTTTTCAATGTAAACCTCCTAGCTAGATTTTATCCGCCCTGGTGCAGATAGTTATTTGTTATGCCCAATATATTGAAATGAGTGAATATGAGTTTTCGTTAGATCAATAACTTTTTGGATAAAATCTTCTGGCGTTTCTTTGAAGCCATTTTGGATCCAAGTATGAAGGAGACCATAAAAGCCATAGGCTGTATAACGTTTAAAATAATCCATATTAACTGGGATATTGTTGATGGTTTCAAAAATAAATTGTTCTTTATAGATTTTTAAGATTGTTTGAGGGAACCGTGTATGTAATCCTGGTAACGTGTCATCGTAGTTAATTAATGTAAAAAAACTCTGGTTTTTATAGATGTAAGAAACGATATTAAAAGATGGTGCATTTAGCTTAGCTGTATTAACCTTTTGACCAGGTACATAGGCTTGGCCTACTGAAGCCTCTAACCCTTGAAGCATGGAAACAAGTAAATCCTCAGCTAATTCAATTTTATCTGTGTAATGGATATAAAAGGTACTACGATTATAAGCGGCGTAATCGACAAGGTCTTTTACAGTAACAGAATGGTACCCTTTCTCTTTTATGAGTTCAATTAATGCTTGCTTTAAATGCGCTTTTGTCCGATTTTGTCGTTGAGACGTCGTATTTTGTTCATTATTCATGAAAAAACCTTCCTCAATATAGACAGATTTAGCATAAGTGTCTAGTCAATAGACACTTAATGATATCTTAATGATTGTTACTTGTGAACAAAATAGTACAATTAAATTGTGAACAATAAAGCACAGATAATAGATTTATCTATTATTTTTCTCTAGAATGTGCT
>NZ_JBALSN010000653.1:0-1676 GCF_036966985.1 Neobacillus drentensis | reverse complement strand
CACCAGCTTTTCAATCTGCTATTATATGATATTAGGGAATGAAGGAAATGATTGTACGATAATGAAACTTGAGATTTCTTAGCTTGTAATGTGGTTAAGTTTCTGTTTGTAATATTAAGGAAATGTAGTATATTTAAAAAATCAAATCTATAAAGCAGTCAGGCCCTTCTAAAAATTTAATTTGGTGGGTGGCGAAAAAACGGTATTAGAGTAGATAAAATCCAACTCTTTTAAGGGAAGAGTTGGATTTTTTTGGGATGTAAACAAAAAGGGGAGAATTGATAGATGAAAATGACAAAATTAATGGCAAATATATTGCTATTGATCACTTCAGTCTTTTGGGGTTCTGGGTTCGTGGTAACAAAAATAGCATTGGACGTAAATGTGTCTGCTGGTTTTATAAATTTTGTTCGAGGTTTTCTCTTTGTTGTGTGCGTGCTCCTGTTTTTTCATAAAAAAATATTTAAAATGACCTTCAAGGACTTTAAAGTAGGGGTAATTGCCGGACTCCTTAATTTTGGTGGATTTATTACACAAACGATTGGTGTAATGTATACCACTCCATCGAATAATGCTTTTATCTCTGCATCGTATGTGGTGATTATTCCTTTTATTGCTTGGATTTTTTATGGGAAAAAGTTTCAAGTAAAAAGTTTGATTGCCATCGCTGCTTGTATATTGGGAATGGCTATTATCTCAGGAATAACGAATGAAGAGATAAACTTGAATATTGGAGACGTATACACTCTTTTCTGTGCGTTTTTTTACGCAGGTTCTATTGCCTACCTTGGGTATAGTACTAGAACAACCGATTTTAGTATTGTTGCGTTTTTACTTGCTGCTGTACAAGCAATAGGTGGATTGTTGTTTTTCCTCTTAGTAGAGGAAGGGCATCTATCGGACGTTAATTGGTCTGTTGCCATCGTTCCATTGTTATACATGGGAATCGTATGTTCGTTTGTGGGCCAAACAGTACAGGTTTTAGCTCAAAAACATACATCAGCAACATCAGCTGGACTTATTATGATGCTTGAATCTGTATTTGGAAGCATTTTTTCTATAACTTTTGGTTTTGAACCATTTACCATGAAGTTAGTAATGGGAGGAACGATCATTTTGCTTTCAATTGTTCTCATGGAACTCGAATTTAAACAGTTCTTTTTCAAGAACAAGGAAACAGTTAAGAATAAGATATATTCAGGGAGGTAAAACATGAATTACATTTCACCGAAAGAAGCGGTGTTAAGGGTAAAAAGGTGGCCAAAAGATACCATAGCTGCAGGTCGTCGTCATACCGTTGGACTTAAATCGGACGGTACGGTGACGGCTGTGGGTGATAATAAATTTGGCCAATGTGATGTTAGCGGCTGGCGCGATATTGAGGCGGTCGCGGCTGGTAATGTTCATATGGCGACGAACACGGGTAATGCTCATACAATCGGTCTTAAATCTGACAGTACGGTGGCGGCTGTGGGTTTGAATAAGCATGACCAATGCGATGTAAACGACTGGCGCGATATTGTAGCAGTTGCGGCGGGTTGGTGTCGTACCATTGGGCTTAAATCCCATGGCACGGTGGTAGCAATGGGCCGAAATAATGAAGGGGAATGCAATGTAGGCGGCTGGTATGAAATTGTGGCGGTCGCGGCGGGTTATCTTCATACGATCGGTCTTAA
>NZ_JBALSN010000652.1:0-3984 GCF_036966985.1 Neobacillus drentensis | reverse complement strand
TTATGACATTACTACTTGCATTAGTGGTGGGAGCATGCTCTTCTCAAGAAACAAAAACAACTTCAAAGGCAAGCTCCGAAACTGCGAAAGGGGAGTCGAAAGTACAAAAAATAATAGTCGGAACAGGAACACAATTCCCAAATGTATGCTTTATTGACAAGAACGGAAAGTTAACTGGATATGATGTGGAATTAGTAAGGAAAATCGATGAAAAGCTGCCAGAATTCGAATTTGAATTTAAAACAATGGAATTTTCGAATCTGTTATTAAGTTTAGAAACTAATAAAATTGATTTTATTGCCCATCAAATGGAAGTGAATGAAGAACGGCAAAAGAAGTTTCTTTTTAATGAAGAACCATATAATGTCTTTCCTCTTCATGTAACGATCAATAAAAATAACAATGATATTCATTCAATAAAAGACTTAAAAGGGAAAAAAGCAATTGTAAGTGCGACTAGTAATTCCGCTGTATTTCTAGAAAAGTATAACAAAGAAAATAACGCAGGAATTGAAATTGTTTATGCAGGTAACGGACCTGATTCGACGATAAATCAAATTAAAACAGGTCGAGCAGATGCAACCATTACGACTCCATTTTCAGTAGACTTTAATAATGACGCTGTAGATGCGCAGCAAAAAGTAGTAGGTGAGCCGCTGCTGAATTCAAAAGTTTATTTCCTGCTTAGGAAAGATGANNATTTGAAAAAAGAAGGTGTTGTCAGTGAATTGAGTAAAAAATGGTTAGGAGCTGACTACACAGTTAACTTTTAATAGATTGGATTATTCATTTGGAGGTTGTAGTAAAAATGGGGAAAGCCTTTGATATTAAGTTAATAATCGAGTTTATTCCCACACTAATTCAATATTTAGGGATAACTCTTCAAATTTTAGGAGCATCTATTATTCTAGGAGTCATTCTCGGTATAGCAGCCGCTATACCGAGGTTATTTAAAATACCTTTACTCAATCAATTGGTCATTTTATATGTTTCTTTTGTTCGAGGGACACCAATATTAATCCAATTATTCCTCGTTTTTTATGGCTTACCTGCTGTACTCATGATTTTCAATATTGATATTTCAAAGCTTGATGCCATTTATTTTGTCATTGCTACTTATGCCATTAGCAATGGCGCTGGTTTTGCTGAAATTTTTCGAGGATCCATTCGTGCAGTCGATTATGGACAAACGGAAGCTGCTTATTCTGTAGGGATGACAAGCAGCCAAAACTTTTTTCGAATCGTCCTTCCCCAGGCATTAAGGATTGCTTTCCCGAATATGGCAAATTCAGTGATTGGTTCATTAAAGGATACTTCTCTTGCTTTTACTATCGGTGTGATGGACATGATGGGAAGAGGAGATACGCTCGTTGCTTCAACAGCACATGCACTAGAGGTGTATATATCTCTATCGATTATTTATTATGTTGTTGTCCTATTGTTTGAAAAAATATTTAGTAAACTAGAAAAATATTACAATCGTTATCAGAAAGCTGATCTAGCTGCTGCTGCATAGAAAGGAGGAGTGAAAATGACGGTTGATATTCCCTTTATATGGGTAGCGTTTAAAGAAATTATCAAGGCCCTTCCTATTACTCTCATCGTAACTATTATTCCTTTATTGGTGGGATTTCTAATAGGTATTGTCGTGGCCCTCATTAGAGTATATCAAGTGAGATATCTTAATAGTGCAGCAAATGCTTATGTATCTTTTTTTAGAGGAACTCCTATCATTATGCATATTTTTGTGATTTATTTTGGATTACCATTATTACTTGACCAACTTTCAGAAAAGTTTGATTTAGGAATTCAAACAAATTCGATTCCGATTATTTCATTTGTATTAATCGCCTTATCATTGGCTGCAGGTGCCTATTTATCAGAAATTATTCGATCTGGAATTATCAGTGTTTCTAATGGACAAATGGAAGCGGCGTACTCAGTTGGGATGACGAAGATGCAAGCGATGTTTCGAATCATTTTACCGCAGGCATTAGCTCAATCTATTCCGAACTTTACTAATGTCATTGTAGGTTTTTTACACACTTCATCCATTGCTTTTCTCGTATCGGAAAAAGAAGTGACAGGTGCCGCCAATATCGTCGCATCAATCAATTTAAAGTTTCTCGAAGCCTTTATTGCTGCGGGTATGATCTATTGGGGTCTTACTATTATTATAGAAGGTCTCTCCTATTTACTTGAAAAAAGGGTGACAGCTTATAATCGAGGAGGCGTGTCATGATCTATTTACAGGGTATTAAAAAATCATTTAACAAACAGCCGGTTTTAAAAGGAATTAACTTAAACATTGAAAGAGGAGAAGTGGTAACGATTCTTGGTCCAAGTGGATCGGGTAAAACAACTTTATTGAGATGTCTGAATTTTTTAGAAACTCCTGATTCAGGTATTTTAAAAATTGGCGATATACAGGTCAATTCAGAAAAGGCAAAGAAAAAAGAAATGTTGTTATTAAGAAAACAATCTGCTATGGTTTTTCAGCATTATAATTTATTTGCCCATAAGACAGTGCTGGAAAATGTGATGGAAGGTTTAGTGGTTGCGAAGAAAGTGAAGAAAAAGGAAGCAAGATTTCAAAGTGAAAAAGTGCTGGAAGAAGTTGGCCTTAGTGATAAATTACATCACTATCCTTCACAGCTATCAGGGGGACAACAGCAAAGAGTCGGTATTGCGAGGGCGCTTGCGTTAAATCCAGAAGTCATTCTCTTTGATGAGCCTACATCGGCCTTGGATCCTGAATTAGTTGGGGATGTGCTTTCTGTCATTAAAGATATTGCACGGGAAGGTATTACGATGGTCGTTGTTACCCATGAAATGAGTTTTGCTAGAGAAGTCGCTGATCGCGTATTATTCATGGATGAAGGAGTAATCGTTGAGGAAGGTACACCTTTAGAAATTTTTAATGCTCCAAAAGAAGAACGAACCAGGCGATTTTTACAACGAATATCGGGTGAATCATTCTTCCCCAACTTTAAGAACAGGTTAATTAAATAAAAATCCTGGAGAAAAGGGTGACTCTTATGGTGACAAAGCAAATTATTATTGAAGAATTAGTAGAGGAAGAAAAAGAAGCGGTAAGACGTTTATTAGTTGAGAGCTATCAGCAGTATGAGCATGAATATACAAATCCAAATCAATGGGAGGATTATTTAGCAAATATCAAGGCATCGGTTGATAATCCAGATGTGAAAAAGATATTGATTGCGAAAAATAATGTAAATATACTTGGTACGTTACAGTTATTCGAGTCATCTGAAAAGGCGTATCAAAAACCTGAATTACAAATTTTTTCCCCGATTATTCGCCTATTGGCTGTCCACCCCCAGGCTAGAGGACGTGGCGTAGCGCAAGAATTATTAAAAGCTGGTCTTCAATTTGCAAAGTCTCAAGGGGCAAATAAATTGTATTTGCACACAGGTGATAAAATGCAAAAAGCGATTCGTTTATATGAATGGTTTGGTTTTAAGCGAGATCAAACGAAAGAATTTATGAACAATGATATTTTAGTAAAATGCTATCGTTTTGATATATAGGAAGGAGATTGTTATGAATCAAGCGGAATTAGAGACTCATTTGATATCCATTCGGCGCCATTTACATCAATATCCAGAATTATCAAATCAAGAATTTAAAACATCAAAGTCAATTGAAAAATGGCTGCGGGAACTAGACATACCGATTCGCAAAACGGATTTGAAAACAGGTGTCTTTGCTGATATAAAAGGAGGAAAACCTGGTCCTATCGTAGCTGTTCGCGCAGATATTGATGCACTTCCAATTGAGGAAAAGTCAGGACTTCCCTATTCTTCCAAAATAAATGGAGTGATGCATGCTTGCGGTCATGATTTTCATACAGCTGCTCTTATTGGTGCAGCCAGCCTTTTGCAAAAAAAACAGTCAGAACTGAATGGAACGGTGCGCCTCCTCTTTCAACCAGCAGAGGAATCCGGTGGTGGGGCCGAAAAG
>NZ_JBALSN010000651.1:0-4593 GCF_036966985.1 Neobacillus drentensis | reverse complement strand
TGGATGATGAAGAATGGCTCCTTTTAAGGCATCTTGGTAATGGAACAACAAACTCGCGGCGATATTCGCACCATTGGAATATCCAATTGCGATGACATTCTTACGATCAAATTCATAAGTTTGTGAGGCTTCGTCTAGGAATTCATACAATTCTTTTGTACGAAAAATAAGATCCTCTTCATCAAAAATCCCTTCAGCTAATCTGCGGAAAAATCGCGGCATCCCATTTTCAAGGACATTTCCGCGGACACTTAAAAAAGAAGCATCCTCATCAATTTTACCTGAAAGTGGAATCAAATCTAACTCCGTTCCTCCCGTCCCATGCAGCAATAAAAATGTTGGTTTGGTTGCGTCTTTCCCTTTTTGAAAAATATGTTTCATCTTGTTTGTCCCCTTTCTTCAAACAAAAAAGTCCCTTACAGTATTGTTAGAAACTTGGTCATTTCCTAATCATAAAAATTTATTTAATCCCTTCATTTAAATTATCTCGAATATGAGATAATTTTAATACTTAATGAATGCCTCTTCAACTTTTTTGATTTATAATATAAAAAAGAAAAGCACCCACTAGATGCTTTTCTTTCTATAACTCCTATGTTAGGACGATTTTCAACAAAATCCCAAAAGTAATTCCAAGAAACATAGAAGTTAGTGTTCCCAATAAAAAATATTCTGCCCAGTCCCTGTCATCCATTTGTTTAAAGCGGGCAATCGATTTGGCGGCGACGATAAATCCAATCGCTGGGTAGGCACTATAAAATGTTAACAATAATACTAGTAATCTCTCAATATAGCCAATTAGTTTTCCTCGTGAAAGATCATGCTTACTGAAAACTGTATAATGGTATTCTTCTGATAATCCTTTTTTACCCCTACGTTTAAATTCAGCTTCATTTCGTTCATTTTTAAATGAATATTTCCCCTCAAAGGTCAATAATTGATTGGGCAGGGAACCGAGGAGGATCTTGATCATATGTCCGCTTACCGTTGTTGTTAGGATAACAATAATGATAAAAAACAGAACAGACTCAATAAAGCTTAATCCTCCTTTCTGTTGAATGAACCCTTCAATTTCAAATTGAAAGCAAAACATACATGCTAAAAGAATCGCAACTAGATGCAGAACCTGATCTAAAACAAAGTAACCGAGCCGTTTCATGTTTTCTTCGTTCGTCATTTTCAATTTATCAAGCAGGATAATCTTTAACCAATCCAAAATTAGGTGTGATGCCACAATACCAAACAAAGGGATGAACAGGTATTTAAGGATATTCTCAAAATTATAGGAGAGAATCCAGAATCCTATTAAGACAAAACCAGTCGTGAAAAGATGGTGGCTTACATGTTTCCATAAATTCTTTCTTTTTTCTATGACCATGTCATCTGTTTGTAAATAAAAATCAGCAATGAAGTGGGCAAGAACTAGACTGAAAAATAACATGGTTTCTCCTCTCTCTATAGGCTGTAACTTAAGTATCAATAAGTGTGTTTAAGATCGTCTGCAAGTGAATCCGGATGCTTGTTGTAAGGCTTTCATTTGCCATTTCTGGATGAATAGTACTTGCCGGATACGCTTTTTCTTGTAATGAATGTAGTATACTAATTACTTTTGAAAATGTATCTAGGATTTCTTCACTATTTCCCTTCTTAAAATGGCTTGAAATCGTCGGAGCTGTTCTGCCTAGAATCTTTCCAATCACTTTTTGCTGTTTTAAAATAAGGAAGAGAGTACAGACGATTTCCTGAATATCTGTTTGATTCTGAATAAATTTCAATTGCAAATGTAATAATGCATTAATAAGTGTCTCAAATTCATTTCTGAACTGGTGGTACGGTAATGAATCATTTGCTTCGTTTGGATAGAACTGATCCAATTCGAACTTAAAAAGCATTCTGTTTTTTTCTTGTTTAATTAAATCATTTGCATACCTTGCTTGTTTGACCAATGGATGGATCCATTTTTCCAGATCCACTTCCTTTACTTCCTTGTCAATATCCCCAAATGCCAAGCCGAAATAAGGCATATGTTCCTTGTATTTCCACACCCTGCTTACAAAAAAGGCAATCGTATACGCTGTTGAATATCCAGGGCCAACAAAAATAATTTCATCTCCTGCACGATGCTTTATTTGGATCGGTCCAAGATCCTCTGTCCAACAAGTAATCCAGTCCACCACTTCATCCAAGTAAACAGTAAGTTTCTCCCCCATTTTTGGGGTGGAAGAATTACTTACATCAAGAATAAAAATCGATATCGGAACATTCATTCATTATCCCCTTCAAACAAAATAGTTAGATTATATAATCTAATTCTAATTAAGTTAGATTATATTGTCAAACTACTTTCTGATTAAATCATTTAGCGAAACTTTACCTTGCATTCCCACGAAATGATTACTCCAGTGTTTGGAACTGTCCTAGTAAATACTCACATACTCTCTCCGAATGGAGCCTAACCGCAATATAAGGGGGACGGACTCCTCTTGCAGCCTCTAATGGCAAACCAAGCCATAACAACTGCTCATCTACCATGATGAATGGAAACGGCAAGCGGATATTCAATAACTGATTGGGTCGCAGTTCTTCCCACAATTCCCCCGCCAAAACCGTTAATTTTACAGTCGGGCTCCTTTTTTGCAGTTGTTCCTTCCATTGTTCAGAAAGGACTGTTTGGTCCGGTAAAGAAAGAATGATTGACTTTTTTGCTGATTGGAGGTCCCTGAATACTTTCTCTAAATTACGTGCATGCATCCACTGTAATCTTGGCTGCTGATTTTTTATCCATTTGCCAATATCCTTGGTTCCGATTGTTTGCTGCTTACGCCCTTGATGTTCCACGAGCTGTCTTAGTGTTTTACCATTATACACATGTTTTCGAATAAACGATTGATCGCTGAGATGTATGAACTTTCCTTTTGTTCGGGTAATGGCCACATTGATCAATCGTTCACTATCCTTACCTGTGAGAAGTATACCTGCCCGTGTTTGCGGTTCACTGTCCACCGTGTCAAAAATCATGACATCACGTTCACTGCCTTGAAATCTGTGCACGGTCGCAGCAATAATATCAGCGGTTGATCTTTCCTTTTCATATAAATCTGCAAGCAGTATCTCCATTAAATTTGCTTGCGCACGGTATGGTGTCACATAACCAATTGAACGAGCCCCAGCCACGAACGACTCATGAATTAATTGAAAGGACAATAATACATGCCATATATTCATGCGTGAATTCGATGCCTTTTCTGTCATGCCATATACCCCTGAGTGACTTGTATCAAGAAGAACAGAGGCCATTCCTTGAAAGGGTGTTAGATCGACGATTGATTTTCTACTTTTTAGAACACTTTCATGATCGCCGACAAGCGAGTGGTAAATATACTGATTCGTGAAGGAGGAGATATCCGGATGCATTCTCCGTTGCTCTTTTAATAAAAAAAGGTGGGGATGCAGCATTCCATCGCGAACCCAGTCGACCACACCAGCGCGATGGAAGATATCTTCTTTTAACCACAAGGTGACTAATGGATCCCTAGAGGAGGCAATCGGTGGTAACTGTTTAAAATCACCACAAATAATCACTCGCTTTCCGAGCGTCGCAGCAAAAGCAGCTTGAGGGACATATGCCATACTTGCTTCATCTAGGATGACAAGGTCAAATTCTTTTTCATAAATTGCTGCATCACCCGCCGCTTTGGCAAGTGTTGATCCCACGATATACGCATCCTTAATAAATTCAAGCTCTTTTTGGCGGATTTTTTCAAGAACTCTGGCAATTTTAGTTTCTAGTTCAAGCAACTGATTCGTGTCCCTTTTGCTAAAAGAATGGGCGATATCTTGCTTTAAATTCCGTCTTTCCGCTAGTAACAGTTCCTTCTCTTCTGCTAGCCGAGGATCTTCTTTCTGAAGGAGTTGACTAGTGGTCACTGCTTCATGATCGGCAAAATGTTCGCCTGTATTGAACCCATAGCGGAGCACATCTCCCTCACGAAAACGGCCTTTCTTTTGAATAAAGGCTGATATCTCATGAATGAGGACATCAACCGCTTGATTACTATGTGATAAAATTAACACTTTCTTTTCCTGGAAATACTTATTTGCGGCTACTCGGGCCAAAGTATAGGTTTTCCCTGTTCCAGGAGGGCCCCAAACGAAGGTAACAGGGTTGTACTTGGAACGCAAAATGAGTTCATGAACATTGCTTTTACTTTTTTCAACCGGATGTTTAGCAGGCATGGAGGGGTCCATCAATCTTTTTACTCGGATTCGTTTTTGCTTATTTTTTTTCATTTCGTCCAGCCGTTCAATGAGCTGTTCAAGTAATTCCCATGGATCATGAAAAAGCTGTGCTTCGTGAATTAAATCTCCAAATGATTGTTCCATGGCAAGCATAACTCCCTTCCCTTCAGAAGAAAGCACTCGACCGCTCTGTTTCATGCTCCCCCACTCAAGTCGAACCTGAGAACCAATGGGAATCCGGATAGATATTGCCGTATCAAAATAGTAGGTATAGGAACCTTCTGTGGATAGCAGCCTTCCATTGGAAACAAGAAATTTATTGCTGCCATATTTTTTTAAATGGAGGATTTCATT
>NZ_JBALSN010000650.1:0-3105 GCF_036966985.1 Neobacillus drentensis | reverse complement strand
TTCGTTTTCTTTTTGTTTTTCTTCGATTTGATCACTTGTTTTTAAAGCTTTTTCGTCAATTTCTTTTAGCTTTAGCGCAAGTGCCTCTTGTTTTGCCTCAAGCTTTGAAAGCTCTTCTTTTTTCTTTTGAAGATTCTTGTTTTAGGTGGTAGCCGCTTTTTAGGGAAAACGTTCGTAGAAGAAGCTTTAAAACGAAACCATGAAGTCACTATATTTAATCGTGGAATTCAAAGTCCCGGAATTAAGGATATCGAAGTTCTCTATGGAAATCGATTCGGAAATTTGAAAGCGCTTCAAAATCGATATTGGGATGCTGTACTTGATACAAGCGGGTTTATCCCCTATACAGTCCAGAACACAACAAACTTATTAAGAGACCAAGTCCAGCATTATACGTTTATTTCGAGTATTTCTGTCTATCAAGATTGGATTCAGGAGAATTTGGATGAAAACTACCCTGTCCTGGAAATGTCAATCGAGGAAGCAAATCAGCTTTCAATGGATGCAGACGGACCCATCTATCAATATTACGGACATTTTAAGGCTTTATGTGAACAAATAGCTGAGAAAAATATGCCGGGTCGTGTGTTAAATATACGTGCAGGACAGTTAATTGGGCCAAATGATTATACGGACCGTGTTCCCTATTGGGTAAATAGAATCGCAAAAGGCGGCAAGGTTCTAGTGCCCGGAAATCCAAACCGCCGGGTTCAGATGATTGACAACAAAGACCTGGCTAATTGGATACTCGATATGGAAGAACAGCACTCCTCTGGAACGTTTAATGCAACGGGTCCGGATTATCCATTAACGATAAAAGAGTTTGTCAATACATGTATTAAAGTGACAGGTTCAGATGCAGATGTGGTTTGGGCAGAGGAACAATTTCTTTTGGATCAGAAAGTAGCCCCATGGACGGAAATGCCGCTCTGGGTACCCGAGAATTCTCCATTGTCACCTGAGTCTATGGAGCCATGGAAAGGTGCATTCTCTATCAATGTTGATAAAGCTATCCATAGCGGTCTTTCATTTAGGCCACTTGAAGATAGTATCACTGATATTTATGAGTGGGAGAAAACCCGCCAATTGACGGAGGATGAGTGGAATGCTGGGATACGGGCGGAAAAAGAGAAAGACCTTCTAAATTTATTGGCTAATAATTGATTGGTTATTTGCTGTCTTGATGAGAATGATAAAAGGTCCTCAATAGATACTTGAGGACCTTTTATTATAACTGTTCTATATTATTTTAGCCCATTAGTTTTCGTTTTTGCTTAAGTAAGTCATTAAATTCTTTGTCTAACTCAGGATATCTAGGGTCTTTAAGATCCATGAACGATAACTCACCTAAGACAGATGCAATCTTGTTTTCTATTATTAGTAGGGCTTCTTTTAAGGCATCCCCTTTGTTTACATCTTGATTTAAATATTCATCAGGTTTCATCTCAATCCGCCGAATTTGCTGGTCTTCAAATACAAGCAGCCGGTCACAAAGCTTATTAAGGAAGTAATAGTCATGAGAAACGGTAATAATTGTCCCAGTAAAGTCTGCTAACGTATTTTCCAACTGCTCTCTACTCGGTAAGTCTAGATGATTGGTTGGCTCGTCGAGAATGAGCACATCATACTCTTTCATTAGCATGTCAACGAGTTTTACTCTCGTTCGTTCCCCCAAACTCAATGTTCCGATTGGCTTAGTGATTAGCGCCTCATTTAAGCCTACATTGGCTAATAGAGTTCTTGCTTTCAAAACACTCTCACGATCTGTGAACCCTAGTGCTTCAATTGCCGTTTTCTCGGCAGCCAAATCATCAACATCTTGACTTAAATATGCAATTTTTACCGAGTCACTGCTCCACAAATCCCCAATGGAATAGCCCTCTTGGCCTAACATCATTTTTATTAATGTCGTTTTACCGCAGCCATTTTCACCCAATAATCCTAGGCGATCACCATAATTAATATAGAAATTGGATTTTTGAAAAAGTGTTCTATTTTCGAAGGATTTGGCCAAGTTCTTAGCCTCGACAATTCGTTTGCCTCTCTTCCCTTGCGTGTCAAACTGAAACCTTATTTGAACTTCATCTAATGGCTTTTCAAGCTTATTTTTTTCCAACTCATTTTGCAGTCGTTTCATTTTTGACTTTACTTGATTGTCTGTTTTTTTAGCCTTTACCCGATGATATTCCTTAATCCCATTTTGTCTTTTGCTTGGTCCTTTCCCCTTTTTTGTAGATTCTCGATGGGCTTTTTCGGACCATGTTTTTAATTGAGTAATCTGTGTTTCCACTTCTTTTATTTTTTGCTGCTGGACATCATATTGGTGCCTCTTATTTTCAATTCTTTGCTGCTTCTTTTTTCGATAGTCACTATAGTTTCCGTTGTAAAAATTTATTTTGCTATTTTCTAATTCAAAAATTCTAGTAACCGTTTTATCTAAGAAATGTCGATCATGAGAGATAATTAGGACGGGGCCCCGGAATTTCTCTAATTCAAAAACCAACCACTCGATCCCTTTATAATCTAAATGGTTCGTTGGTTCATCCAAAATTAAAAAGTCCGGTTTTGAAGCCCAAACCATTGCTAATGCCAACTTTAATTTTTCCCCGCCACTTAAATGTCCTAAACGCTCATCTTCCCAGTTATAAACCTTCGTAAGACCTAACATGCTCGCATGCTCGAGCAAATGATTTTTGGTATTTCCTGATAAAGACTGCTGAAAATCACTAACCTGATAATCAATGGATTGGGAAAGATAGCCGATCGTTAAATCTTTTGATTTTTCTACAATACCTTTATCTGGGGCCATTTTCCCAAAAATGATATTTGCTAATGTGGTTTTTCCAGTTCCGTTATAGCCGACAAGCCCAATCCGTTCCCCGTTCTTTATTTCAAATTGAATATGATCCAATACCTTCCTTAAATGAAAACTTTTTTCGATGTCGATTACTTTTAATACTGTCTGTTGATTTGTATGCATAAAAAAACTCCCTTCACTTGAACCTGAAGAGAGAATTATGTCGTAGATATGTCGTTAATGACACAACAAATAAACCTGTCATAGGGTTTTGTTGTATTGGCATTTATACGATATGGACATAAAAA
>NZ_JBALSN010000649.1:0-2967 GCF_036966985.1 Neobacillus drentensis | reverse complement strand
CTTAAATAATAAAAAGGTTGTCAACCAAGATTTTGCGGCACAAAAGCAATCTTGGCCAAATTTGGAGTCTTAAATCGTTATATTGGCATTTTTGTTTACACATCAACTTTTCCACAGAACAGAAATTTTTTATCTTAATATTTAAAGTAGGATCTTAAATCTGGAAGGAGAATTCTTATTATGGATATTTCAAAACAAACTGCGCTGGTTACTGGCGCAAACCGGGGACTTGGTCGACAACTCGTTCTTGAACTGATCGCTCGAGGTGCTACTGTTTATGCGGGGGCGCGTAACCCTGATAGTATCCAACTACCGGGAGCAAAACCATTGCAAATCGATATCACCGATCCTACTTCTGTGGAAGCGGCAGCAGAGGTAGCGGGAGACGTGACTCTGCTGATAAACAATGCTGGGGTGTCGACAGGCGCCTCCCTTATCAATGGTAGTTTGGAGGACATCAACACCGAATTTAATACACACTTTTTTGGAACTCTTTCGATGGTTCGCACCTTCGCACCGAAGATCGCCTCGAACGGGGGAGGTACAATTCTAAACATTCTTTCGGTGTTATCCTGGTTCAGTAGTGTGAATTCAGGAGCATATTCTGCTGCGAAGTCGGCCGAGTGGGCTCTCACCAACTCAATCCGTTTAGAACTGGCTGACCAGAAGGTACGCGTAGCGGGACTTCATGTCGGGTACATGGACACAGACATGACTGCCCACTTGAAAGCTCCTAAGTTGAATGCTGCTAATGTAGCAAAGATCGCTATCGATGGAATCCAGGCTGATAGCCATGAAATTCTTGCCGACGAGTTAAGCCGAAAGGTTCAAAAAGGTCTGGCTGGTGGAGTCTCGGCTCTATACCCACAGTTCGTATGACCGAAACAATGGAGCTGTACCCTCGATGGACATCTCCACTTGCATCGTTGAAAAATACTTTTAAAAGTAAAATTTATTAGTTTAATGGTGCGGATAATGAATCACTTAGAAAATTTAAAGAAAATGATGGCGGGAAAAATACCTGAGCTGCACAAATACTTGGTTTTAAGATTGTAGATGTTGAAATAGGTAGAGTTGTTGTTGAAATAGAAGCTTCTGAAAGATTGTATAATCCGATGGGCACGCTACATGAGGTCCATTGGTATTGATGGGAGATGCATTTTGATTGGGGTATTAGGGGGGCAACAATTAGCAAATGTGAATTTGGGGGCATTTCTGCAAAAAAGGATCCAATTTATCGGGTCATCATTAAGATCAAGGAGTACGTTCTTAAAGTTTGAGTTAACTCGTAAGTTTGAAGCATTTTCGAATGAAAGGTTTGCAAATGGAAAAATGGTTCCGATTATTGATCGTGTTTTCGATTGGCATGATGTAGCCGCAGCTCATCAATATATGGAGGAAAATCGGAACATTGGTAAGATTGTTCTGAAAGTTGAATAAGAACGAATTTAAGTTAATTTAACCAAACATCATTAAATGCTAAATTTATACTGTTTTACATGGGACGGATTCTCCTGCTATCTTTCAAAGCCAAATATGCCCTGGTTTCCACAACACGGTCAAACACATACATTCACTCTTTGTTGTTTACCATGATTTCAAGCTGACCACGGTCATGTTATTTGGCAGTTGCCATCACGGCTTTTTCAGGGGAGGAAAATCCTTTTTCCATAAAAACAAGCCGTTGATGCAACTTCACTCCCGACTTATTTTGCGGATTTCTGCCCATTTATGATTCGTCAAATTGATGGCAATGTGCTTGAATCGATAATTTTTAAAGACATCACAAGTTTCGTGTAATTCGATTTGACATGAATTTGTAACACTAAATCAAGAAAAATCCTTTGGAATAGCTCCCGATTCATATTAATGATGAATATTTAATAGATCAATGAAATTATAAAAATATTAAAAAAACTACTATATGTAAGCGTATACATACTAAATGGTCAGTATGCTGAAGATAAAGTTTTATTCATCTATGCAGATTTGTTTTCAATAATTGAAGGGACTCACCCTCGCCTGACAACAGTTGAAACCTATTTCATCATGACAGACAAAGCGAAGCTTCCTCTCACCTCATTACCAAATGTCTAATCTTACGAAGATTTGATCCATGAAGAAAAAACAGCCTATGAATTCCCCGATTTTAGTGAATGACAAACAAGAGTTGTTGAATCACCCTGCCACACAAGTTACCAAATGGTGGCTACCTGATGATATTTTGTTCTTCACAGAAATTCCTAAAACGAGTGTTGGAAAGTTTTCCAAAAAAACATTGCTAGAATTGTACGAAGCTAGCAAACTGACCGGGGCCCAGCAGGTCGGTCGGCGAGAGATATTTAGCTAAATATGGTATTTGTATAAATATATATTTATATAAATATTTAGGAATAACCGCCTTAAAGTAAATTCGAATTGAGGGGGCATATGCAATGTATTGGATATGCGTATGAAGAATACTTATGGACGTTCAATATCAATCAGCATGGTGTGTTTTATGGCATCCAAGCATGCGATGGAAGGGGGTGATTATCATGATCAGGGCTTTGCGGAGTTAAACAATTTTGTGAATGGGCTTATCTATCATGGAACAAAGGTTGCCTACAAAAGGATTTAAGATTGGTTAAAATTTTGATAAACCCTTGATAAATGGGATCAGCATTTGCACTGGAATTGGCGCCTTTCAGAATCCGCGTGAATTTGGTTTCCCCCGGTTTTGTTGAAACCGCTTTAACAGCCAATTGTTTGCAAAATGAGCGGTTTGTCCGCGCAATTGGTAAAAACACTGCGTTAAAAAGGGTAGCCCAGTCCGAAGAAATTGCTAATGTAAAAGCCTCTGCAGCATCCTACGAAACCTCCTATATAACAGGTTCCGATTTGCTTATTGATGGCGGCTGGCTAATTTAATAATGATAAATAAATATTTTAATAAAGAGAGGAAGATTTTTATGACACAAGAACATT
>NZ_JBALSN010000648.1:0-2628 GCF_036966985.1 Neobacillus drentensis | reverse complement strand
TCAATGGATTTATGCACAAATTGTGGTGAGAAATTAAATGAATCTAGTAAGTTCTGTCCAAACTGCGGTTCAAGGGTTGCAATTGATCATAAGAACATGCCCTCAGTCCTAGAGACGCGCATTGAAATAAAGAAGAATCGCTCAAAAACGAGATTAGTAGTTGGAGTCGGAACAATTATAGGTTTACTGCTTGTCATAAGTGTAACCTTACTAGTTAAAGATTTTTATAAGCCTGAACCCAAATTGAATGTTGCAGCAACCAAAAAGATTGATCAATCAAAAGATAAAGATGTAGAAAATAATGATCAAGATAGTCATGATCAACCTTCAACCGAACAAGAGAGTTCCAATCCTTCCTCTACTGAATATATTTTGCCTACTAGTGATAAAGGTGTGATGAGTGAAGAAGACGTTGCTAATCTTACAAAAGATCAGCTGCGTTTAGCCAGAAATGAGATCTATGCTCGTCATGGGTATGTTTTTAAATCACAGGATTTGCAAACCTATTTTTCGGGTAAGTCATGGTATCAACCGGACCCTTCCTTTGATGGCTCTTTAAATGAAATAGAAAAAGAAAATGTAAACTTCATAAAGGCAAGAGAGGACAGTCTTTAGCTCGTAAGATGTGGTGAAAATGCTTTTCGACATCTTTTTTGGTAGAATTAGGACAAAATAACCCAGGGGGGAAATGTCGTGCTACTTGAATTTATTGCTGTCACGGTAGAGGATGCGGTATTAATTGAAAAATCAGGAGCAGACCGAATTGAGCTTGTTTCGGGTTTAACAGAGGGTGGCTTAACACCGAGTTATGGCTTGATTGAAAAAGTAGTTTCCAGTGTTCGTATTCCGGTAAATGTCATGCTAAGACCGCATAGTCAATCATTTTGCTATTCGAAAGACGACCTCGCGATCATGAAAAATGATATTCGCATCATTCGGTCGCTAGGTGCAAATGGGGTCGTAATGGGAATGCTGGATGAGGAAGGGAATATCGATTTCGGTCAGCTTGAAGAGCTCTTAACGGAAACAGGCGATATGGAAGTAACCTTCCATCGCGCCATCGATAGTTCAAGGAATCCACTCGAAGCAGCAGAAAAATTGGATCAATATAAAGCAATCAGGACAATTTTAACATCTGGCGGTTACGGCGACTGGCCTACTCGGCTTGAGGTGCTATTGCAGATGAAGGACCGGTGTAAGAATACCGAGATACTAATCGGAAGCGGGCTGACAAAGGAAAATATCCTTGAAGTTCATGAAAAAGTGGATACCGGTTTCTATCATTTCGGATCAGCTGTTCGAAATGAAAATAGTGTACTTCAGAGTGTTTCGTTAGAAAAGGCAGCTGAAATCGTTAATCTTCTAATGTGATTCATACATCCTCAGGATAAAAGATTATGGAAGGCTTGGTGTGGGAGGCTACTTTTGACCAATCATTTGGTAAGTGGAACCTACCATGGGGACGATTCTTTTTCTAACTTCAATAAAAACCGTCCCAATGGGAGTTACGCTGCTTTCCTCATACCTACTTCCTTTTTTCTGGTTTCCGGGAAGGTCGCCACCAAGAAGATGTACAAACTAGAGACAGCAATAAAGAAGATCATGGCCGGCGTATATCCGGAAGCGCCTAATATAAAGCTCCACACAATCGTCGCAATGGTTTGGCCTGCATATGCGATTGCCCAGAATAGGCCGAACATGATCGTCAATCTTTGTGGTGTCATCCCTTTTAACTCATGGGGTAGATTCAAAAAGATTGGGTACTGGATATACATCGCAAATCCAGAGATTGAAATGAGAGTGTAGGAAAGTGACGGAATTTTATTCGCAAAAACGAGCGCTAGAGCAAAGGCTCCAACCATGACGATTCCTGAAATTAGGAGAATCGGTTTCCGCGCTACTCCTTTATTCCCGATGCGAATCCCTGCGAATGTACCGAGTATGCCAAAGCCTGAGATTAACAAGTTCGTAACCGAGCCGTTTAACAAGGTATATTGATCAAATATCGCTTTAAAGCTCACTAGTGATAATACGTACAGTGTTAAAAAGGAAGCAAACGCCAAGCCATAGCGCCAAAGGAATCCGTCCTTAAGGGCGTCTTTATATCCATACTTTTCAGCTTTTCCACCGGTTTCCTTTGTTTCAAAGGTTTCAGCTTTCCAAAGCCAGCCGATAAAAAACAAAATCGTTAATGAGGCAAAGAACGTTAATGTTAAACGCCAGTTGGCCACCATTTGCTTCGCAAAAACCGTAAACAAGACGGCAACAATAAAGGCACCCGCATTATAGGCAACGGTATTGGCCGCATTAATGCGCAGTTTTACATTTGAATTTTTAACATAGTGAGCGACGATGGGGTTCATGTAGACAATCACCATCGAACCCCCAACGGCCATAACCATTCGAGCTGCGGTATAGGCCCAGTAATTAGGCAGGTAAATAGCAACAAGTCCCATCATTAATAGTCCAATCGCCATTCCTGCTGCTTTTTTCGGTCCTAATTTCATCAGTACCATCGCTGCTAAGATGTTCGCAAATACACGTGCGGTCGTAATCGAATAATTCACTAATTGAGATATAATAGGATCCACCGGCCCACCGAAAAACGTTTCGGTTATTTGTGGGGTC
>NZ_JBALSN010000647.1:0-1148 GCF_036966985.1 Neobacillus drentensis | reverse complement strand
ACCTTTTTATTATTTAAGAAACGTGATAATCCAAATGTTGTAATACTTGCAAACACAATACTTAACGCACTGAACCATGTAATGGAAGACAATGATATTTGCCCCACAATTATTCCACCAAAACCTGCACCAGCCGCAAAGCCTAATTGCATCATTGATTGGTTCAGACCTAGCAACACATCTGAGGATTCAGGTGATAGCGTTGCTAAATTATATTGCTGAGTTGCACCTGATGACCAGCCCGCAAATGACCAGACTGTCAATATAACAAATACAGCAATAATTGAATGTGATATGAATGAAAGTACGACTAAAGATGTTACGTTTACAAGTAATCCTATTTTTAATGTAAAAATTACGCCTTTCTTATCTGCACTTAATCCACCTAGTTTAGAACCAAATAAGCTTGCAACTCCAAGAACAAGTAAAGTAATGCTTACAAGAGAATCACTCATACCTACATTTTTTACAAGGAATGGAGATAAATAAGTAAAAAGAATTCCGTATCCTGTCATTAAAAAGAAGGTGATTGATAATGCTAAAGCAATTTTTGTTTTTTTGAACATCGCAATTTGTCTCGTTAAAGGGATTGAAGCATCACCATTCATTTTTGGTATTGTATTTAAAACAATAAAAATGACAAGTAAAACTAATATTGCGGTACCGATAAATACAAATTTCCAGCTATACGTGGATGTAATAAAACGTCCAATAGGAACGCCAATGATTAATGATGCGGTAAATCCCATGACAACTGTTGCAATTGAACTGGCCTTTTTATTAGCAGGTGCAATCTTTGCGGCGATATTTAAAATTGTAACGACTGCTACACCTGTACTTAAAGCCATAATAATGCGAGCAATTATAAATAATCCATATCCTGGAACAATCACTGAAAGTAGATTTCCTACAATAAAAACAAATAAGGCATAGATCAGTAATTTTCGTCTTTCCATTTTAGCCGTTAATACCAGTAATATAGGTGTACCGATGGCATAGGCTAATGAAAAGACTGTAATTAATTGACCAGCCGCTCCAATTGACACTCCTAGAGCCTCTGCCATTTTATCCAAAATACCTGAGATGATGGGTTGTGAAGTACCGACTAAAAAACTTATCAGTCCTAAAATATAAATCTTTGCTGTATT
>NZ_JBALSN010000646.1:0-1262 GCF_036966985.1 Neobacillus drentensis | reverse complement strand
TTATTGCTTAATTTGTTTGTTTAAAAAACAATACTACTATTATAAATTAAAGAGGAAGGTTTCGTAACACATCTATAATTGCTTTACATGAAGGAGAGAAGCTCATTTTGAGTTTCTCTCCTTGATTAGGAAGCAGTAAAATGTCCTTTGTAAGAAGGAAGAAATAGTGTGTTCAAAATATATGATAGGTGTAGACATTGGAACTACTAGTACATAATCTGTTCTATTTTCAGTCGACGGCTCTGTTATATCAAGCCATGTCCAGGCTCATGATGTCTGCTTTTTAAAGAAAAGGATTTAGAGGCACAGCCATTAAGTTAATTTGACTGCCAAGCCACCTTTTTAAAGAAGAGGCTTGGCAGTCTTGTTTTTGAATTAAATAGAGTTAGAGTAAGCAGTGAATCGTGAAAGTGTATTTAATAATGAAACAACCTCTCCAAAAAATGGAAAGGTTGTCATAATTAACATCTTATGAATCAGGAGTTTTCACAATAATTGAAGAATCACTTTATAGCCATTTATCAGCCCAATCCTCTACTGTCTTTAGGGCTCTTCCTAATTCCGTCCCTTTTTTTGTGAGTGAATACTCTGTTCGTACCGGGCGATCTGTAATTACATTCCTTAGGACGATTCCGCAATCCTCAAGTTCCTTAATTCGTTCGTTAAGCATTCTCTTACTTAAATCTGGAATATAAGCATGGATTTCACTAAACCGTTTTGGTTCCTCCATTAGAGTATGAATGATTAAACCCATCCATTTTTTTCCGATAATATTGTACGATTCTTCGACCTTTGAACATACTTTATCCTGTGTTTCCTTCTCACTCAAGATAAACACCTCCAATTTGCAATGATTGTATACTAAAAGTAACAAGGTATTTTTTCGATATTAATAATTATATCGTAAATACTCTAATAAATAAAGATTTAATAGATCAAGTTTAAAAGGAAATTTGTATAAAAAAGTAACCATAAAATAAAATAATTTTTAAATTCAATGTTGACATTTCAATTAAATTATATATAATAAAATTATCTCGAATTCAAAATATTTTAATTCAAGATTATTTTGTTGAAAATATATTATTCGAGAAAAATTACCTGAGAGGGGAGTCAGACAGTGCTAAGGGACATGGTTGAACATATGGGGTTTAGAGATCGAATACGCAAAAGAAACGTTCCATTCTAATCATGGTAAATAAGAGCGATTTTTTTACCTTAATATCTTTAATTAAAGAAATTTAAATTCGAAATAGTTTGTG
>NZ_JBALSN010000645.1:371-1180 GCF_036966985.1 Neobacillus drentensis | reverse complement strand
GCAAATCAAGAAATGGTTTTGGAAAATGATCGAAAAATTATTACCACAAGGATTCCTATTATTGAGGAAAATGGCACCTTGATTGGAGCATTTGCTGTCTTCAAAGATATTACTGAAGTGGTTAATCTTGCGGAGGAACTTACAGATTTACGAGAAATTCAAACGATGCTTCAGGCTATTATTCATTCTAGTGATGATGCCATTTCTGTTGTGGATGAGAATGGCAGGGGAATACTTATTAATCCTGCATACTCACGGATTACAGGTCTTACTCAGGAGCAAGTAATAGGCCAACCTGCTACAGCCGATATATCTGAGGGCGAAAGTATGCATATGAAAGTGCTGCAAACAAGGAGAGCTGTCCGCGGGGTACCAATGAGAGTGGGGCCCAGTAAACGGGAAGTTATAGTAAATGTTGCTCCAATTATTGTAAAAGGCAAATTAAAAGGCAGTGTTGGTGTTATCCACGATATGTCAGAGATGAAATCTTTAAATAGGGAATTGAATCGTGCACGGCAACTCATTCGCAAACTTGAAGCCAAATATACATTTGAGGATATCATTGGTCAATCCGATGAAATGGTGCTTGCCATGGAACAAGCAAAATTAGGAGCAAAAACTCCTGCAACCGTCCTCCTGCGGGGTGAATCGGGAACAGGGAAGGAATTGTTTGCACATGCTATACATAATGCCAGTGACCGGAAATATAACAAATTTATCAGGGTTAATTGTGCTGCGATTTCAGAAACATTATTGGAAAGTGAACTATTTGGCTATGAAGAGGGTGCTTTTTCGGGGGCGATAAGAGG
>NZ_JBALSN010000645.1:0-320 GCF_036966985.1 Neobacillus drentensis | reverse complement strand
CGGTGAACTTCCAGTGAATACACATGCAAAACTTCTCAGGGTTCTTCAGGAAAAAGAGATCATCCGGGTAGGCGGGACTAAGCCTATTTCCATTAATGTTAGGATTATTGCGGCAACTAATGTCAATTTAGAAAAAGGTATTGCTAAAGGCTCCTTTCGGGAAGACTTATATTATCGATTAAATCGTATGCCCATCCATATTCCTCCTTTAAGGAAACGTAAGGAGGAAATCCCTCTTTTAAATGAAAGGCTTATTCAAAAAATAAGTCAGGATTATGGAAGAAATGTAGAAGGAATTACCCCAGCTGCACTAAAGCAAT
>NZ_JBALSN010000644.1:0-1716 GCF_036966985.1 Neobacillus drentensis | reverse complement strand
TAATAGGTAAGTGTCAATACCTCCATGATGTTACTGGTCACTTTTTATTTACCAAATCTATTTTTCCTCAATTTTTCATTTATTTCGCTATCTCGACCGAGCTTTTTCCGTTATGTTACCCCGCGAAGAATCGGATCGACGGACGGATAGCTTGTACCAGAGCAGCGTGAATAACGAGAAAATGCATACCGCAATTAAAGCGCCGTACACATTTTCATAGGCACTGACCAGCGAATTCTTTTTTTGAAATTCGAGTAACATACCGCAAATCGCAACGGAAAACGAACCGCCGAAAAACTGGATAAGCTGCATAAATCCCATGCCTGAACCGATCAACTTGGTCGGCAAAATACGTGACGTTTCGTAGTTTAATGAAGCTAACGTTACAGAGGTCGCAGGCGAGAAGAATAGGTATCCGTACAAGATGACAGTCGGTGATGTGCCGAGTTCCGCCCAAAAGGCTATCAAAACGAGAGCTAAAATCCCATGCCCGAGAATCAGAAACCGCACACTACCGTACTGGTCGATCCAGCGTCCGATGAAGAACGTGAGAAATGCTGATAAAACGGCGCCTGGTCCGATAGTAAAGCCGATAGCCAACGGAGATTTGCCAAATAGATTAGCAAGTGCCAGTGGCATTAAAAACAAGTTACCGATATTCAGTACCATAAGGAAGAAACCGACAACAAGCAGTTTCCGGTACATTGGCTTTGCCAAGAGTTCCGGGTTGATAAACGATTCTTTCGTGCGTTTGAGGTGCCAGATATGGGCAGCAATCGATAACAATCCGGCTGCCAGCCAGGCGGCTGAGCGCTGCGTTACGGCGGTCAGAAGAGTCACCGCATGGACGACGGTCAGGAAGGCGCCAGTTAGGTCAAACCGGAAAGGCTTTGGCTCCTCTTTGGGAAGCAGGCGCAGCAGAATCGGGAGAAGAGCAAGCACAAGGCAAGAGACAGCAAATAACCCTTTCCAGCCGATGTACTCGCTGATCAACCCACCGACAATTGGCCCGAGTCCAAAAGCCATGGCAGTTCCCGCCGAAATCATTGAAATTGCTCTGCCTCGCCTTTCATAAGGAATATACTGGCTGGCTAAAACGAGGCCAAGTCCCGGCATCACGCCGGCGCCGGCGGACTGAGCAATCCGAGTTATAAGCAGAGTTTGAAAATTCGTCGCGAAGATGCCGAAGACAGAAGAAAGCCCCAGTATCATGAGTCCAACCGACAGCAATCTTCGAATAGGCAGTACGTCGGAGAGTCTACTGAAAATCACCGTTGATAATGCATATCCGATCGAGTAACTTGAAACAATCCACGATCCAAGAGACGCCGAAACCCCGATATCCCTAATGATGCTCGGAATGGAGACGTTAAACATCGTCGTGTTCATCATCACGATGAACAGTCCGAACGTCCATACCGGCATTACGATTTTGTCATTCATTTTGTTAGCTCCTATCCGAGGATACCCATCCATTGATAGATTGGTGGTCTAACCCCATCAATTTCTACAGTTATCTTCGGTTAAAATGGCATGTGCAAATGTACCTCCAAGAGTACTAATAAAAGCAGATCCCCTCGCTGCATCAGCTATATCACAAAGTCCCCCCAATGTAGCGTGCATCGGATTACTAATTTGACCCATACATTTTCCCCCGTTCATTTCCTTATTCTATATTTATATATATACTGAAATTGAAATTAAAATTATTCCGCT
>NZ_JBALSN010000643.1:0-2439 GCF_036966985.1 Neobacillus drentensis | reverse complement strand
AACCAATGGTTGGACTGTAGTATGTTTCTATACGGATCTGCCTAAGAAAGCCGTCAGCATCCAAACATGTTTCTCAAGACCAGAATGAATCGCAAGCAGCATATCTCCTGTTGTTTCATCATTATTCTCATCGGCAAAGCTCATGCCTTCTTTCAATTCGCCAATAATAATTGAGAAGTCGTTGATAATGGATTCAACCATTTCATCCGCAGATTCGTTACCTGACGCTTCCTTAATTGATGAGATTTCAAGGTATTCCTTCATTGTGGCTGCAGGTTTTCCACCAATGGCTAGCAAGCGTTCCGCCAGCTCATCGACATGAATGCCAGCCTCATTATAAAACTCTTCAAATTTGACATGTAAGGTGAAAAATTGTCCACCTTTTACATACCAGTGATAGTTATGTAACTTCGTATACAGAACAGACCAGTTTGCAATCTGTTTGTTAAGTACACTGACTAATTGATTTTCCATATTAAATAGCCTCCTTTTTGACTTCACCTATATTATTACCAAAGATTGAGGACAAATCCTGTATGAATTTAAGGGATTTGTTGTCAATTTAGTGAAGAATTATTGTCTTAAAGGGAGTTACGCCATTTTTATTATGTTACAAGCATGAAACAATCCGTAATAATTCAACCATTTCATTCCTTTGTATCCACCTCATGGAAATACATTATTTATGGAAAATAATTCTATTCAGTAGATAAATCCTTTCATACTGGGCGCGATCTTAACCTATTTGTCCTTACCACTTTTTGGGTAATGAATCAGTATGTAACAACTGTTAGCCTTATTAGTATGACAAGCGAGGAATAAATATTGGAGGTAATAATTTATGAATAAATTTAAAAAATTACTAATTGCGACCGGACTTATTTTATCCATGTCAGCTTTTACGTTAAATGGAACAACTGAAGCGGCAACAACGACACATAAAGTACAAACAGGTGAAACTTATTGGAAAATTGCCGTAAAGTACGGTGTAACTGTTAATAATCTAAAAAAAGCAAACAACAAAACTAGTAATCTTCTTTATGCAGGATCTAATCTAGTAATCCCCAATTCTTCTGTTACGACAGCAGAAAAAGATTTAATGGCTCGATTAGTTCGTGCTGAGGCAGTGGGAGAGCCATATGCAGGGAAAGTAGCCGTTGCAACGGTTATTCTTAACCGTGTATCCAGCCCTGATTTCCCTAATAGCGTGAAAGGTGTTATTTATGAAAAGGCGAATGGGTACTATGCCTTCACGCCTGTAAAAAATGGAACAATTAATCAACCAGCTGATGCTGCTTCAAAAAGAGCTGTGAATGAAGCACTTGCATTCAGAGGTCAGGGAAATGGATCATTATTTTTCTATAATCCAAAAACAGCTGTAAGTAAATGGATTTACTCGCGTCCAGTAACGGTTACGATTGGTAACCACCGATTCGCGAAATAAAAGCTATGTTAAATAGTATTTCATAAAAATTGTACTCTAAACAAAAAGCAGTGGTTTCCTAAAAATGGAATCACTGCTTTTTTATATTGAACTATTAACCTTGTTTAATTTTTAGAGCTACGAGACTAGCAAATTCATGGATAATGGTGGCAGCAAGTAATGAGGTAATCTGAGTCGGATCATATGGCGGCAAGACCTCGACTAAGTCAAAACCAATAAATTTAAAATCAGTTAGAGATCGGATGATTTGCAGCGTTTCAAAACTATTTAAACCACCAACTTCTAGTGTTCCCGTTCCTGGTGCGCATGAAGGGTCAACAAAATCAATATCAAAGCTCAAGAAACAAGGAGTATCACCAATTTTTGCTTTCATTTCATTCAAGACATTTTCGATTCCTCGTTGCTTTAGCTCAGGCGTTGTAATTACGTGATAGCCTAAATCCGTGCTGGCGTCAATATCACCTGGATGGTTCAGGGTTCCTCGAATTCCTACTTGGAAAACCTTATCAGGAATGAGGAGATTCTCTTCGTATGCTCGGATGAATGGCGAACCATGCCAATACTTTTCTTCATAATATGTGTCCCAAGTATCTGTATGAGAATCAAAGTGAATTAAGGCAACAGGACCGTGCACTTTTACTGCGGCTCGAAGGTGGGCTAATGTTACAGAATGATCTCCCCCTAGTCCAATTGGAATAATTCCTTTTTCCATCAAGTCCACCATTGCTTTTTCAATCACCTCATAGCTGCGATGGATGTTATGCGGAATGACAGATATATCACCGATGTCAATGGCATTACATTCGTCAAAAGGATAAACCTTGTGAATCGGATGATATGGAAATAGAGTCATTGACGACTGACGAATAGCCTGAGGTGCGAACCGAGCACCAACTCGAAAGGAGGCTGCTGTATCAAACGGGACACCAACAATGGCCAATTTAGCATTTTCCCTGTGAGAGGGTAACCTCATAAAGGTCCCGGTTGTACAAAAT
>NZ_JBALSN010000642.1:0-4010 GCF_036966985.1 Neobacillus drentensis | reverse complement strand
TTGGGCCTTAATCCCGCACGGCCGACGCCAATTCTTGCCGGTGTTTTGCTCATTAAAAGATCCAGCTCTTCCTTATTAATCGGATTTTCAATTCCTACAGGGGGCTTTGGTTCAAGAAGTATTTCTTTTTCATGGGCTGACTCCACGCATCCCGGACTTTGATTGCACTCTGTTTCAACATGATTCGTCCGGTGGTTCCAAAATTTCACTTCCACTTTTGCCGATGGATCATCATTCGTCTTTTTCTTCACTTCTTCCACCGCCGAACCGCCAGCAGCTGTCTTCGTCTGCAATTTTTCAACCACCATTTTCGTGATTTGTTCCACTAACTCAGGATTCACTCCTTACACCTCCTATCGCGAAAAAATCGTCGGGTCACCTGCATATTTACTTAATTTCCCGTTTTCAAAAATCCCCATTTTCTCCAGCCATGCTTCAAATAAAGGGGCCGGCCGTTTATTCAGCGTCTGCCTTAATGTCGCAACATCGTGAAAACTTAAGCTCTGGTAATTGAGCATACAATCATCACCCATTGGCGCAGCGATAATAAAATTCACCCCTGCCGCGGAAAGCAGCACGCCAAGATCTTCAATGTCATTCTGGTCTGCTTTAATATGGTTCGTATAGCAAATATCAACGCCCATTGGAATGCCATGCATTTTTCCCATAAAATGATCCTCCAGACCGGCTCGAATCACTTGTTTGTTGTTGTACAAGTACTCTGGTCCGATAAAGCCGACTACCGTATTCACAATATACGGGTCATAGTAGCGGGCAAAGCCATAATTCCGGGATTCCATTGTCAATTGGTCGATATCATAGTGCGCTTCGGCCGATAATTCCGAGCCTTGACCTGTCTCAAAATACAAACGTTGTGGACCCGTTCCTGTACCGTATACTTTCGCCATTTCATTGGCTTCCTCCAAGAGTGAAGCGCTAATCCCGAAAGAACGATTCGCCGCTTCGGTTCCGGCAATACTCTGGAAAATCATATCTGCCGGCGCCCCCTGCTGGACCGCTTTCATTTGAGTTGTCACATGGGCAAGCACACAGTTTTGCGTTGGAATTTCCCATTTTTGAATAAAGTCATGTGTCGCATGCAATAACCGTTTTACACTTTCAACGGAGTCATCTACCGGGTTTATTCCAATGACTGCATCCCCAATCCCATAGGCAAGGCCTTCTTTCATTGAGGCCATCATCCCGTCGACATTATCCGTCGGATGGTTTGGTTGCAGCCTAGAGGCTAACACTCCTTTTTGACCAATCGTAATATTGCATTTGGATAAAACTTCAATTTTATTGGCGGCATGGACTAAATCGAGGTTGGACATAATCTTTGCCACCGCTGCAATCATTTCACTATTCAGACCTCGGCTGAGGCGTTTCAAGTCTTCACCGGTAGTTGTATCGTTCAGGATATACTCGCGAAGCTCCGAAACAGACCAATTTTTAATCGATTGATAGATGGGGTCGTTGATTTGACCCTCGATAATCCTTGAGACCTCATCCTCTTCAGGAGATAGCATGGGATTTTCCCTAATATCTTGTAGTGTTAAATAGCTCAACACTTGTTTAGCTGCAATTCTTTCCTGAACAGTTTCAGCAGCAATCCCTGCTAAGCGGTCGCCGGATTTTTCTTCATTTGCTTTCGCAAATAAATCCTTTAGTGAGGAAAACTGATAGACAGTACCTAAATAGGTGGACTTTAATCTCATAAAAATGCCCCCTTTCGTCATTTCTGGAATGTTAATGTTTTTATGATGACAGGAACAACATCGGTTTCGAGCACTTGGCCTATATCCAAATAGTCCCCATTTTCAACTCTAATTTGATCAATACAAATGATGGATTGCAGCGGAGCCTTCCTCTTGAGTGTTTGCCCGAGAACTTTTGCATAATCCCGGTCAAGCACAAGGACCAACTCTTGAGTTTGATTCGGTTTTTGTTTCATTGCTTTGAGGATGGATTCAGCAAATTCATCGATTTCACGGAATCTTAAGTAAGGCAATTCTGAAAAATAAACCGCAAAATTCTGTCCCTCACGCTGTGGGTCATAGAGATCGAGTGCTTCCTCAATAAGCTTGGTTAATTGATTTATTTCCGTTTTAAAATCACCCTCGAATCGAATCTGGTAAACCGGCAAGTTTTTCATCGGCAATTTACGATGATCAACTTCAATAGTTGCGCCGCTGATTTCAGTCGTTTGCATTCCGGCGCCTAGCACTGTGGCCCGAACCGTTTCCTGCGGCTTTACCCAAGTCCACTCTGCAAGACTTGAGCTTTCTTTTAAGGAGGCGGCTAACATCAACCCGATATCATCGTATTTAGCCGACTGTACGGTTCCGGTCTCATGATGATAAATGCATTCACTTATCCCGCCTGAGAACATTATCGCCTCAATATCTTCCACCCAGTTAGGTTCATGCCCTAGCAGCAGCGGTAGATCCTCGTTTGTGAGTTCCTTTTTTAACATCCGCGCAATGACATCTGCCATAAAATCGGTTACTTGTTTTATCGCTGATGGATTTTGGGTTTGCCCTTCCACCATCCTTGAATCCCATTGTCGCAGTAAATTCTTAACTGGCGGAGAAATACTCTGGATTTTATTATCGTTACATTCAATTAATCTGCCGCCTACATGAAGCGTACAGGTTCCACAAAGTCTGCCAGATTTATAAACGGCCACATTGGCGGTACCCCCGCCGATATCGATGTTGGCGATAACCTTCCCTGTATTTATCGAATATTCATAGGCGCCCGATCCCTTAGCGGCAATAATTCCTTCTAAGTCAGGACCAGCTGTTGCCACTAGAAACTCCCCAGCCTGGTCAGACAGCTGATGCAGCATGACTTCTGCATTTGAGTTTGTGGCTGTTTCACCCGTAATAATCACTGCCCCCGTTTGAATATCCTTCGGCTCAATACCAGCTTTCTGATATTCCTTTCTGACAAGGTCTTCAATTTTTTCAATATCAATCGTGGTTGGTGAAAGCAGCGGTGTCCGGTAAATCGGGCTGCGATGGATGACCTCTTTGTCAATGATTTCAATTCGCGGCACATGTGCCCCGCCAGCCATATTCATTAACGTGAACCGGCTGATTACTAGCTTGGTTGTACTTGTGCCTATATCGATCCCCGCACTGATCATTTCTTCTTTTTGCGGGCCTTTGAACTTCATCTCAACTCCCCCAAAAAAACAAAAAGCGCCCCTTGTAAACTATCCCAAATTAGATAGTTTAAAAGAGGCGCCATTGCCGTTAAATTCATTTGTTATTCATAATATAAATTATTTTCTGGATATTGTAAAGGTTTTCATTTAAAAAATAACAAATGGAGATGGATTTCCTTCAAGATACTTCTTCATTTCCTGTGTCGAACGGTAGTTTACTAGATTCCGGATCTCCTCTATTCCTTCATTTTTTAGGGAAGAGGTAATGACAATTGGACCTTTGGTTACGATTACCTTTTTTAACAAAGAAATGGCTAGTTCAACGTCAGCCTGGTCTGAATCACTTTTTGTGACGACCCCTATGGGGATTTTATTGATTCCGCTGCTGAATCCTGGCGGGAAAATCATCTTCTTCTTGGTCGCATCCTGTAAATACAGGACATGGGTCACTTCTAAGGCCGTTGCCATGATATTTTTATAGTAGAACGGGTTTTCACAATATTCTCCTGGGGTATCAACAATCCAATCATAGTAATTCAGCGACTGCGTTTTGACAGCAGGCACTTCCCGGCCAAGCAATGCATTTGTTAACGTCGATTTTCCTGCTCCAATGGAACCGATCAGCATGGCCCGGTTCTTTTTCGTCATCCTATTTCCTCCTTTCTTGAAAAATTCTATTTTCTGATTCTATGACTTCGTGATCTCGGCAGGGGTATATTTCAGCGTAGCCTGCAAAAAGCGGTTGATTTCCTGCATCGCCATTTCCACCTCTGAAACATTGCCGACAATCACAAGACTTCCGGTAAAGCGATCCAAAAATCCTAACTTGACATTAGCC
>NZ_JBALSN010000641.1:0-1673 GCF_036966985.1 Neobacillus drentensis | reverse complement strand
AATAAAAAGGAGTAGTTTTTAAAAGATGCTTTATATAAGAGATATTGAAAGAATTATTGAACATACATTGCAAGAGCACAAAATAACAATTGATTATGAATTTAACAATACCTTACCCGCACCGATGAGTTTTAACGTGTCTACTAATACCCTTAAGTTTAACTATTTACAAATTAATGGATACATTGCGAATATTAACTTTAAAATTAAAGAGACGGATGAAGACTGCGTCAAACTTATTCTCTATCGTCAGCTCGGTTATTATTTAGTTTTTAAGGACAAAAAACATGATTTACGGGTGTTAAAGTATTTTGAGGATGATGAAAAAGCACAGTTTCTAGCTAAAATAGAAACCAATGCCTGGGATTTTGGCAGAACGTTGGTACCCGATAGATTAGTAAATTCCTATGATGAAGTCCGTGCAATTGATAAAACGCTGCTAAAAATACATTAAATTTAGAAGGGTTACACACTTACTTCCATTTTATGAGAGAAGCGCCCACTATTGCAGATAGTGGGCGTTCATGTTTAGGATGATCCTTCGATATTTACCTTCCTTTATTCCACTTTAATAGTAATCGCGTATTCTAATTCCCAATCATTGAGCGGCAAGAAACTTAAGGTGGATGTCCCTGGTTTTACCGCTTTTATTATTGAAGAATTTTCATCGCCTGTCTTTTCACCCCATTCTGCCGCACCTGTAGTGAGGAGAATGCGGGCATAAGACTCCATGCTTCCTGTCCGCTTCACTTTGATCGTATCTCCTACTTTTACACGCAGCGTCCCATTTTTAGGAATGGTAGCAGTGAGTTCTGCTTCTGGACTAATTTGATACTCGATTAGCTTCTCTCCAGTGGATGGTTCATCAGTGGGTTGGCCACTACTGTCAGGAATTCGCAGTTCTTTAGGAAGCCATTCATTTGGAACATCGTAAATAAACGCTGTGCTGTAAGCATAAACGGCTTTGTGTACCAAGTCGCCATAGGTGATCACATATACTTTTTTGCCTTGAATACCGAACTAATTGAAAGTCAAATTTTTTATAACATTTTGATACTAAAAACTATGGTTTTATATCTTTTATCACAAGATGGATTGCAGTGGTAAACAGTCTGTCATTCTTTGGTACTTTCTTTGTCAATCGGTGGTAAAACTATGTCAGAGGTGGTACATTTCAATGGCCGTAATCACTATCTTCTATGTTTATTCTAAAAACCCAAAAAATACTGTTAAGACGTTCGCGTGGGTATAAGTATAGGTTTCACACTTTCTTATACCATATTTTTGAAGAAAAAAACGCTAACCTCCGAATTAAAATGGAGTTTAGCGTTTTGAGCTTTTTTGATCTATGTAATAGCCCACACAATTTCACTAGTTATGGCTGCTGCGTTCCCGCCCTGACCAGTTTCCTAGTGTCTTTGTTGGACTAAACTCCGCAGGTAGGACTCGAACCTACGACCGATCGGTTAGACGCCGAATGGACTGCCACTTTACTACTGCGGTAAAAAATTAGTTGTTTTTTTAGTGGAAATGACGGGAGTTGAACCCGTGTGCAAAGATCTTGGCACTTATACTTCTACGAGTGTAGTCAGTAGAATTAGTTTTCGCCCACTTCTTTAGCCTACCGACAGGCATTGAGGCAGCTAGTCTGGTTATTCTCTTCCTTCATCCTC
>NZ_JBALSN010000640.1:217-8774 GCF_036966985.1 Neobacillus drentensis | reverse complement strand
CTGTTATTTCTATAAGATCATGTGGTCGAATTTCCATTGTTCTTTCAACAGCTCCCTAACCTTGATTGTTGCAGCACGTCCCCCAGCTAATGCTTCTTTTGTCGTTAGCCGGAAACTTAAATCTGTAACAGTACCCTTCGTGCTATTAATCGCTTCCACCAAAGTTTGTTCGATTTCTTCAATATCTTGCTCTGTTGGTTGATCAGGATTAATATTTGAAACCAGTTTGTATAATGCACCTAATGTACTATAGCCCCGAACATCATATGCCATTGCAGGTACCTTTTTCGTCGCTTCCTCCAGTTCTGCAATGGTACGTTTTGTAATTCTGGCAGCAGATGCTTTTGACATCGCTTGAATAGTAATTTTTTCATCGTCTAATGCAATAAGCCGATTCGACTGCAGCCCATGCGCCAAAAAGCCGCCTGAAATAGCGTTCCCTACAATCAACCCAATAACAGGATGTCCTTTTTGCCGCGCTGTTGCATAAGCGTCTGCACTTGCTGCCAACGCTAAGTTAATCCCAATCAATTCTTCCTTATAGCCATAGGCTTGACTTGGAACATCAATAATAGCAATAATCGGGCGTTTAATCTCTTTGTTTTCATCTTGTTGAATAGCATCCCGTACAACTTGAGCAACAGTCCATCCTTCCAACAGTCCTACTTCCCCATTACGTACACGAGGAAATTTATTATTTGGATCTGGAACAATGGAAATATATCGGCACAATTGACCATTCTTTTCAATATCTGCAGCTAATACCGATGGGACAGAACTTGTCGGGTGAACGATACCTGTAAGATAGGAGAACCATTTATATCCTCTGCTATTTGAAGAAACTGAATGCCCTTCTCCCGCCATCGGAACAGCTTGTTGAACCGGCTGAAGCTGTTTATAATAGGCCGTATACTTTTCTGGTGTCCATTCTAAGGATAAATCGATGTCATTTAATAAGGTTTGATAGAAATCAATTTGTTCAGTTTTGGCTGGATTTGCTTTAGCTGTTAAGACGGAATCAATGGTATGAATAATGACTTCCGTATCATCTTCCACCACTGCATCTACTAATCCTGTTTTAAGCCGCTGATTCGATCCGATTGTATTCCAAATTAAAGTTTGGTCACTTGAATCAAATTCCATTACACCCGCTTCTTGTTCAATTACTTCTGGACCATTTAGTCCTAAACGCGCTTTATTAGTGGCAATTAAAGTGGTAAATAGCCCGGCTGTAATGGACATACCACCAAAAGCACCTACCCGGCCGGGAATAATTCCAACGACTGGAACATAGTTTCGCAGTGCCACAATTTGATTGCCAATTTCAGAAATAGAAAGCAAGCCATAATTTGCTTCCTGTAAACGGACACCACCCGTATCAAATATCATAATTGGATAAATGGTTTTACCTTGTTTATTTTCTTCAAGAACCAATTCAAGTGAGGCTGAGATTTTTGCTCCACTAACTTCTCCGATACCCCCGCCTTGAAAAGCACCTTCCATCGAAATGATGAGAACATTTTTCGTGTTGATTTGACCAATAGCTACGATAATGCCATCATCACTCTGGGGAACGATTCCTTGGGGTTCTAAGTGTGGTGATTCCAATCTATCTAATGGACCAAGCAGTTCCCGAAAGGTCCCTTTGTCAAGTAACGCTTTTGCCCATTCACGTCCATTCAATTCTACAAAACTATTCAGCATGGTCAAGCACCTCCAATGCTTGGGTTAACCTTAACGAAACCACACCTGGTGTAGCGCCAAAATCATGTATGGTTATTTTTGCGGTAATTGGATATCTGTTGAAGAAACGGGTTAACACATTTTTCCATATCCCCCCAAATCCATCACTACCTGTTAGGATACTGATTTCTGTTTTGTTTCCTTGTATCGGTTCAAGGATAATTTCTAAATCCCCCGACCCAACGACACCTATATGTGCTGCTTTCTCAATAGGTTGTGAAGTTGTATACTCAAATTGCAGCTTTTCCATTCCAGTGCACCTCCGAAATTTTACTATTAACTTATTAAAAAGAAAGTGGCAGCCAATAAGTCCGCACTTCCCCCTGGAGAGAGTCTACTAAATTCACAGTATTTCGTTAAACGATCAAAAGTCTTTCTGCCTCTAATCGTTTCAAAACCATCCCACAACAAAAACTCTTTTGCCAATCGCTTAATTTCTAATAAATCGGACCATTTTCCTCGGTGCAAAATGCATGTATCATCTACTGAGGCCATTAGTGCAAGCAGTGATTCAATACGAGCTTCTTGCTCAGACTTGCCTGCCTTTCTTGCTCTAAGCAAAGCGGGTAATCCTGCGGTTTGTATTGTAGGAAAACCTTGTTGTGCTTCCTCTTTCGCGCTCATGATCCGGTATTTTTTCTTAACTTCCTGTCCATTTGTCTTAAGTGCCGGTTCATATCGATCCTTGAAAGAGGCAATCTCGCCAGCAGTCTCCATGATTTTATATGGATCATTTTCTTCTGGAAAGACAGCTCTTGCACTTGTCAATAATCCGATTGCCCAAATAGCTCCCTTATGCGTATTGACTCCCCCTGTAGCCAAAAGCATCTCGCTTTCCCCTTGTCGTCCGATAAAAGCAATTTTCTCACGCAGCTCTTGATTGACAGGGTGAAGATAAGAAACGTTTGCTATTTCTCTGAATGTTGTTTCTAATGCTTGGGCGGATTGCAGCATGAGTTCAATGGACATATCGGAATGGGATCCACTATTACCTGCATCTACTAATCCTGGCTTGGGTGTCAGAAGGGCTTCATCTATTAATGCTTTTACCGCTTTTGATGCTAACTCCTTTCCATTGGTTGCTTGATTAAGCGTGAGCATTTTAAGACCAGCTCCTGAATTTGGAAGTAGGTTCATACAAACCATCTGACCATTTCACTAAGTCGCTAATGGATTGTGCTGCAAGCAGAGAACGTTTTGCTTGTACCCTTGAAATACCAAGATCCTCCGGATAAGCGACAATTCCTTTTTCACGTAATTTCTTTACTTCTTTTTCATTACTTTCCATTCCAAAAGGTGTAACCCCTGCAATGGCTGACAGTGCTTTTTTCCGCTCGTCAAGACCTTCTGCTTTATAAAGATAAGCAATCCCCTCTTCTGTTACAACATGTGTCACATCATCCCCATAAATCATAACAGGTGCGATGGCAAGTCCAGCTTCATTACGAACTTTAATAGCATCTAATTTTTCTACAAATACTGGCTTTTTATTTGCACCAAATGTTTCAACCATTTGAACAACTAATTTTTTGCCTTTTGAAAGTTCATGCGGATTATCAATCATATCCAGCCAAGCTGCTGTTGAATGCCTGCGTCCACGCGGATCATGACCCATGTTTGGTGCCCCGCCAAAACCTGAGAGACGGCCGGCTGTAACCGTAGAAGAGTTCCCTTCCCGATCCATTTGAAGTGTGGAGCCAATAAACATATCAACAGCAAATTGTCCTGCGACTTGGGAAAGTGCCCGGTTGGAACGCATGGAACCATCTTTACCTACAAAAAATATATCCGGACGGGCCGCGATATATTTTTCCATTCCTACTTCACCGCCAAAGCTATGAATACTTTCTACCCATCCACATTCAATGGCCGGGATCAATGTGGGATGAGGATTTAAGGTCCAGTGCTTCGCGATTTTTCCTTTTAAACCAAGCTGTTCACCGTATGTAGGTAATAAAAGTTCAATGGCAGCGGTGTTAAATCCAATTCCATGATTGAGTGACTGTACTTGATGCTTTCCATAGATTCCTTTAATGGCCATCATTCCCATCAGGATCTGTAATTCCGTAATATTCTGGGGATCACGAGTAAAAAGTGCCTCTAGCACATACGGTTTGTCTGCTTTCACCACAACATCTACCCATGAAGCCGGAATATCAACTCGAGGCAGTTCATCCACGATTTCATTCACCTGAACAATCACGATTCCGTCTTTAAATGCAGCCGCCTCAACAATTGTTGGTGTTTCTTCTGTATTGTTCCCTGTATATAAGTTTCCATCTTTATCTGCTTTGTCTGCAGCAACCAATGCAACATCTGGAATTAAATCAACAAATAGACGGCCAAATAATTCCAAGTAAGTATGAATATCTCCTAATTTCAAGGTGCCATCTTCAACCATTTGTGCAACCCGTAAACTTTGTGAACCACAATATGAAAAATCAATTCGTTCAGCAATTCCTCTTTCAAAAATATCCAAATGTTCTGGTCTAGAAATACTGGACATAATCATATGCAATTCATGTACTTTGGATGGATTCACCTCTAATAGTTTTTGAGATAAAAAGGAAGCTTGTTTTTGGTTATCTCCCTCTAAAACTACCTTTGAACCCGGCTCGATAAGCGCTTCCATTACTTCAACAATGCGTGAGGTGTCGATGAATTTTCTATCCAGCAGGCTGTTAATTCTTTCTAATTTTTCTAATTTCCGATCACGTTTCTGTGTCCATGAGCGTGTTATTTTTTTCATTCATCTTGCTCCTTCCATTTTTTTATTAGGTATTGCGTCGCTTCCAAACCAACCTCATCAACAACGATTTGACGAGTCGTTTCATGTGCCTGCTTAACAAGATTGGAGAGAACATGACCTGGCGGCATTTCAATAAAACAATCTGCTCCAGATTCCACACACACTTCTGTCATGTCATTCCAGCGAACAGGATAAGCAACATTTAGTGCCAGATCTTCGGAAATTTTATTCTTTTCTCTTAACATTCTCCCAGTACGATTGGCCAGATAAGGAATATTGGCATCATTTAGGGGTACTTTGTTGATTAAATCCAGCAGTTCTTCTGAAAGTTCAGCCATCAAAGGGGAATGAGAAGGAATAGGAACCTGCAATATTGTTGTCTTCCGAGCTCCAAATTGTTGGGCAAACTGAAAGGCTTTTTCAATCCCCTGCCAAGAACCTGATACTGCAATTTGCTGTTCAGCATTAATATTGGAAAGGTGAACAGGGAATTGTACATTAAAAGCAAGGCCAACCGCTTTTTTAACTTCTCTTTCAGTCAGACCGCAAATAGCGCCCATTCCATAACCTTCGGGATATGCTTCATCCATTCGTTTTGCTCGATGCCATACTATTTTGAGTGCATCTTCAAATGTAAGTACACCTGCTATGACAGCAGCTGCAAAAGCGCCAATGGAGTGGCCGGCAACAAATTGAGGATAGACATTTTTCTCGATTAATCGCTCGGCCACCGCTACTCCTTTTAAAAAAAGCGCCAGTTGAATCCAGATTGTAGATTGAAATGCCTTTTCATCATCTAGTATAGGTGCGCCGATGATCCTTTCCGCCTTTTTCACATAATGTGTGACATCCTGAAGCATTCCCGGTATTTGTGCTCCTTGGCCGGGAAATGTAAAAACAATTTTCAACTTTCCCACCGCCTTTTATTGAGCTAACTTTCTTTGAATACTTGAAATAACATCTTGGTTATGGGAGGTTAAAAGCTTAGCAGCTTCTGCTATATTGCCCTTTGTTAAAAAGTCAATTAACATTTCGTGTTCATATACTGATTTTTCAATGTTTCCTTGACTAGCGAACGAAAGACTCTGGATCCTAAGCAGAGGCCAACCCAAGCGAGAATACATCGTTTTAATGGTTTCACTTTTACTCATTTCTACAAGTTTCATATGAAAGGAGTGATTTAATTCGGTATATTGATGAACATCAGTAATATCCTTCATTTCTTTTAAAATAGCAGCCATTTTTTGAAGGCATCCCTGATCAATCCCGTTTCTCCGAATCCGTTCGATGGCCATCGTTTCAAGCATATTACGTATTTCAAGAAGGTCATAAATTTCATTGTCCGTATAGTCCTTTACAACCGCTCCTTTCCGCGGGATTCTTTCCACAAGTCCTTCAATTGACAGTAAATAAATTGCCTCCCTTACTGGAGCGCGGCTTGTTCCATACTCCTCTGCATAAATATGTTCGATCAGTTTATCCCCCGGTCCTAACTCTCCCTTTATGATTTGCTCGGTTATATGTTCGGCGATATGATTGGATAGCGCATTTTGAGTAAATTTAGATTTCATGATCCATTCCCCTTCACTGAAAAATTTGGTCGACTGTCGATTTTTAATAATTATAACTCAGCAATTTGGATGATTCAATATTTTTAGAAAATTTAAAAAATAAATTGACACTTTGTTTCCACTCGTTTTATTATGGATTCTAGGAATACAGTCGACTGTTGATTCTTATTTTGCAAACGCTTACCCAACACATAGGAATTCAATCCCCCATCTTAGTCTAGACCGGCATTTGGTTTGTTTTTCTCTCAGCATTACAGAATTTGTCCCATTAGTCTAAAACAAAAAATCGAAAAGGAGATGTTTTATGGTCATTTATGGTGTTGCTTTATTATCCTTTGCCTATTTAGCAGGCCAAATCTTGGGAGATCTGTTAGGAAAGCTAATTGGGGTTAAGGCCAACGTTGGTGGTGTAGGGATCTCCATTTTTCTGCTACTCCTGCTTATTGAATACTCAATTAAGAAAGGGAAGTTAGATATCAAGTCACAGGAGGGCTTGAAGTTCTGGGGAGCTATGTATATTCCAATTGTTGTCGCCATGGCTGCACAGCAAAACGTAATAGCAGCGGTAAAAGGAGGGCCATTAGCCTTGCTTGCTGGGGTTATTACCGTGATCATTATGTTTTTACTTATTCCGCTTTTAGATAAAGTAGGAAAAAAGGAAGATAGTAATGATTTAGAAGAAGAACTAATGGAACCTAATTTGAAGTTAAAAGCAAAATAATAGGGGGGAAATAAATGCTTGAAGTGTTTTTTAATTCATTGAAGAATAACGGTCTTATTACAGCATTTGCGGTTATTGGAATTACGATGTACATTTCCCATTTTATTTCGAGCAGGTTTACCAGAGGCAGAGTGCATGGTTCCGCTATTGCTATTATAATCGGGCTAGTCCTTGCTTATTTAGGCGGGCTAAGTACCGGCGGCGAAAAAGGTCTTGCTGATATTTCATTATTCTCAGGGATAGGCTTAATGGGTGGGGGCATGCTCCGTGATTTTGCCATTGTTGCCACTGTTTTTGGAGCAAGGTTAGAGGAATTAAAAAAAGTCGGTTTAATTGGCCTGATTTCTCTCTTGGTCGGTACTGTCGTTCCTTTCATTGTCGGGGTTACCGTAGCTTTAGTCTTTGGTTACAATGATCCAGTCAGCTTAACAACCATTGGAGCTGGTGCCATTACTTATATTGTTGGACCTGTTACCGGGGCAGCGATTGGTGCAAATTCTACGGTAATGGCCCTTAGTATTGCAGCAGGGGTAATTAAATCCATTACCGTGATGCTTACGACACCGTATATGGCAAAGTTTGTGGGCCTTACCAATCCCAGAACCGCTGTTATTTTTGGCGGAGCCATGGGAACTGCCAGCGGTGTTGCCGGTGGACTAGCTGCAACAAATCCTAAATTGGTGCCTTATGGTGCAATGGGAGCAACGTTTCACACAGGTATAGGATGTCTGTTATGTCCATCCGTGTTGTTCCTGGCAACTAAGTTCATATTTGGATAACCTCTTTTCATTCCATTTTTTGAAAGAGGTAAAAAGGCTCGAATCATTGGAAGCATAGGAATGCCCCTTTCTCACAAGGATGCCATGTTAAATCTAATATATTGTTTAAACATTCAGATTCATAAATTAGTTAATGAGCGAATTAATGGATGGCTAAGTGTACGCATATTCCGGTTGTTTAACAGCTCCTTAGGTGTACGGCAAGGATTCCTTCTTTTTTGAGCCAATCACAAAAAGTGTTAAATGCAAAGTTGTTTACTTTCAAAAGTGTTAAGCTGCATATTTCGTTGAAACATGCGGCAGTTTCAAAAAATAGTTGTTTACTATATTAATGGATAATGTACAACCCTCCTATGACTGGGAGGGAATTTTTTTATTTCTTTTATATCTTAATGCAAACTATATAAGCTGACGAAAAGGTAATTGGAATAAATAATAACTCCGAAGGAATTTTTTTCAGCCACTTTTAAAGCTTCTATTGTATCTTCTGCTGTTTTCATTGGTTTAAACCGCTCATGATTGGAGTATCAATTGGCTTCTCCAGATAACACCAACGCAGAAACGCTATCATTGTTCTTATACGAATGTTTACTGTTGTTGGTTGAAGCCCCTTATCATTCAACATGGAATCACCCCAATCAAGAAACACCTCAAGTGTCATTTGCTCCCTTGAAAAGTTTTCACCAAGATAATCCATTAAACATTTAAAGTGTATTCCATTTTCCTCAATAGTTCAGATGTTAAACCCTCAGACTGTTAAAACCACATAAACCGCCCAAACAGCTCACACATTGTGGCTTTCAGTGACCGGTCCTGTTGTTATAACTCTTCCAAGCCTCCTCACACTTTTACGCATACAAAAAACCTCCAAATATAATAATTTGAAGGTTCTGACATACACAGTTTCATTTTACCGTACTCACACAGTTTCGTTCAAAATGAACAAAAGACTGTGGAGGTAAGATATTATGTAATTGATTGAAATCTTTAATAT
>NZ_JBALSN010000640.1:0-210 GCF_036966985.1 Neobacillus drentensis | reverse complement strand
TCAAGCAGTTTTGAAGTTAGAGGCAAGATATCTTTTTTGGTTCCATTCAGTTTTATGTAATGCTGTAAAGTCTTGAATTAATACACTTTTTAAAATATCATAAATCATTTAGTTTTATCTATTTAAATATAATCTGTGACCAAAGGTGTGACCAGTTTTCTTATATTATTTAAAGGATTAAACAAGTAATTGAGGAGGTTTATTCAAACC
>NZ_JBALSN010000639.1:0-3360 GCF_036966985.1 Neobacillus drentensis | reverse complement strand
GTATTGTTTCTGGAATCAGTTTTCGAGAAACTGATCATTCAAAGAAGAAGTTAGGAAAGCTTGTTATATGGATTGATGGTAAGAAAAAATCAGAAGTTAATGCGGCAGCATTTATTATTAAAGGGCTACCGCCGGGCAGCCATAGTGTTAAACTTGAAGTGGTTGATTTAAATAATCAGCCGTATGGAATGGAAAAAGAATTTATGGTAAATATCACTAGATAAATTGTATTTTTCGCATTACTAACACTTTCATGTTAAAATATCAGTGGAGGTGGGCGTAATCGTGCTTGCTACATTAGAAAGAGTCGAATTGTTGGAACAGGCTGAGCAACTAGCTAAAATGGTTCTGGAATCCGAAATTGCAGAACAATACCAAATTTGTTTATATAAATTGCAAAATAATAGGGAGACACAGCGTAAAATAAAGCGTTTTGTTAGTCTAAAGGAATTATATGATGAGGTTCAACGCTTTGGGAAATATCATCCTGATTATAAAAAAGTAATGACTCAAATCCGTGAAAGTAAAAGAGAAATGGATTTGGATCCACTAGTAGCTGAGTTTAAATTGGCAGAAAATGACCTGCAAGACCTTTTAGATGCCATCAGCATCATCGTAGGTGGTGCTGTTTCAGAACATATAAAAGTCCCAACCGGCAACCAGTTTTTCGAAACGAAATCCAGCCATAGCAGTGGTTGTGGCGGCGGTGGCAGCTGTAATTGCGGGTGAAAAATCAGCTAAAGAAAGCTGATTTTTTCTTTAGAGTGCAGTAATTTTCTTGTAACAGCGTATAATATTGAAATGAAACAAAGTTTGAATTGAAATGAAGCGTTTTTATATGCTAGACTTAGTTAAAATGATGGTTCTGTTGAAGGGGAAATAGTATGTTTGTTCAAAGACAAGGATTGGTGGTTTGGCTTTACTCTTTAAAACAAGCTAAAATGCTTAGACGCTTCGGAAATGTACATTATGTTTCAAAAAAGTTGAAATATGTTGTACTGTATTGTAATCAACAAGAAGTAGATGAGATCATGGAAAAGTTGAATTCTTTTTCGTTTGTAAAAAAAGTAGAACCTTCATATAAACCATTCTTAAGAATGGAGTATGAAAATTCAGCTCCAGATAAAGCAAAAGAATATGATTATAAAATGGGTATTTAAAAGGTGAGGGTGTCCCTCACCTTTTATTATTGAAGTGGAAGTAGATAATGATTAAGCCTCAGAATACCAATTAGGTATTGGAAATAAAGTTCCTTTTCATAAAAGATAGAAGATGGCTTTACCGATAGTTCGTGAATTTGTTTATTGTACGCAGCAGCGGTTTGGGCAAAAAGTTCAAACCTTTTATTAGGACAATAATTTGGATTCGGTATGCCCTCACGACAAACATAAAGCGGTTGAAACTTCCCAGGATCAGTAGGTTTTAAAATAATGACCAAGGAAGTCAGTTCCTTACCATCAATCTTTGTGTGAAGTGCAAGCAGATGTTGTAGACGATGCTGATTGGCATTTATAAGCTCTAGTAATTCATATAAATCTGAATATCCTTCACCTAATTCAATAAAACGCTGGATCAATTAAAACGCTCCTTTATAATGGATCAATTCTTCAATACTTTATCACTTATATTGGATTTTTTGAATAAAAAGCAAAAAAAAAACCTGCAGAACTTTCTGCAGGGTCCTTCCACATCCTCATAAAGGATAGAAGGCAAAGGGAGAGGAGAAACCGGAGGAAGAACTTATGGGGAAACGTAAGTCTTCTCCGCGGTTGGCAACAACATCCTCGAATTGATGTTGTTAATTACATTATTTCCACAACCCAAAAGCTTATACGTGTTTTATGATAAAATTTCGAGATATAACAATCTTTGGTGTGCTTCGATAAAATTAATAAGTTATCATCCACAGAAATTGTCTAGTTTTTATAAATTATGGTAGGATGTATTAAGAAATTATTTCTGAAAAAATGTGGTGATAGGTAAGTGAGAGTGGTTTCAGGCAGTTGTAAAGGAAGACCGCTGAAAGCAGTTCCAGGGAATACGACGAGGCCGACAACTGATAAGGTCAAAGAAGCTTTATTTAATATGATTGGTCCTTATTTTGATGGAGGGATCGGGTTAGACCTGTTTGCTGGCAGTGGTGGGTTAGGTTTGGAGGCACTTAGTAGAGGATTGGATAAAGTAATATTTATTGATCGAGAGTCAAAAGCCATTCAAGTGATTCAGGAAAATATAAAAGCTTGTAAATTTGAGGACCAGGCGGAGGTTTATCGGAATGATGCTGATAGAGCACTTAAGGCCCTCATAAAAAGAGAAATCCGTTTCGATTACATATTTTTAGACCCGCCATACAAAAAACAGCAACTGGTCAGTTTAATGGAAAAGATGGATAAACAGAATATAGTGAACGAGGATGGAATCGTTGTCTGTGAACATAGCTTTGATGTTGAATTACCGAAATCAGTAGGACGATTTAGCCAGATAAAACATGAGAAGTATGGGATAATTGCGGTAACCATTTATATTCGAACAGATATTGAGTAAGGGGGAATCAGGTTGACAAGAATTGCCGTTTGTCCAGGAAGCTTTGATCCAATTACATATGGTCATTTAGATATTATTAGAAGAGGTGCCAAAGTATTTGATACCGTCTATGTGAGCGTTTTAAATAATTCATCTAAAAATCCGTTATTCACTGTTGATGAGCGAATGAATTTAATAAAGGCTGTAACAAAAGATCTTCCAAATGTTAAAGTAGATGTCCATTCTGGCTTACTTGTTGATTATGCAAAGGCTGTAAATGCTAATGCCATCATCCGTGGATTGCGTGCTGTTTCGGACTTTGAGTACGAAATGCAAATTACTTCGATGAACAGAGTTCTAAATGATGAGATTGAAACCTTTTTTATCATGACGAACAATCAATATTCCTTCTTAAGCTCAAGTATTGTTAAAGAAGTGGCAAAATATAACGGGGACATTTCGTCACTTGTCCCGCCAATCGTTGAAAAAGAATTACAAAAGAAATTTATAGGGTAAATAAAAAAAGAGCTAGGCTTGCTGAACTGTAACCCTTAATATGGACAGTTTAAAAAAGAGCTTATGCAGCTAACAGATGACCTCGGTATTGAGCCGGGGTCATCTTATTTAATCCCCACTGATAACGATGATTATTGTACTCTTCGATATATGAATCCACTATCTGTTTTAGTTCATTTAAACTATTACAATCTTTATAATCCACTTCATCTTTAAAATGACCAAAGAAGGATTCCATTGGTGCGTTATCCCAACAATTTCCCTTACGGGACATTGATTGAGTAATAGCCAGATTCTTTACTTTTGCTTGAAAGAGGGGAT
>NZ_JBALSN010000638.1:0-1739 GCF_036966985.1 Neobacillus drentensis | reverse complement strand
TGTATTAGTTTAAATGCCCTCAAACAGATAGTGGATTCATATATCGAAGAGTACAATAATCATCGTTATCAGTGGGGACTAAATAAGATGACCCCGGCTCAATACGAGGGCACTGAAAAACATTCCTTTTTTTATGATTTATGTGTTACCCTCAAAAAAATAGGCAACTTCTTGTATGAATTTTTGCAAGAAGTTGCCTATTTCTATTTTCCCTAACTATTTTTTTCTTTTAAAAGAGTAATGATTCGCTTCAAATTGACCGCGAATATGGTTGTTGCACCTTGTATTTCCATTCCAAATAGACCCGCAGTAGATGCTGTATCATACCCGTGTCCATGTTTTAATTCGCTATTTTTTGCTTCAATTTTATAACGTGAACGTGCGAGTTCTTTAAACTCTTCACTGTTTTGGAATGCTTCCTGTTCCTTATGTTCGGTGGATTTAATCGAAACAGAATACGTTTTACTTTTAGCTCCTTCTTTATAACATCCATTACGCAAAGGACATATTTTACATTTATCAATATCAAAATAATAGACTTGTTGTTGGTTGTTACGTTGATTTTTCTTTCCTATCCGTGCTTTACGTATTGCCATGTGACCGGCTTTACAAACATACAAACCAGCATCTTTATTGAATTCAAATTCATCTTCCTTTGCACGTTTACCTTGTGTGATTAGTGGATTCAGCTTAGATACAAGTTGAATTTCTTCTTTTTTCGCGTACTGGATATTGTCCTTTTCAGAATAAGCTGTATCTCCAATGACAGTATTTATTATCATGCCTGTTTCTTTACTTTTCTTTACTAAATCTTCAAGGTACTTTCCGTCACTTTTCTCGCCGGTTGTTACAACCGCAGCTGTAATAATCCGTTCATCACTCATAGCAATATGTGTTTTAAAGCCGAAGAAAGAAGAATCAGCTGATTTATGCCCAACACGCGCATCAGGGTCCGTTGAATAACTCAGCTTTTCTTTATAATCTTCTACGACTTCTTTTAAGACATTTAGTTTTTCGTTTACAGCTGGTATTACCTTAATTTGCGGTTGCGATTCAACTACCTGGATGACTTGAAGACAGTAATCTACTTCATCATTTACTTCGTTAGAAGTCGGCTTCGATGGAAACTTTTCTTTTATTGAGTCATCTATTTGATAAACAGCTTTTCGCACATTTTTTGATTTCTCTTGTAAAAATTCTTTAGGCGATTTTTGATTGTAACGAGCTTTTGTATGTGTTGCATCCACGATTATTGCATTACTTTTAATGATTTCTTTTTCTAAGGCAATCTCAACTGTCTTGCCAATAAGCATGTCTAATAAACTCACATCCTGGAGACGGAGCTTACGGAACTTAGTCAATGAACTAGGATTTATAACAGGATCTTCTGGTGCCATATCTAAAAAATATTTAAACGACATATCATATTTAGAACGTTCAACTACATCTACATCAGATAAATCAAAAATTGATTTTAATAGTAAATATTTAAACATACGAATAGGTGGTACGGCATTACGACCGTTATCAAGACAATATTTATTCCTTAGTTCTTCTAAAATGAAAGAGAAGTCAACAAGTTCGTTGATTTGGCGAAGCATATTATTCTTTGGTACAACAATATCGTAAATTGCCATAAACGGGCTAAGATTGAAAGACTCTTGGTTTAAAATCATTTTGGATACCACCTACATACATTTAATATCATTATTATAAAATAAAAAGGCAGTTGAAAGTTT
>NZ_JBALSN010000637.1:0-1067 GCF_036966985.1 Neobacillus drentensis | reverse complement strand
TTTTTAGGTAAAATCAACCAATTTTTCATTGAGCACTTTGGATTGGTTTTCATCCGCCTTGTGTTACTATATTTATTATCAGAATAAAAAGAGGTGTCGACATGAAAATTGAAGTTTGGTCTGATTATGTATGTCCGTTTTGTTATATAGGAAAACGCCGATTAGAATTGGCGCTAGATCAATTTCCTCATAAGGATCAAGTAGAAGTTGAATTCAAAAGCTTTGAGCTTGACCCAAATTCGCCTAAGAATATCGGACAAAATATTCATGAAGTTTTGGCTGGAAAATATGGTATGAGTGTTGATCAAGCGAAACAAGCAAATCAAGGAGTTGGGCAGCAGGCGTCCACTGTTGGCTTAACATTTAATTTTGATGAAATGAAGCCGACTAATACATTTGATGCCCATCGCTTGGCCAAATTTGCAAGAACACAAGGGAAAGAAGCGATCGTCTCAGAAAATCTTCTCCGTGCCTATTTTACAGAGTCGAAGCATATTGGGGAAATTGAAACACTTGCAGATATCGCTGAAGCGGCAGGTTTGAATCGACAAGAAGTATTGAATGTCTTAAATGATAAAAATGCGTTTGCGCTTGATGTCCGTCAGGATGAATCCCTTGCCCAGCAGTATGGTGTTCGCGGGGTGCCTTACTTTGTCATTAATCAAAAATATGCAATTTCAGGTGCCCAACCGACAGAAACCTTTATGGGAGCTTTGCAAAAAGTCTGGGAAGAAGAATCTCCGGTTCCAGTCCTGCAAGATCTTTCAACTGAGGAAGATGTTAGTTGTACGGATGGCAATTGTGCTATTCCAGAGAAAAAGTAGATGTTTATTCATAAATAAGGATGGGAAAGGAAGATAAGATTCCTTTCCCATTTTCTTTTAAAAAGAACTTATTAGCGGTTGCGGACTCTCAAATTCCACATGTTGCCGTCTTTCCAACAACGATTGATGATAGTATTGCGACTTGTTCCTCGACGCCATCCTGTCCATCTGCATCTAGAAGTTCTTCTTCTTGAAGTACACCTTCTAGAAGTATTTCGGCGTGATGTATTACGGTTTCTCGAA
>NZ_JBALSN010000636.1:0-2187 GCF_036966985.1 Neobacillus drentensis | reverse complement strand
TATTGAAAATGAAAAAACTTAATATTTTTTCTGTCAATGGTGTATTATTAGTTTTATTTCTATGGGTGTTGCTCTTCCCTGAAAAGTATCATCACATATTAGATTCATTTTATTACTCAAAAGTCGAAATTTGTATTGCTTTAATCCTATTGTTATTAACCATTACCGTCATAACCAAGAATCAATTCACATTTGAAGATGTTTCATTTTCGATTTTGTCAGCTATTTATGTGGGGATTGGCTTTTACTTTTTCTTTGAAACAAGACAAGATGGCGGACTCGTCTTTATTTTGTATTCCTTGTTTATGATCTGGGCTACCGATTCGGGGGCGTATTTTATTGGAAAGGCTCTTGGTAGGACAAAGCTCTGGCCGGAAATTAGCCCCAATAAAACGGTGGAAGGATCAATTGGCGGTATTGCTTGTGCAGTTTTGGTTGCTGTGCTCTTTGCACTTTTCTCTGACATCAACGTCGGTCTTTTATCATTAATGGGTATTACAGTAGTTCTTTCAGTTTTTGGACAAATCGGTGATTTAGTTGAATCTGCTTTTAAACGTCATTTCAATGTTAAAGACTCTGGAAGTATCTTGCCTGGTCACGGAGGAATCCTTGACCGATTTGACAGTCTATTATTTGTTTGGCCCTTGCTTCATCTGTTTCACCTATGGATATAAAGCGTATGTGCTTCGCATTTAGGAGTTGACCTTATTGAAAAAAATCAGTTTATTGGGTGCCACTGGATCAATCGGCACCCAAACGTTAGATATTATTCGTGAGCATCCAACTGAATTTAGTGTTGCAGCCATTTCAGTTGGTAAGAATATTGAACTGGCTCGAAAAACAATAGTTGAGTTTCACCCTGAGCTTGTTTCTGTACAAGACTATCATGACTGCCATACATTAAAAGCAGAATTCCCTAATATTAAGTTTACATTTGGTCAGGAAGGATTAATTGAAACTGCCGTTTATGAAAAAGCAGATATCCTTGTCAATGCTGTCATCGGAAGTGTGGGTTTAAATCCAACGCTGCAAGCGATTGAAAGTGGGAAAGTCATCGCGATTGCTAATAAAGAAACGCTTGTAACTGCTGGTCATTTGGTAATCGATGCTGCTAGAAGAAATAATGTTCCACTCCTTCCTGTCGATAGTGAACATTCTGCCATTTTTCAAGCCTTGCAGGGGGAGAAAGAAAAAAATATTGAAAGATTAATTCTAACTGCTTCAGGCGGAAGCTTTCGTAATCTTTCCAGGCAGGAATTGAAAAATGTGACTGTTGAACAAGCATTAAACCATCCGAATTGGTCAATGGGTGCCAAAATCACCATTGATTCAGCATCGATGATGAATAAAGGTTTGGAAGTAATTGAAGCACACTGGCTCTTCAATATGCCATATGAAAAGATTGATGTATTGCTACATAAAGAAAGCATCATCCATTCTATGGTCGAATTTCATGATAGCAGTATTATTGCCCAGCTTGGTACGCCAGATATGAGAGTACCCATCCAATTTGCACTCACCTATCCTGATCGCTTAGCATTGCCTACATCAAAGCGTTTGGATTTAGCAAGCATTGGGAAATTGCATTTTCAGGAAATGGATGTGGCAAGATTCCGCTGTCTAGGGTTTGCCTACGAGGCAGGAAAAAAAGGAGGCTCGATGCCTACCGTATTAAATGCAGCTAATGAAGTGGCCGTTGCAGCGTTTTTAGACGGAAAAATTCATTTCTTGCAGATTGAAGATTTGATTGAAAAGGCATTAACTACTCACCAAATCGTGGATCACCCTAGCTTAGCAGCTATCCAAGAGATAGATACAGAAACAAGAGAGTATGTACATTCACTTCTATAAAAAAAGGTGGTTTTAATTTGACTACAGTTATTGCCTTTATTGTGATTTTTGGCGCACTTGTATTCTTTCATGAATTAGGTCATTTGATTTTCGCAAAAAGGGCAGGTATTTTATGCCGTGAATTTGCCATAGGGTTTGGGCCAAAAGTATTTTCTCATAAAAAAGGGGAGACGACTTATACCATTCGCTTACTACCGATTGGCGGATTTGTCCGTATGGCAGGGGAAGACCCAGAAATAATTGAAATTAAGCCTGGATATCGAATTGGCCTGTTGTTTGATAAGAATGAGAAAGTAAATAAAATCATCTTGAATAATAAAGAAAAATTTCCTAATT
>NZ_JBALSN010000635.1:0-6051 GCF_036966985.1 Neobacillus drentensis | reverse complement strand
CTATATACATATAAAAACAGGGGGATTATTGGATGAATATAATGAATGATATTGGTCATCGAACTTGGCCATTACCATCAAAATACTGGATTATGCGGCAAACTTGGAGAAATATATTATTTTTACATTGGCCAATTCCACTTAAAATACTACGGCCGCATATTCCTTCTTCTTTACAAATTGATACTTTTAATGGCTCTGCATGGTTAGGTGTCATTGTATTTGTTTTAGAGGGAATCTATCCTCGTGGATTATCCTCTATTTCCCTGACACCCAAATTTCCAGAAATAAATGTTAGGACATATGTTACATGTGATGGAAAACCCGGTATTTATTTTTTATCTATTGATGTTGAGAATTGGGCTTCATTAAAGATTGCAAAAAGATGGTTTCATTTACCCTATTATTCGGCACAAATTTCTTTTCAAAAAGAAGGACAATCCTTTCATTTTCATACCAGTCGGAATGGTAAATTTAATACTCCTATATCATTTAAGGGGATTTACGTTCCGGTATCGGAGGTTTATTTTCCAAAGGAAGGGACACTAGATCATTGGCTCACTGAGCGGTATTGCCTCTATAGTTCGAATGATGGAGTCAACGTTTATTGCGGTGAAATACACCATCTGCCTTGGCCTTTGCAAAAAGCAGAAATACAGATAGTCGAGAATACTCTTTTTTCTCCATTTCATTTTGAACTTTCTCAAGTTAATCCAATCGCTCATTTCTCCACTGGGGTTGATTCGTTAGTATGGAATATTAAGAAAAAACGAATCTAGTAAACACAAGTCAAGTGGAAAAGTATTAAATTATGTATATTTTGGTTGGTTGGGATAAATTATATATTCATGGAAATTATTACTGTAAAATATTTTTTTAAGGGTGGAACTCGATGGTTAAGTATAAAACGAAAGTCGCATTCTCTTTAGCCACATTAATCCTTCCGTGGCTTACCGTTCCTTTTATGGGAAAAAGGAGTTTTTTTAGGTTTTTACCTGTAGCAAGTTTTGTCAATTTAGTTTTGAGCGTATTTAATCTAATTTGTTATAGGAAAAAATGGTGGATCACGAAAAATCCTATCTCTCCTGGTCCTATCGATTTCACATATATATTGGGTCCTTATTTTGTAGCAACACTTTGGATTTTTAAATTAACATTTGGGAATTTCCCCAAGTACTTACTTACAAATATGGTATTGGATGTCATTAATGCTTTTCCTTTACCTTACATAGGAAGAAAATTCGGAATTGTCAAGTTTATAAAGATGAAACATGCTACTTGGTATTTTATTTGTGTATTCTTAGCAATCATTATTTATGGCTTTCAGTACGCTGTAGAACAATCAATTAGGAAGGCAGGCATTTATTCCGGAAGAAGGCATGGTGGTATAGAAAACAGATAAAAAAAGGACAAGTCGTTAGTAGGTCAATTGACAACTAACAACTTGTCCTATTTTAAATATTTTAAGCTGCTTCCTGCTGGAAACAAGGATCATTGAAGTATACAACTTCGGATAAAATTTTACTACCCTTCATATATTTAAGAGCCTCTCTTGCTGCATCTTCAGTTTCATATTCAAACATAGAAATATTTGAATCTAAATAAAGAGTGATTATCCACATAAAAAATTCCTCCTATTTTTGAAAATCATTTCTGTCCTACAGACTTGGCTAAAGATATATAAGCTATGTTTAACCTCTAGGATGATTTAGCATGATGAAATCCGCACTCTAGAATTTAAAAAAGTAATCTTTCATTTGCTCATACCAATGATAATTCAATAATAGAAAAAAATAAAATGATATAAAATTATAGTTTCAAATAAAAAAATTTTATATGTAGAAAGGTGACAGTCACTATTTTTTGTTCTTAAAGTAATGATTGATAGTCTTACAAGTTTCGAGTAGGGCAGCCGCTAGCTTTTCTTCATTGCCATAAAAGCGGGTAGATGGGAGCGGAATCGAAACAGCACTTAAATTCCCCATAACGTCCTTAATAGACGCACCTACGGCACAAATCCCTTCAATGTGCTCCTCCCTTGCAAATGCAACTCCTTTTTTACGAACAACTTCCAACTCCTTTAACAATTCATCCCGACTCGTTATGGTATGAACAGTATAATGTTGCAGGTGCTCTGGTAACAGTTTCGCCGCATCATCTATAGGAATGGAGGCAAGAATGGCTTTTCCGTTTGCCGTGCAATGTAAAGGGAAAGATGCACCGGGTTGGGAAGTTGCCTGTAACGGATGTGGAGCGATAATTTGATGGACAAAAAGGACCTTCCCGTTATCCAAAACGGATAAATCTACCGTTTCATTGACTTGCTGCGAAAGTTTTACTAAAAATGGTCTGATTTCTTCTCTTAAATCACTATGAACAGCTGAAGCCAGCATGGCGATCTCAGGTCCAAGCCGGTAACCGCCATTAATAGAAGCTGCCGCCACAAACCTCTCCTGTTCAAGTGTCATAACAATTCTTTGAACCGTAGACCGGGCCATGCCCACCTCTTTGGCAATTTGCGATAAGCTCATTCCTTTTGGATGAACCCTAAGAGCCCTCAAGATTTTAGCCGCACGAGAGATCACCTGAACATTAGATATTTTAGTTTGTTCTTGTTTATCGTTGTTCATGGGTATGTACTCCTCCACCTTTTTATTCATTTTATACTAACAGCTGAAAGTATCAAAAGTGTGTTATCTATTGACAAATGATTTAAACGCTCATTATTATGAAATTAACCATTATATGATACAAGTGTATCACAATGTGGTTAATTAGTGAATTCACTGTTCACAAAATTAATGAAAATATCCAAATTTTTTTTTATATAATCGGTTAAACAATACGTCAAAAATCGATGAGGGATTTAGATGAGTTTAGTTAAAGTTGGTGTAATCGGGATAGGAAATATGGGGAGTTTACATGTTCAAATGTTGACAAGCGGCCAAATTAAAGGAGCGGTGTTAACGGCGGTTTGCAGCAGTAATGAAAGCCGAATAGCATGGGTTAAAGGTAATACAAATGGAGATGTAAAAATTTTCAAGGAGGAAGAGGCCTTTTTCAATGAATCGGGAATCGATGCTGTACTGATTGCAACACCACATTACAGTCATCCAGAATTAGCCAAAAGGGCCTTTGCAAAAGGGATTCATGTCCTTATCGAAAAGCCAGCTGGCGTTTATTCAAAAAATGTACTGGAAATGAATGCTGCAGCGAAAACTTCTGGGAAAATGTTCGGCATTATGTATAATCAAAGGGCAAATCCGCTTTATCAAAAAATTCGAGACCTTATTCAATCAGGCCAACTAGGGGAATTAAAAAGGATTAATTGGATTATTACTGATATATATCGCCCACAAAGCTATTATGATTCGAGTAAATGGAGAGCCACATGGAACGGAGAAGGCGGAGGTGTTTTATTAAATCAGGCACTTCACCAAATAGATGTTTTGCAATGGACAACTGGGTATATGCCAAAGCGCATTCGTTCAATGAGCAGTTCTGGAAAGTATCATGATATTGAAGTGGAGGATGACGTCACTGCATTTTTGGAATATGAAAATGGAGCGACAGGTGTCATTATTGCTTCGACTGGAGAAGCACCAGGTACAAATCGCTATGAGATTGTTGGAGACCGTGGAAAAATAGTTGTCGAAAATGAGGAACTTGTTTTTTACCAATTAACACAATCTGAGCGTGAGTTTAATTCTTCCTATAAAGGCGGATTCGGCCAGCCAGATTTCCAAAAAGTTGAAATTCCTGTGAAAAGTGATAACGCCAATCATGCAGCCATTATTCAAAACTGGATTGATGCAATTGTTAAGAATTCACCCTTACTTTCACCAGGTGAAGAGGGCGTGAAAGCACTCGAGATTTCAAATGCCATCTATTTATCCTCCTGGTTAAACGAAACGGTAGGATTGCCTATCGACCAGGACCTATATTATGAAAAATTGCAAGAAAAAATCAACAATTCATCATTTGTGAAAAAGAATGTAACCAACACTATATTAGATGTCAGAGGGACACATTAGTAGAGGAAATCAACAATCTAGCACTATTTATTAAAGTCCGTTTATTTAGCTCCTGCGGAGTATTATTACAATTCTTTAATCTTATTTACTTAATTCTTACATAATATCCATTAATCCTTAAAGATTGCTAGTTAAACTAAAAATAGTTAGACAAAGCATAAATGAGGAGGAATATTGATTTTATGGAAAATCAAGTATCTAATAATGGCATGAATCGACGCAATTTCTTAAAAGTGGGTGGAATGAGTACGCTCGCCCTTACCCTTGGATCAACAGGAGTGCTAGCACTGGGTTCAAAAGCATTTGCGGATACGACTAATAATCCAACGAGCGGTTTTGGCGGGTATGGTCCTTTGGTACTGGATCCGAATGGAATTCTCGATCTCCCCAAAGGTTTCCATTACAAAATTATCTCTGAAGAGGGCGGTCAACTGACAAATGGCGGAAAAATCCCTGGCGCCTTTGATGGAATGGCAGCTTTTGAAGGACCTAACAATACGACCATTCTTGTTCGTAATCATGAATTAAGCAATGGTGCAGCAAATCCGGTGATTGGCACCAAGCCATATGATGCCGCATCTGCAGGGGGTACAACTGCTCTAGTTGTAGGGCCAAATCGAAATGTCATTAAAGAATATGTAACCTCTTCAGGTACCATTCGAAATTGTGCCGGAGGAGCGACACCTTGGGGTACCTGGCTGACTTGTGAAGAAACACGAACTGCGACACATGGATATGTATTCGAAGTGGATCCGCAGCAGCCGGAGAACGAAATGTCGAGAACCCCAATTAAGGATATGGGCCGCTTTTCTCACGAAGCCTGTGCGATTGATCCAGCGACAGGATACGTTTACTTAACTGAGGATGCATCCCCAAGTTATTTCTACCGTTTTATCCCAAATGACACCACCCAACAGCCAGGTGCTCTTCAAAAAGGCGGCAAGCTTTATGCGGCGGCAATTGAAGAGGTAGCTGGCCCATCGGCAAGTACCTTTAAAACAGGACAAACATTTAAGATTGTCTGGAAGGAACTAGATCCTCATTTATGCCGCGAGGATGCCAAGGCAAAAGGCTGTATTGAATTCAAAAAGTTAGAGGGAGCGTTCTTCCAAGCTGGTGTCTTTTGGTTTGATGACAGCTCGGCTGGAGAAAAAAATCTTGGACGCATTTACCGCTATATTCCACACACTAACACCTTGGAGCTTTTCTATGAAGCAACAGATGCAAAAGACATGGAGTCTCCAGATAATATTGCCATGACTCCATGGGGCGACCTATGGTTCGTAGAAGATGGAGCAGGTGACGACCGACTTATGGGAATTACACCTGAAGGCAAAATCTATCCTTTTGCCTACAATCGTCTCAATGGATCTGAAATGACAGGCCCTACCTTCTCGCCTGACGGTAACACGCTTTTTGTCAATATTCAAAGCCCGGGCAAAACCTTTGCCATCTGGGGTCCTTTCCAGCGCCACAACGCGGCACGTGCAAGAGAAATGTCCTACGCTGCTCCTTCAAAGCAATTTGCACCACAAGTTTCTGACAAGCTGGTTGCGTTTGCTGAGCGTAATGGAATGTCTGTTCTTGAAGCAGCAGCATTTGAGCGCCACGGATTGAAGATTTAAACTTTCTATGAATCTATTAAAAGATGTAAACGGACCAGATGTCTAGTTTACATCTTTTCTTTTTGACTTATATTGATATTTATATAGGTAAAGATGAGGGACAGGTTCGTAAAAAAGAAGTCTTAGCACATTGTCTAAGACTTTTTGTTCATTTTACGCAGCTAGATTCAATTGTTGTTTTCGCCGATAAACGACCCTCGATAATAGGACGCTGCATTCATAGAGGAAAATCAGAGGGATGACTACCAAAATGTCTGATAGAAAATCCGGCGGGGTGACGAAGATCGCGATTAAAATTAGGACAAAGTAAGCGTATTTTCGAATCTTTTGCAATCTAAAGGGGTTCAGCACTCCAACACTTGTTAGTAACATGATAATCACTGGTAGTTCGA
>NZ_JBALSN010000634.1:0-3816 GCF_036966985.1 Neobacillus drentensis | reverse complement strand
ATCTTTAGTTTTTTCAATAATGTCAGGGTAGTACTTCCATTTTTCAGCTGCTTTTGTTATAAATCCATAATCTACTTCAAGATTATCATTGACTCTCTCTTGTAACTTTAATTCATTGTAAATAATGTCCTTAATAACAGAATGTTTTTTTGATTCTCTCTTGATCTGCTTATGATATACCTCACTTGCGGTTGAAATTTCACATGATTTAGAATGACGGTGTGAAAAGTGCTCTTCACGGATCTCACCTGATCTTAGAATTAAGGTTTCATTGCAATATGGACAACAAAAGGCTCCCTTATCAGCACGTTTCTTTAAATGCTCTATTTCAGCTTTTATATTAGTCTTGGATTCTAAGTATAGAGTAAGATTAAAATCCTTTCCTTCATATATCGCTTCCTGCAAATTTCATCCTTCCTTTCAGAATTAATGTTGTTCTTTATTAGTTGAGTTTAAGAGATTACTATATTCATTTATTACTTTTACAATTTTTTGCAATTCAATCATCAAAGTGATTGATTTAAACCAAATTGTAACGAATCTAACCTTACGATTGATTAACATCAAAACATGTAGGAATGTGTAAGTCCACGTGAATATTATTGGTAAAATATACCTATATAATATCATAACATAGGAGATTACGGTGCATATACTTTGAGAAAAACTTGAGGATAAAGAAGTTTCTTTAATTGGAGACTGATTAACACCTTCAGTTTATAAAAAGGAGTCTTGATTGAGGGTCTGACCCCCTAGATCTCTCATCTTTTCATCACAATACAAACGTTTGATTAGACTTTATCGATTTTTATTGGAAGCTTCCAAAAAAAGCAATCCACTCTCTATTATTCTTCTATTAAAAGTATTATTCTAAGTGATAAAATAAATTATATATATATTGGATTTTCTAGGAGGATACAATGAAGAGTCAATTAAAGTTTCTCATTTGGATTATTATTATAGGGATTGGTTTTGCTGGAGCGGTCCTATATCAAAAAGGATTCTTTTCGAAGGATAGTTCAGAGAATACTAAACCCGCTATTAAAGAAACGGCATCCACTACTCCTGCAGATACCAGGGTTGCTGCAACATCCACCACCGTCTCCAATCAGAACGATAAAACCATCAGTATCCAATCCATTGATAAAAGTATGGTAGGAGAAACGGTGAGTATTGTGGGTGAAATTATTAACCATAAAGACCACAAGAATGGTCACGTATTCCTTACGGTGAAGGATGCTAGCGGAGAAATTCTCATTCCAATTTTTGCAGATAAGAATATAAACACTGATACATTTGTAACAGGCAATCAATTTCAATTTGCTGGTAATGTCGATGAATTTAATGGAGAAATTGAAATAATTCCTTCGAAGCAAGAAGACATCGTCCCCACCAATCCCATTACAAGAATTAATGAAAAAGATGAAGGCCAGCTGAAGACAATTTCAGGAAAAATTATTTCAAAATATACACACCCACAAGGGCATATTTTTATTACTTTAAAAGTGCAAGAAACTGGGCAAGAACTAGAAATTCCATTATTTAGCTCTCTCCATCCTAATCCAGATGAGTATCCTATTAATTCTGAAGTTAACTTGAAAGGAAAAGTCACTGTTTACAAGAATCGACTACAAATCATTCCAAACTCGCTAAATGACTTAACGATCATAAAAGAAGGCGATGATTCGAGCGTTAGCACTGTAAAATTATCTGCGATATCGGAAGCTGATAGGGGAAAAATGGTGATTACCAGGGGACAGGTAACGGATGTTTCTGAAAAAAATGGGCATCTATACTTTAAGCTTTCAGCTGGAGGAAAAAATATAAAGACTGTTTTATTTAAAGCAGACTCACAGGAAATAGCAGGCAGAAAAACCCGTGTACTTAATGCAGAAAAGGCCCAATTTGAAATTAGTGTTCTCGGCATGGTTGATGTTTATAAAGATGAATTAGAAATAATTATTGATAAAGTCCTTGTGGATTAGACTAGTAGGAGAAGCAAAATGTCTGAATTAATAATTTACGTCGTTGCAGGATTAACGGTTTTAATATCATCGTTCCTATCACCCTTTTTATTTTATTCCATAAGTATTCCGGTACTGTTGATTCTAGTTTTACTTCTGTTTAGTAAAGTAAATAATCTTACCAACGAGGTTAATCCTTATTTACTTAGCGGTATCGGGGCAATATTTGGTTTATCAGCTATCTTTATAGACATTCTCTCTCACTCTCTTGGAACAATTGCCATCTTTTTCATTTTAAGTTCCATCATAAAAGTGATGTTTAAAAAAGAAGCAGACTCACTTCCGGAAACAAGCTTAGCAGGACAAAACAGGAATCTTCCAGGTCAATCCCTTACCGAGAGAAAATATAGTCCTGACCTGCATTCTCAAGAAGAATTATTGATGATTGTTGCTAAAAAAATTGACAATTCATTGGCGGACATTCAAACTCGCCTTCAAAGGATTGAAAATGATGGCCATAATAAATCCTATGGTATAGACGACGCGGTTATCGAAAGGATCCGAATGAGCATCACGAAAGATATGGTAGATTTTTGGAAGATGAACCAAAAACAAATGGACCAAAACTTTGATCGACTCACCACTGTACTCGAAAATGAAATAAAAATGGTGGAAAGCTCAATGGAAATGCTTATAACCAATATGGTAGAAAACAATAAAACACAACAGGATATACAGACTTCTCTTGAACAAATAAAAGAGAAATCCAATGAGTTAGCCACTATCGACGTGATTAGAGAACTTCTGATGGAAAACATGAAAGAGATGGATCATTCTATTGATATGAGACATATCCAAAATCATGAAATTAAGCATTATTTCTACCGTGCCTTAGATGAAGCAAAGCATGAAGTATGTATCATCAGCCCTTGGATATCCGATTGGGTAGTAAAAGATTCTGAAATGGAAACACGGTTTGAAAAATTACTGACGAATGGTGTAAATATAAAAATATTATTTGGAATTAATGGGAATTCATCTTCCTTTAAGAATGATCAAAGAGGCGAAAGAACTGCTCAAGTGGTTCAGGACTTAAAGAGGAAATATACAAAGAAGAGACATACAGGCAAGTTGCAATTTGGGAAAGTCAATTCTCATTATAAATTATTTATTTGCGACGATGATTTTTTTGTAGAAAGTAGCATGAATATCCTTTCCAATAAGGGGGATTATGGAAATGGGTTTAAGTGGCATGAGGGTGGAACATACTCAGAGCACCAGAAAACGTTGATTACACTCAAAAACATATACTTTGGACCAAACAATACGTATAACATCGTTTAAAAAACAAGGACTGATGAATTTATTTATCAGTCCTTGTTTTTGCTTTATTTTCTTCATCAACCTACAGTCCTCACTGGTTCACCAATGCAATTTGTTCCCCATTATTTTAATAATTTCAACCTCTTCCCAATATCCCATAGCAATTAAATAAATTAGCGAATAGCCTATCCATGACAAAATTCGCCCAGTTTCCCTTCTAATTAAACGTTTGATTAGTTTCAGTTCAACCCTTGATAAATTTGAATTAGTCCCACCCTGTCCATTAATAAATTGTTGAAAAATAAACAAAAAGTAGTCGAAAAACAGCATTTAAACCACTCCCGCCACGAAGCGACTCCCTTTCGACCAAATTCCAAATAGGCTATACTATTCAAACGTTTGTTTGAAACTGCTACATGTACTGATGGATAAGCGTTCTACCTGCAAAGGAGGCAAGAAGTTTGTCGAAACAGATTTGATAATTCCGCAGGAAATAAACCACCTTTCTACAAAAACAGTCTGGTTTCTT
>NZ_JBALSN010000633.1:0-1297 GCF_036966985.1 Neobacillus drentensis | reverse complement strand
GTTGAAGGCAAAGGTTGGGATTATGAATTGGTCTATGTTGCTTCTGCCTTCTCTTATAATCCAGTAAAAGTGGAAGTACCACTTGGAGCAAAAGTGAAAGTTATTGCCACAACAAAAGACGTAGTCCACGGCTTTGAGGTCGCTGGAACAAATATTAACATGATGCTAGAGCCTGGTTATGTCAGTGAATATACGACAACGTTTGATAAGGCAGGCAAATATTTAATTGTATGTAACGAATATTGTGGTGCTGGACACCATTTAATGAGTTCGATGATTGAGGTGAAAAAATAATGGCTAACTCCATAACAAAGAAAGTAAAAGTAGACCCGCGTGATGCAAAGCTTTCAATGGCGCATTTTTTTGTCGCCTTCTCTGCTCTTGCACTTGGTGGTTTAATGGGGCTATTACAAACCCTTGTCCGTTCCGGGAAATGGGAGCTTCCATGGGGCATTGATTATTACCAAATCCTAACCGTCCATGGTGTGTTAATGGGCTTAGTTTTAACCACGTTTTTTATTATGGGATTTCAATATGCTGCCGTAAGCAGAACCACTGGCGGTCATTCAAATGCTGCCCGCCGAACTGGCTGGATCGGTTTTTGGATGATGTTAGTAGGAACCTTAATGGCTGCAACCATGGTTCTACTTAAAGAAGCATCCGTCCTTTACACTTTTTATGCTCCACTTAAAGCACATTGGATTTTTTACTTAGGATTAACTTTTGTAGTGGTTGGCAGCTGGATTGATGGTTCGGCTCAAATTATGACATATGCGAAATGGCGGAAAAACAACCCAGGTCAGCCAAGTCCATTATTGAGTTTTATGGCTGTTATTAATACAGTTATGTGGATTATTGCTACATTAGGTGTTGCTGCTACGGTATTATTCCAATTACTACCTTGGTCGCTTGGATTAGTAGATACTGTTGATGTATTAGTAAGCCGGACTTTATTTTGGTATTTTGGTCACCCACTTGTATATTTTTGGTTGTTACCTGCGTACATGTGCTGGTATGCGATTATCCCGAAAATTATCGGCGGGAAAATTTTCTCCGATTCATTAGCACGATTGTCATTTATTTTGTTCCTGCTCTTCTCGATTCCGGTTGGTTTTCACCACCAATTAACAGAGCCAGGGATTGACCCTGCTTGGAAGTTCTTACAGGTTATCTTAACATTCATGGTTATTATTCCATCGTTAATGACTGCTTTCTCGTTATTTGCTACATTTGAAAGATATGGTCGCTCAAAAGGAGCAACAGGCCTTTTTGGCTGGATTAAAGTTCTACCATGGGG
>NZ_JBALSN010000632.1:0-2073 GCF_036966985.1 Neobacillus drentensis | reverse complement strand
ATTCAAATTACTCGATTTAAACTAAGGTTAAGTAATCATAAAACAGCCATCCTAATAATATTAGGAATGTTTGTTTAAAAGAAGGGATGATAGGATGAATTCACCCATGATTTATGAGCTTCGTCGTCCAGCACAGACTGAACCTGGAAAAACTTATCCTGCGTTGTTTTTAATGCATGGGATTGGCAGTAATGAACAAAATATGCTGTCACTGGTAAACGGATTAGAAGACCGTTTTTACATTTTTAGTATCCATGGTCATCTTCCACAACCACCAGGATATGCGTTTTTTACGATTCAAGGATATGGAAAACCGCACCGGGAAGTGTTCGATGAAGGAATCCGTAAACTGACAAGTTTTATTGATTATGCCTGCGGGGAATATCCATTGGATGAGAGCCAATTGTTCTTACTTGGATTTAGTCAGGGAGCAATATTGTCGATGACGCTTGGATTAACATTGGGCAGTCGAATAAAGGGGATTATTGCACTATGTGGATACATTCCTGCTTTTGTAAAAGAAGAATATGCGATCCAGCCAGTTGAAAAACTGTCCTTGTTTATTTCTCATGGTGAGATGGATCAGGTTCTTCCATTTGATTGGGGATTGACAAATAATGAATACTTTAGTGGTTTAGGGGCTGATGTCACCTTTAAAACCTACAAAGAAGGACACACCGTTTCATTGGATAACCATTGGGATTTCATGAACTGGTTAATGGAAAAAATAAAAATAGAAAAATAATGATAATAAAAGGGGAAAATAATCATGTTAAAAAAATTCGAAGTTAGTACATTATTGATAAGAGTGGTTTTAGGTATTACGTTTTTTGTACATGGGTTAGTTAAATTTCAAGGTGGAATTGAAAATATCGTTGGCTGGTTTGACAGTATTGGGTTACCCGGATTTTTAGCCTATGGAGTGGCAACAGTAGAAATGATTGGTGGAGCTGCATTAGTTCTAGGATTAGGCAGTCAAATTGTCTCAGCTCTATTATCGTTACTAATGATTGGTGCAATCGTTAAAGTAAAACTAGCTGTTGGATTTTTAGGAAATGGACAAATGGCTGGTTACGAATTAGATTTGGCTTTTCTAGCAATGGCTATTTTTATCGCGATTAATGGTAGTAAAATGTTTGCACTAGATCAACTCATTTTCAAAGGTCAGAAGGAAGAAACTACTTCTTTATCAAAAAGCTAAAATAATTAAAAGGGGGACGTAAATATGATGCCATCTTTTTTTATTGCGCATGGAGCACCATTATTAGCTGTTGAGAATAATGAGTATACTCAGTTTCTAAGCCAGCTAGGAAAAAACCTTCCTCGGCCAAAGGCAATTATATTGTTTTCAGCGCACTGGGAATCATCGATGCAAAAAGTATGTGAAGTCGACACATATGACACCATTTATGATTTTGGCGGTTTCGACCCAGAATTATACACAATTAAATATCCAGCTAAAGGGGACCAGCAGGTTTCACAAGAAATAAAGGACTTGTTCGCGAAAAACGGTATACCATTTGAAGTAGAAACGAAACGCGGCCTTGATCATGGAGCATGGGTAGTACTTCGAATGTTGTATCCGGATGCAGATATCCCTGTCATTTCGATGTCTGTTAATCCGAACCTTAAACCTGAAGAACAATATAAGATTGGGAAAAGCTTAGCATCTTTAAGAGCGAATGATATATTAATCATTGCAAGTGGAGGAACAGTGCATAACCTCAGAGCAGTGAAATGGGCAGATAACGAAATTGATCAATGGGCTCTTGAATTTGATGACTGGTTGGCTCAGCACTTAAATAATTGGGACCTAGCGTCATTATTTAAATATGATTCCCTTGCACCTAATGCTGAATATGCTGTACCACGTTATGGAAATGAACACTTCATCCCAATTTTCTATGCAATGGGAGCTGCCGATGATAGTCAAAAAGCGAAGTTACTGCATCGCAGCTTTCGATATGGAAACTTGAGTCATAGTGTTTGGCAGTTTGGGTGAACTAGATATGAATGAAAAAAATCCTTTCCGTGTTGGGAAGGATTTTTATTAGTTTCTATATTTACATTTGG
>NZ_JBALSN010000631.1:5144-5588 GCF_036966985.1 Neobacillus drentensis | reverse complement strand
AGAAATAAAAAATATGATAAAAATCAAAATCTTTTCAGCTTTATCTTCCTTGTTGATAGGTAACTTGCTTTTATATCTATACCTTCTAATATGGGACTTTTTAAATCCTTTTGAAACTAGTTCCTTAAATATCGGGACAGGGTTTGTTATTACATTCATTCTTTATGTTTCATTTTTGTTTATTTTCATTTATGGTATCCCAATATCTTTTGTTATTGGAAAAATAACAGAAAAAATAAGTAGTAGAAAAATAGTTGCCTCATTGGTTTTACATAGTCTTTTTGGATTCCTGGGTCCATTATTGTTCGGTTTTATACAAGACCCTTTTGATTTTTCATTTGAAGAGGATGGCTTATTGATGTGTATTATCGGTGCATACTTTGCAGTTATTTTTGATTTTGCACAACTAATTCTTATCAAAAAAACTAGTGAATTTTTAAATAT
>NZ_JBALSN010000631.1:0-5067 GCF_036966985.1 Neobacillus drentensis | reverse complement strand
TAGTGGAACAAGAAAAAGAGTCGCAGCTACGACTCTTTGTTGAACTCAAGCACCCTTTAGTTTAAGTACATTTCTTCACAATAATCTTTTTAAGTATTTGGTTTAATTATAAAAAAACACCATCCAAATTAACTAAAAAAACAGTTTGGCAACCAATAGTCAAACTGTTTTTGGTTTATTTTTATCCATCTAATTTTTTATATGATTTAACCATTGGTCTGAAATTATTTCAACCCAGTCCCTAAAAGTATTGCAATTGTCGATTTTGTAAAGTGTATATTCTGGATAGTTTTCATATGGAGTAATGAAATCAAAAAAGTGGTCAGCAGCAAACATAAGAACTTCGCCTGTTTGTTTGTGGTACATTGTAATATTTCCATTCGCTTCGAAAGCGAATGATATAAATTCTTCAGGTTTTACTTTTACTTCTATCGCTTCTTCTCGACACATTTCATTAAAATAGTCTTCAAACCCAATAAATCCAATTTGTGTATCCTCAAAGGTTAATGCGTTATTTAAATTAATTAGCCAAGTATCTTCAGGTTCGTTCCATCTTTCAGTTATCCCACCGAAATTTTTTAGTAAGAGGATATGGTCAGGATGAAGTGTCTTATCAATCTCAACTTCTGTTCTGGGTACTAAACAAAGCCAACCAAATGATTTGGAAGATTGGTTTGTCCAACCAAACAATTGATAATTTTGATTCTCAAATTTGATTTTTGTAATTCTTGCTTTTTTAAGTAGTTTTGTTAAGGAAGGGAACTTTTCTTCAAATTCTTTAGAAACAAATAAATGATTTTTCATCAATTACTTCTATTTTTTCGTTATCACTAAAAAACCAAGAAATATCATTTGAAAAATCCGCCAAATCTTGACTCATCCAATTCACCCACTATTATCAAAAATATAGTACATCATTCATTTATATTAAACTTTTTGGGTACAATTCCTAGTCGCTGTACAGATAAAGAATGTTTTCCATTTTGTTATTACACTAACCTGCCTGTTAGTTCAACAAGAAGAAATGACCGCCGCAGCGATCATCAACTTAAGCTAAAGCACCCTTTAGTTGAATATCATTCATACTTACTTGAAGCAAATAGTATGTCGGCAATAGTCTTCCAAGACGGTTGTATAGGAACAGGTTGATTTGTATTCGAATAATAACCTTCCATATCCTTAACCCAAGCCTCCATAGCTTCTAAATAATCTTCAAGTGTTATATTCTCCCACTCTACCCTATTAGTTTGTAAATCCCTTCTCAAGTGTTTTATGAATTTGATTAAATCTTCTCGACTCTTTACCTTTTCTACTTTTTCATATAATTCCATCTTTAAACCACCCTTTTAATAATAAATTTCTCCAAAAGGATAGTCTTTCCCTTCTTGAACTAACCTGCTTACGTTAGTACAACAAGAAAAAGCCGCCAAAAATAGCAGCCTTTCTTCATTTTTGTGTTATATGTTTATTATAGACGATTTGTTTACTCACCTACTAGTCCATCACCATCCCGATCGTCCATATATTTATAGAGCCATGAATCACGCGTAATTGGCATTTTAAAGCCAGCATCTTTGGCTTCAGCGATCGTAACACTTCCATTATGATTGGTATCCACCTTACTAACATCTTCATTACTACTTACCGTTTCGTTTGTTGGTCCATCGTCTGTTTTCGGTGGGGTACTGCTCGTACCTGTCGTTTCCCCTAAATTTTTGTTCACTTCATCTGGGTTTACATTGTCAAATTCATCTGTAATGGTTCTGCCCTGAATTTTGTAAGTGAATTTATAATGGTTAGGAATTTGCGTCTGAGTATTTGGATATTGAATCACTGCTACGAAATCTGTACAACCTCCTGCGTCTCGAATCACTTTTTCCATATAGGCTTGATCGCCGTGCCTATTGAGAATGCTGTCTTGAGGTGTAATGTTATATGCGTTAGATACTCCCCCAAGTGAGTCAGCAATCACATGCCCTTCATCTAATTCTTGACTCTCTGTACCAGGAACCTTTGCTTCATCAGAATAGTATCTCCCAGACGATAAAACATGTTCAGTATTCGGATTTTGGAGTATTATATTTTTGGCTTCAACACGAATTAGCTGTCCGTATTCATTTGTAAAAGCCCAATATTCCCTGTCGCCATACCCGACATCAACTCTTACATTCGGCTTTCTAGAACCTGACATATCTCCGCCATCTACTACAATTAGTGTATATTTATTGTAGTCAAAGTCACCATTAACACTTGTTATCGTTGGTGTACTAGTGGCAGGAACGCTTGGACTGACTCCGCTTTCACTTTTCGTTTTTTCTGCCTTTTCTTTAGCCTCAGCTACACCCTGTTCCTTTTTTTTCCCTTCTATCTTTGTTTCAGCATTTTCCTCTTTGCCAGTTGTTTCATTTGATGAACAGGCTGCAAGGAAAACTAATAAAAACGCCATAAATATGTATGTTAATTTCTTCATGAATTATCCCCTTTTTGTATATATCTTAGAAAAACCAATACTATTATACTGCTAATACACTTCAAAAAACGAAGAAATAATAATTTAAAAAGGATTCCAATCTAAAGCTAAAATCCTTATAATCTTAACTCCAACATTTTATTCCCATATGATTATCCTTAATGTTATTAACCTGGTTTTGGTAAAATTCCTTTTTCCATTATAAACTGCATCTTTAGTTCAAAAAGAAAAAGCCGCCTGAAATGGCAGCTTGATCTTAAACTCTTGCACCCTTGATAAATTTACGAAAGTAAAAAGATATCCTAAGGACCGAGAAAAAATTTTTTACTCAACTAAAAACCGAGAGTCATATTTATTAGTTAATCTTTGATCGGGCATGTCCAAAAAAACCTTGAAAACAGTGGACTTTAGGCATATCAGTAACGGCAGTTAGGTGAGTAACCGATAAGAAATTCATCTACTTTTGTAGTAAAACCCTTTCCATTGTATGAACCCTATTACTTATCAGTTTATGTGTATCCAAGCAACCTTTGTGTACTAAGAAATCTAAAAAGTGATCGGGCGTTGTGTCTTTGTTGCCGTAGATTCCATGAAAGCCCTCTTTCCCTTTATGACAGTCAACGCACAATACAATTCCATTTAACGGATCAATCCGAAGTTCTTTGAATGAGGAATAGCTAAAAATGTGGTGGATGTGTAAATCCCTACCTCTTTGATTACAAACCTGGCAAGTGTAATCATCTCTTTCTAAGCAATCCTTCTTCCATTGCTTATACCCCTCTAAAATACGACCAAACTCTCTTTCCTCATCAGTCTTATCTGGATTCCACGCAGAATTGTTTTTACCTCTGTTGTTATCTAAGTAACAGGAACGGCAACGTTGTCCCGATAAAAATTTTTGTAGGGTTTTTTTATCCTCTCTTCCACACACACAAATATATCTCATGGGTGCATGTCCATCTATATATTGCTTCTCTATTAACTTACATCCTGCATCTTCGAATACTTGGTTTACATAATCATAGGTATGTCTTCTCGATTCAGCTCTCTTTTTATTTCCGCAGGTTACACAACGATTACCTAATCGAAAGTTGTCAAATCGGATCATTGATTCGTTTCCACACTCGCAGATGTACCGTAGAGGTTGTGAATTATTAAAATACGTCTCTTCTAATAGTTCACAACCATGCTCTTTGAAATAAAGGTACACTTCATCATAACTATATCTGCTTTCTTTGATCCGCTGTTCGTTTGCACATTTCGTACATTGCGTGCTTCGCAATTTGAAACGTTCAAAGGTTTTTTCATTTTCCTCACCGCAATGACACCTAAAACGCATGGGAACCGTATAACCTTTGTATTCATCTTCCAGTAACTCGCAACCATGTTGCTCATAAAACTCCTTTACTTCCTGATAAGAAAAACGAAGCGTATTGGTGCTTTCTGTTTTTAGTTGTTTTTGGCATTCTTTGAAAGAACAAGAAACTTTTCCAACCCTATTATTAGAAGCTCGAAGGTATTTGCTGTATGGGTACGGGAATTCTTTATGGCAAAAATCGCAAACTACCCTTACTTCATAATTACTACCCTCCGATAACTCATACACATCTACTTCAAAAGCGTCATTTCTTTTGGTATATACATAACCTAATGATTCAAAATGTCTTCGATTTCCACCGTTCCATCGGACCGTTACTTTTTGAGGAGTAATTATCACTGCTTCGCAACTCCCTTAATTAGACTTAATTTATGTTTTTATATATCCTCTATTGTATAATTTTCATTTAAAAATGAATATTATTTCACCTATTATTTTACAATTTTAAAAGACCTTTTCAGTTATTCGGAAAGGTCTTTTTTTACTATTGTAAAATTACTAGAGAAACCACCCCAATACCGAACTGTCAATCAGCGTTCCTACCCTCTTACCGAAACAGATTTTAGGATTGAAGAGGACTCATTATATGAAAGGTTGGCAAAGCCTTGATATATATCGGACAAGCCATCTTTTTGTGAAATTTAATTTCGGCAAAGGTATAGTTGAAGGATAGTGTCCGATATTAAATTCCTCCAGGTTTATTAAAACCTTGAGAGATTTAGGGGTTGTGCAATTCCAGTTTAAATTTTCTATTTTAGGAAATTATCTTCATTAGAATTAGGAGTATGAATATAAACGGCATCTAAACCAACATCTTCACCTTGCATTTGCATTGAAATTACTTACTCTAAATAATTCTTGTGCCTATTTTCAGTTCAGAATATCCCCTTTTACTATATTTCTTTCTCATTCCAAAACCAAAACCATTTTTCAGCTTTATATATGGAAAATGATGAAAAATCAATATTTAATGGTACCTCTTTTACTTGATGATATTCTTTGTAAATATTTTTTAATTCATCAAATGAAGGTTTAGTTTTTGTCTGCGAACGAGATACAGGAAATGCATCATTATATTGACCAGGTAACCTTTTTTGAGATAAACAAATAATAAAGGATTGATCAATTAATATGCTGCTCATAGATTCTGTAAAAAAGATAAATCCTTCTTTCTTTTTACGAATAAGTAACAATTTTAATTCCAATAGGTTTAGATTTG
>NZ_JBALSN010000630.1:0-3851 GCF_036966985.1 Neobacillus drentensis | reverse complement strand
GTTATATAGTATACTTATAGTATAAACATCATTAACACAGTGATAACATTGAGTAAAACAAGTGAGTTGAGTCATGTGAATAAATATGAAGCAGAATTTAGTAACATTGTTCGCGCCTATAGAAAACGTCATATGGGTAAAGGCCCTAGTCAAGTTCGAACAAAGTTTTGTAAGAACTGGGCAATTTGTGAATTAGAAGGAAATTTATCTCCCATTGAAAAATTTATTGCTTCAGCTGAAGATGGGAAACAAATGTTACGATCTGCTCGTACTGAAATGGTCAAGGAGATTTATAAAAAAAACTATCCTCAGGAAATGGAAGAACTACTTGGTGCAAAATTCATTCGTGTCTTTGTGGATATTGATATTGAAGACGACATGGGGATGTCAATCTTCGTGTTTGATCAAGATATTGAGGAAAAGTTTAACGTAAAAAGTTAATTTCAATAGAAACATCATTCAACTACATATTGTTGGCACTTGACAGCGACCCTGTTAAAGACTAACCACCTAGAGCAATTTGTCCGTTTTATCGGATGAATATAGTCTTAGGTGGTTTTTTATTGGAAAAATAGCAATTGACATGATTAAGGAGGAAATGAAAATGGGGAAAACACAACATCCTGGACCACAAAAAAAAGCAAAGTTACCAGCTCCTAAATACTGGGTAAGTCCAATTCCTTTTGGTTTAGGAAAGATTAAACCACAGCATATCCGCGATACGATGAAAATCGCTTGGGATAATAAAGATAATATCGGCTATGCTACACGGATTATAACGAAAGGGGTTTGTGACGGTTGTGCACTTGGTGTATCTGGGTTATATGACCAAACATTGGATGGTCCACACGTTTGCACCACACGTTTGAATGTCCTTCGGCTAAATACAATGCCTGCGATTCAACCTGAAATTCTGCATGCAGACATTGATGAACTAAAGAAATATGATAGCACTGAACTTCGTAAGCTGGGTCGGATTCCCTATCCAATGATTCGACGCAAAGGGGAACGTAAATTTTCACGGATTACTTGGGATGACGCAATGAATCTCATTGCAGAAAAAATGAAAAAGTTGGATCCGAAACAATATGCTTTTTATTTAACCGCTCGAGGGATTACAAACGAAAGCTATTATGTTGCGGCCAAAGTTGCGCGTTTTCTTGGGACCAATCATATTGATAACGCTTCCCGTATTTGTCACGCTCCCAGTAAAACAGCTTTAAAACGTTCCATTGGTGTGGGGGCTTCTACATCCAATTATCTAGATTGGATTGGAACAGATGTCTTATTATTTTGGGGAAGTGTCGCTTCGAACTCATCACCTGTATCTTCAAAGTATATGCTTGAAGCAAAGAAAAAAGGGACCAAGATCATTGTGGTTAACCCATACCGCGAACCAGCCATGGACCAGTATTGGATTCCTTCAAACCCTGAGTCCGCGTTATTCGGAACAAAAATTGCCGATGACTTCTATCAAGTCAACATCGGCGGGGATATTGCCTTTATGCATGGAATCATTAAGCNNTTTTGAAGTAGGGGAGTACATCAAGCCTGAGTTTATTGATCATGTTTTAACGTTTGGCCGTCTTGGCGCATTCATTGCTGAAGGAGCAAAGAAAGCATTTGGAGACGACCGTGTATCTTCTTATATGGACAAAGAAGAACTGAAGAAAAAAGTCCAAGAACAATCTTGGGAAGATATCATCGAGTCTTCAGGCGTTTCAAAAGAACGAATTATTGAATTAGCTGAACTTCTAGCAAACAGCAAAAACGCGGTATATGCGTGGGCACTTGGACTGACGATGCACTCTTTTGCGACAGACAATATCTCTCAAGTCGCAAACCTGGCACTCCTGCGTGGACACTTAGGGCGAAAGCACGCGGGTCTTATGCCGTTCCGTGGACACTCAAGTGTGCAAGGCAGCGGAGAAATGGGGGCAGACCCGTTTGTTTTACCTGGCGGAGGCTGGGACGAAAAAAATGTAGAACGAATCGAAAAGCTTTGGGGATTTGACCTTCCAAACTGGCAGGGTGATATCGTTGGCGTCACACTAGAAAACATTGTCCTTCCAGAAGATCATGAGCGGAAAGTGAAATTATATTACCTATCTGGCGGAAATTTCTTAGAAACGATGCCAGACCCAGATTTTATTGAACAAGCCTTATCCGAACTGGAGATTCGGGTCCATCAAGATATTATTTTAAACACATCGACGTTAGTTGATGCAAAAGAAGCCGTCATCGTCTTACCAGCGAAAACGCGTTATGAGCAAGAAGGAGGCGGCACGAGTACATCAACAGAGCGGATGGTTTACTTTTCTCCTGAAATTACTGGTAACAAAAACATGATTGAAGAGGCACGTGCGGAATGGAAGATTTATCTGGACCTTGCGAAGCGTGTGAAACCAGAAACAGCCCAATTGGTTGATTTTGCAGACGGTCAGGCCATTCGTGAGGAAATTGCCAAGGCAAACCCTGATTACGACGGAATCCAGCATTTGAAAAAGCAAGGAGACGTGTTCCAGTGGGGTGGCGCTTGGTTATGTGAAGATGGAATTTGTCCAACTCCGGATGGCAGAGGTACTTTAATTCAGGTTGATATTCCGGATTTAAATAAAAAGCCTGAACAATTTATTATTACATCCCGCCGTGGGAAGCAGTTTAACTCGATGGTATATAAAGAAGTCGATCCGTTAAACGGTGCAGGTCGTTATGATGTATTAATGAGTCCTGTGGATGGACAAAAATTAAGCATTGCTGAAGGCGAAGGAATTGTTGTTTATAATGGCTTTGGCGTCTTCCAAGGTACGGCTAAGTTTGTTGATATTGCGCAAGGAAATTTAGAAGTTCATTTCCCAGAAGGAAACTACTTGCTGCCGCGCGGTCGTTATGAGAAATTTGCAGGCATTCCTGATTACAACATCACCGTTAATGTGGAAAAAGCAGAGCGATATCATGCACGGAAAGATACTCAATATTTAGAAAAGCCAATTGCTGATCTTGAAACAGAAGTTGGTTAAGGGCAAAAATATCCATGGAAAGGGGTACCGAATTTGTTTAAGGAAATTACTACTTCTCAAAGTATTGTCAAGTACAATGGACATAACTTCATAGAGGAAGAGGATGACATTGCAGTTGAATCTGCCTTAACGATTATTTTAGATGGAACTGAGTTTGCCACCATGGTATGTACCCCATCTGAACTGAAAGAATTGGTGGTTGGTTTTCTAGCTTCAGAAGGTGTGATCCGAGTCTACCAAGATATTCACTCATTCCACATCGATGAAGAAAAGGGTTTTGCTTATGTCGATTTAGTTAATAAACATTCAATCCAAAAAGATTTCCATTCGAAAAGATTTATTGGTTCTTGTTGTGGAAAAGGACGGCAATTTTACTTTCATAACGATGTAAAGACCGCTAAAACGGTGATGACAAGAATGACGGTTACACCGGAACAGTGCCGTGAGTTAATGAAGCAAATGCAGGAAAGTTCTTCACATTTTCAACAGACCGGCGGGGTCCATAATGCAGCCTTATGTACGAAGGATGGAATTGTGGCAGCAAGAACAGATATCGGCCGACATAATGCCCTGGATAAACTATTTGGCTATTGCTTGATTAACCGAATACCTCTAAAAGATAAAATCATAGCTTTCAGTGGCCGAATTTCATCCGAGGTGTTACTAAAAGCAGCCAAAATAGGTGTAGGGATTATTCTTTCAAAATCTGCCCCTACCAATCTTGCTATAGATTTAGCAGAAGAACTTGGAATTACAGCAGTTGGCTTTATCCGAGCTAACGGGTTTAATGTTTACACCCATCAGGAGCGCATACAAGGAATAGAATATCAC
>NZ_JBALSN010000629.1:0-1343 GCF_036966985.1 Neobacillus drentensis | reverse complement strand
CTTCCTTACTTTCAAGAACACTTTTTGCGTAAGGACATACAGGAATAATATATAAGTTTTCATCTCTTGCATATTCAGCTATCTTGTTTACTAATTCTTTGCCCAATCCACGACCATTATGTCCATCGTATACAACTGTATGGTTTACAATAATTAAATTTCTTCCACTTACATCTTTTCCGCTTGGGATAAATTGAATTCTTGCAATAATTTCATTAGATTCCTCAATATAGAATTCATTCTTGCCCATTTTAATTTCAGTCATTTCCACATTCTCCTAACTTTTTTAGTTCTGTTTATTTTTGCTCATAAGTAAGTGCTCTGCTTGGACAACGATCAATCACTTCCATGATTTTTTCAGCTGTTGCATTCTGTGGTGATACCCAAGGTCTTTTCTGGGTATTGAATACACTGGGCAATCCCTTTACACATTCTGCTGCATGTTTGCAAATATTGGATTTCCAATATATTTTGATACCTTCAGCTTCATAAGTTTTAATATTTTCGCTCATAATATCCTCCTTCTAATAGTTCTGTGGGAATAATAATTTTAAATTTATATTTCACAAAACTGTATGATGGGTTTTTACCAACAAACGAGCCACTTTGTAGCAACATTATAAATTTTTGAAAAACAATATCAATTTAATAGTACTTTATGTTACGAGGAATCTCCAATTTGAGGCTTGTTATTTAAAAATAAAATAATATAGACGTAGTGAAGTTATTTATAATTGGATTTTATTCCACAGAAATATAAACAGTAAAGGGGCGGCATTCCTGTAATAGTTGAAATCTAATAATGCTGTGGATATCAATAAATTAGAAAATGTAAAGTTCTATGATTATATAAACCTACGAGATTTTGCAGGAACCGACACTTCGACAAGCGGAGACCTGGCCCCGGAAGGACTTTGCTTAGTGGAAGCAAAGGATAATCCGACTGGAAATCCATTGCTACTTGTAGCAAATGAAGTGTCTGGTAATGTGAGAGTTTTCGAGATAAGTGGAAAATAAGTGGTAGAAGGTTAGTGAGATGTTCACTAATCTTTTAAAGATTCAGGGGTTGATCAAAAAACATTTAGAAGAACATGCGCCAAAAGGCTGCACCGTAAGGATAGGGCCAGACCCCTAACGTGCGATAAAAAAATGCTTAGCTTATTACTTAAGCCGATCTCATTTGAGGTACCCGCATAGTAAAAAAACAAATATGTAAACAGTTATAGAAGCAGTGTGTTTCTCATATGTAATTACACTGCTTTTTGTACGTTTTCAGTAAGATTATGTATAAAGTATTTATTGTAGCTTCTTTAACTAACTAGGCAGGTTTGTTAAAGAAGGAA
>NZ_JBALSN010000628.1:0-5764 GCF_036966985.1 Neobacillus drentensis | reverse complement strand
ATTCAACTGTGTTTAAAAAGGCTGTGAGAAAAGCTTCCGGAACGGCAGCGGCTTCCTCAAAACTCATCCCATCCGGTATTTTCATCGCCATCTCTACGGGAATGACAACTTACAACTTTCTCTGAAATCGGGAAAAGCGATCAGTATAGTCTACAATTTTATACCAACAACCTTTAATTATTAGTGAAAGTAACGGTTGTTTGTGTGTAAGCTGCTATTTATCAGTAAGATTGCTTACTTGTTTCATAAAATCGGCGATAAGGTCCTTTCCAAGAACACGTTGGTATTGAAGAACCCCTTTACCAGCAGCCAAAATCATTAGGGCAAGTGAATCGACATCGACTGAAGATTGAAGGTCACCTTGTTCCTGTATTTCCCGGAGTATATTCGTAGTAATTAATAGTTCCTTTTCGCTTATTTCATTTACCTTTTTCTGCATTACCTCAGGCAAAGATTCAAAATCTGTTTGTAAGGACGAGATTGGGCAAATGTCATAACATCTAAAGCGTTCCATTCTGTCCGCAAAAAACATCTTTAGCTTCTCTTTTGGCGATATAGAGGCATTGCTATTCGAAAACCTATCTAATCGTTGCATGATCTTATCGATAATCGCCGCTCCTAGATCCTCCTTTTTCTCAAAATGATAGTGAATGCTTGCCTTTGTGACACCCAGTTGTTTAGAGATGTCATCGTAGCTAAACGCTACATACCCTTTTTGTTGAATCAACTCTAATGCTAAATCAATTATTTGTTCTTTTCGATTTTCCATAGTGTGATTTTAACTTACTAATAGGTAAGTGTCAACCTCCATGTGATATGACCTGCATGAACGGTAAAACTAGAGGACAGCCAATTCGCATCCGTGAAGCAACAATCTTTGATAAAGAGACAATATATAAGACATTTCCATTAGCATCCATCGTTTTTAGAGTGGTAACTTCTTCTCCTCTGCAAGATGTTAAACTAAATGGATCATCTTCCACTACAGGAATCCCATGTTGAGACGATATACCTAGTATAGCTTTCCTCTTTTTTTCCCTAAGTAAAGTCCTTGTAGGATTTTGAATAGAAGGGTTTAAGAATATCATTTAATTCAATGTTTCTTATTTAGATCCAATAATTCTTCTGGATTATTACCATCATTATCTACTGATAAATAATATGGTTTTATCCCGGCAGTTTTAAAAATTGGTAGATTAAAGCTAAAAGAAAGGGCTTCTATTGCTACTGCATCACCTGGCTTTAACAGACATTGAACCACTAAATGAAGAGCTTGTTGTGCTCCAGATGTAATTAATATGGAAGAAGGATTTGTCTCAATTCTCCGAAATAGCTTAACATGCTTTGTAATGGTTTCCCTGTTTTTCACGTTCCCTTGTGGATGATCATAACCTAAGCTACCAATAAATGATCTTGTAGTTGTAATCTGGCTTAAGAAATCCATAGGAAAAAGATCTTCTGATAATTTAATTTGATAAGTTTATGTTCTCCGCTTCTTATCGTTTCACTACCTCCTTTTTTATATCATTTATTATTTTTCTCTTTGTTTTTTTTAGTCGAACTGACATTCATAAAAAAATTACCTTTCTGGTTATTCGTCAATAGGTATAAAAGTGAATTCATTTTGTTTGTATTGGTATTATTGTTCAGTCCCCTGTGGGGATGAACTTCTACTCGAATAATGGACACTATTAAAAAAATCTAGGACCGGGGTGGGCTGGAAATTTTTAAAGTTTTCATCGCGTATTTAATAACTTTCGCCTTTAAAAATTAAAGCTGAAAACCTCATACAAGATGTGTACTAAATTTTCGGAACATAAATGGAAATTGAAAGATACTATCTTTCCCTCCTATATTGAAGAGCATCTCAGAAAAATAACCATCCAATTTTATAAAATTTTAACCATCCACTTATTTTAATGAATTCCACACGCCAATAAAACCTAGATAGAATCTGGTGAAAGTGAAAATGGAAGTGAATTGTATGAAATGTGACGATTTATCGAAATCTAAAATAAATGTTTACTTAAGTGATTTTCTTGTTATAATCGTAACGAATATTGTTGTTGGTCGTCTGACAACTATTATTCCTATTTATTTTGAAAGGGGCTGTTTCATTTGAATTATGCAAATTTAATTGATCATACATTATTAAAGGCGGACACAAAAAAAGAAGCGATTGTAAAGTTATGTGAAGAAGCTAAACAATATGGTTTCGCTTCTGTATGTGTAAACCCAACTTGGGTACAAAAGGCAGCAGAAATTTTAAAAGAAACAGATGTAAAGGTTTGTACAGTGATTGGTTTTCCATTAGGGGCCAATACCCCTGAAACAAAAGCGTTTGAGGTAAAAAATGCAATTGAGAATGGCGCTACGGAAGTCGATACAGTAATCAATATCGGGGCATTGAAAGATAAAAATGATGAACTGGTAGAGCAAGATATTCGTGTGGTTGTAGATGCTGCAAAAGGAAAAGCATTAGTTAAGGTAATAATAGAGGCGTGCTTATTAACAGAAGAAGAAAAAGTTCGCGCATGTGAATTAGCAGTAAAAGCGGGAACTGATTTTGTCAAAACATCAACTGGCTTTTCTTTGTACGGGGCAACAGTCGAGGATGTTGCAATAATGAGAAAAGCAGTAGGCCCAGACATCGGAGTAAAAGCCTCCGGCGGCGTTCGTGATCTTAACGATTTGAAAGCCATGGTAGAAGCGGGAGCAACAAGAATTGGTTCAAGCTCAAGTGTTGCCTTATTCACTGGTAAAGCAGACTCTACTGGTTATTAATAAAAACAAAGAGTTATTTTTTACGCTTAAAAAGCGACTTATATGATACATGTTGATAGTGATTATAAAGAAATCCTCGTGGTTGAACACGAGGATTTCTTACAAAGAATACATTGACCCCCCATGCTCATCAAGCTTAGAACCCTTGATATTTAAACTAAAAAGCTTCCACCTTTAATTTTTTTCAGAAGTATGTTAACACCCTTTAAAGTTTGCTTTTCTTCGTTCTAAGAATGAAGCTACACCTTCTTTGGCATCCTCCGTTTGAAATAACTTATTTATAACGGGATGGAGCATTTGAGCAGCTTTTTCTTCTCCTTCTATGATAGCTAATCGTGCATCTTTCTTAAAATAGAGATCATATCTTGAGCGGAACCGGTCCACCGTCCAAAATCACAAATTAAATCTAGCAAATCGCGGCCTTTCATGTACACTCTTAAACTGTACTCATTGCCAGTTGATACTAGGTCTTGTAAATCTTGATTTGCTGTAAGTTGCACTGCATGTTGAAGTAGCGGCTTCGTTAATACGGTAATTTCGAAATAAAAAGTGAGAGCTTCTCTAAGTCCAAGAAAATCTTCTTGCCTATTAAGGATTACACTTTCTTTCGGATTCCAGTTTGTTTCATTTAAAAGCAATTCTACAAGTGCCGGATCATTTTTAGGATAAATACCAACACTGTCCCCCGGTTCATATGTAAGATCGGATCCTTCTAACGATAACTCTAAGTGTCGAGTTTCTTTATTTGAACCTCTGCAATTCAAATTAATATTTTCTAATACTTCGGCCCTGAAGGGATTGTTTCTTGAATAGGCTGAATCTGTTGCTTAATGGGCAATAGATTCCTGAACAGGAATGGCACTTTCTCTTTGAGCTTCGTTTAAACTGCTTAAGACACCATCAATTCACTCATCTTCCGGCTCATCGTAATCAAGATCACAGTCAACACGCGAATGAAGTCGTAAACCGCCAAGTTCTTCAAGACGGGCATCAAATTCCTTTCCTGTTTGACGAAAGAACTCATATGAGGTATCTGGCTCCCCTACTCCCAATGAAATAACGCCTTCCATGCTATTCGCTAAGTCAAAGAAACGGCGAATACCTGAAGGTTTTTATTGTTCAGCCCTTGAAGAAAGATAGGATTTCACAATGTATACCACCATTCCCAATTATTTTATATTTTTATTAAGTAAATAGATTACTAGATGATGTAAAAATAACTTTAATGGTTATGGTAATAACGAGATAACTCGACAATCATAGCACCCATTCTCTCATGTTTAGGGACAAGCAACTCCTCAATACCTTCTTCACTTAATGCCTCCGCAGTTACTTTTCCAACAGCAACTGCTAGTATCTTCTTACTAAAAGCTTCCAAAATATCTTCCACGAACCCCTTCTCCCTAGCAAAGTCAAAAAGCGAACGGACTTGAATGGCAGTAGTAAAACAAACGGCATCGATTTTTTCTTCCAACAGCTCTTCACATAATTTTGAAACAGTTTCTGTTTCCGGGGGAATATGCTGGTATGGAAGAATCAATGATACATCTGCGCCTTTTTCTTCAAGAAATGTAATTAAAGCTGGCGCTTTTTCACCATGAAGTTGAACCATTACTCTTTTTCCCACAAACTCAAATCTATCTAAAGATTTTATTAAACTTTTGGTTGTGCCATCTTCATCTACTGCTAATGGCATAATCCCTAGCTTTTTTAATGTTGATAGTGTTTTATACCCTCTTGAAGCAATCTGGGATTGTTGAATCATGTTTATAAACGCTTGTTTCATCCCCTGTTTCTCCGCTATATCCAACAAAGTTTGTGTTCCAATTCCAGTTGTAAAAATAGCCCAATCTGTCCCCTTCTGGATAAGTTTCTTAAGATCCGGTCCGACCTCTTTTTCAGCTAAAAATACAGTGCCTTGAAGAGAACGGACTAATGGGACTCCTCCCTGTTTTTTAATAAGCATACTAATTTCTTCTGTATTACGCGATGCACCCAAAGCAATACGTTTACCTGTTAATCCTTTTACCATATTACTCCCCTCTTTCTATTTAATTTGTATTGTTAAAGATATGGTCAGAAAGCTACCAGAGTGTTTCTAATTGCATTATTGTTGGGCTTAAATTTACTAAGAAATAAGACTCTCTTAGCCTTCTAAACGTATCACCCCCTTGTATATATGCCTGCCCACCTGAATAAAGCATTTCTGCATGTACTACTTCTGGGGTTAACTTGGCTATATTAAGTCGGGTTAACAATATTTCCTTCCCTATACTTCTTAAATCCACATTGCGAGCATATTCATATGTTCTATCTCGTACGATCTGTAGTTTATTAATCAAGTCTGTTGGCTGTGGTTTTAAATGCTGATTTACTTCTATATTTTTCTTATGACTTTTTACAATCGATTCAATAGCAGCCTGTGAAACTCCTATTCCTAAAGGTATTTGGTAGAGTGCTAATATTGGACGGACTTTTGGTATAAATTCGTCCGCTTCTTCGGAGATAATCCATTTATCAGGGATAAACACATTATCAAAGAAACAGGAGTATGTTGCACTACCATTTAATCCTATATAATTAATTTTACTTTCTAAAACTAATCCTTCTACATTAACTGGAAGTGAACATATGATTCTTTGTTTTTCATTTAATGATGCTAGGATAACAAACCAGTGATCTTGATCCAAATTAGACACGTTAGGTAAGCTTCCACTTATCGTATATCCCCCGTCTGTCCTTTTAGCTTAAGCCAAATCTTCTACTTTATTGCGTTTGATAATCCAGTTCCAGCTAGGACATCTCCTAATTCAAATAATGGTAGTAAGTGGTTGTTGATAAATGGATTGTTGCTCAACCTGAAAGACGCCAAAGCAGCCAAGTGACACCATAATGTAAAAGCTGACTTCATGCAATACTTTGCTGTTTCTTCTATTATATATAGCTCTCTACAGCGGACATCTTCCTTTTGTAAAAAGTT
>NZ_JBALSN010000627.1:1805-3226 GCF_036966985.1 Neobacillus drentensis | reverse complement strand
CACTTCATATAAAAAGGGGGAGAAACATGAATAGTTTTCCAGAGTGTAGAAATAGCAGGATTAAAGTTTCCCATAAGGATTTAAATCATAAAAATATTTCGGCAGGTTTGATTGCAGGAATATTCGTTATTACGGGACCTACTGCTCTTATATTGGAAGCAGCAACAAAGGGAAACTTCAGTTCCTCACAGACGGTTCTATGGATATTTGCAGTCTATGTATTTGGAGGATTATTTGGCATTATTCTTCCCATGTATAGTCGGATACCGATTGTTGGCGGCCATACGCTTACTGGTGTTGCATTCCTGACAACGATGACATCCCAGTTTAGCTACCATGAATTAATCGGAGCATATCTTATTTCAGGCATTTTAATGGTACTCATTGGATTTCTGGGTTTTTTCTCAAAATTGATTAAGTTGGTGCCTAAAGAAATTATTTCGGCAATGCTGGCAGGAATGATTACAAACTATATGGTGAATTTTATTATTTCCATCAACAAGCTAATATTAATTGGATTTATTCCTTTGGTGGCCTTTTTTATTTTTAGCAGGTGGAAAATAAAAATTCCGCCTGTAATTGCAGCGATTGTCATTGGAACTATATTATTGATCCTGTTCTATCCATTGAATAACATTAAATGGAATTCTGGAGTGATTATGCCCGAAATTCAATTACCTGATTTTAATATAGTAAGTTTCCTTTCTGTTTCTATCCCGCTTGCTTTTCTCATTTTAAGCAACGATGCAGCAGTTGCGGTCGGTGCATTGGAAAAAAATAATTATCGGACCCCGATCAATCAAATTATTTCCTTTAGCGGATTATTTTCAATCATAACAAGCTTTTTTGGAGGTCAGTCTGCAAATATTGCTGGAATGGCAACAGTAATATGTGCAGATGAAGAGGCAGGTCCCAAGGAAAAAAGATACATGGGGGCTGTAGTGGCGGGTGCTCTTCTTCTCGTTTACGGTTTATTCTCTTGGAAACTGGTTCCACTAATCCAAGCTTTACCGAAAGAGTTCATTTCAATGATTGCTGGATTTTCGCTTCTCGGTGTATTTGGAAATAGTTTACATCAATCTTTCTCAAAGCAAACAATGAAAATAAGTACTGTATTTGCCTTCATTATTGCCTTATCAAAGATTACCTTATTAAGTATAAGTGCGCCCGTTTGGTCCTTACTTGTTGGTTCTCTCATTGCACGATATATTGAAAATGATACTATAGGAAAAATTGAAAAAAAGGAAAAAGAAACAGCTTAACTTATAAAAGTAAAATGAATTTTGGCCCTATAAAAAGGAAGAATTCAATTAACGAATTCTTCCTTTTTTCTGTAACTGTACACTTTCTTTTCATCAGAGCCTATATGAACCATTTTCTCAAATCAGATTAAAAGGGAATTAAGAAGTATGTTAACACCC
>NZ_JBALSN010000627.1:0-1753 GCF_036966985.1 Neobacillus drentensis | reverse complement strand
TCGTTCTAAGAATGAAGCTACACCTTCTTTGGCATCCTCCGTTTGAAATAACTTATGTATAACAGGATGGAGCATTTGAGCAGCTATTTCTTCTCCTTCTAAGATAGCTAATCGTGCATTTTTTATTGTTTCTTGAGTGCCAAGTGGTGATTGGCTAGCAATATTCTCTGCAAGTTCAATCGCACGAGGCAAAAGTTGATCCTGTTCCACAACTTCTTGAATGATGCCCATACGATGAGCTTCCTCTGCAGAAAATTCATCGCCTGTAAGCATATATCTCATTGCATTTCCCCATCCTGCATCACGTACGAAACGGTATGTTGCCCCGCCAAATGGAAAAATCCCACGTTGCACTTCCAATTGGAAAAACCGCGTATCTTTTGCTGCTAAACGTATGTCCGAGTTAAGGATGAGTTCAGTACCTAGAGTCAAACAAATTCCGTGAACGGCACTAATAAGGGGCTTCGTACGGTATGGTTTTTGTCCTCCCCATGGATCAATCCCACCATCAGGGTACTCATTCCCTTCCTCACTAGCTTGTGAAGAATACTCCGCTAAATCCAGTCCTAGTGTAAAGTGTTTACCATGAGCAAACAGTACGCCACAGCGCAATTCCGGATCATGCTCAAGTTCACCTAATGCAGAAGCTAATCCATAAATCAAGTCCATGTTGAATATGTTTCGTTCCTCTGGACGATTTAACCCGATAAGCAAAACATGTCCTTTTCTTTCAACAGTTACAGCGTTTGTCAAATTAAAAACCTCCCTTAAATTTTAAATTGCTGCAAATTTCTCAGAGAAACAGATCTCATATCCTTGCGCAAGGCCGTCTCGGGCCAGGCCGCATTCACCATTGTATGTGTGCGCTAGCAAACGCGCCTGCCCGAGGTCCATCCGTGAGTCTGCACTCCACTCCTGCAACGTTTACACGGAATCACATAAAAATATGAGGAACTTGATGCAAATGACTTAGATGAATTCAGCAACGTTTATTATTTACTTTCCTTTAAATTCAGGCTTCCGCTTCTCTATAAATGCGGCAATGCCTTCCTGGTGGTCTTCGGTTTGCACCATTAAAGTTTGAATCAGCCGTTCCTGTTCCAGGATTTCATCTAACGAGGCTGTCAATGCCTGGTCTATTAATTTCTTTTGTTTTCCAAATGATTTACCAGGGCCGTGCGCCAATTTTAATGCCAGTTTAGTAGTTTCTTCCTGAAGTTTTTCCAATGGATGCAAATAATTAACAACACCCAATTGATTTAGACGCTCTGCAGGAATGGGTTCGGCAGTAAAGAAGAATTGTTTGGCCAAGTGCGGCCCGACTAATCTTGGCAGAAAATAAGATCCTCCTCCATCGGAGATTAAGCCAACCTGCGAAAAGCTGAGGGCGAATTTACTGTCATCTGCCGCTACAATCAAATCACAGGCCAGTGCCAGATTGAAACCCGCGCCGGCAGCAAAACCATGAACGGAAGCAATAATCGGCTTTTCCGTCTCTTTCATCAAAAGAATCAACTCATTCAGCTTTCCAATATGCTCATAGACTTGAATGCCGCCTCCTGCGCCCATCGATTTTACATCCCCGCCAGCACAAAACGAACGACCAGCACCAGATAACACAATGACCTGAACGTCCTCGTCGGTTTGGGCATTCTTCAAGGCTTCTTTTAATCCCAAAAGCATTTCCGGGCTGAAAGCATTTAAATTCTGTGGCCGATTTAAGGTTAACGATAAAACCGGACCTAATTTTTCT
>NZ_JBALSN010000626.1:0-4286 GCF_036966985.1 Neobacillus drentensis | reverse complement strand
ATGTCTTATCTTAGCAGAAGTTTGCCAATCAAGAAATACTTTTAGGTCCGTATAAGTTTTCACTATATTGTCATTGTTTACTTCTATTTTATGACTTCAAATAAGATAAAATATTACTAACAAACAAATCATGAAGATTATAAAATAAATGGTTATTAAAATGATGCGTAGAGGTGAATCCGATGACAATACCAATGAAACCAACTCATTCCATTGAAATAAAAGAATTACTTAGATTTGCAGATCGGAAATTTAAAAGTGAAAGAGGAAGCTTTTTATTTCAAGAAGGAATGGTTGCCGAAGAACTTTACATTATCATTTCTGGAAAAGTTCAAATTAGTAAAATCACATCAGATGGTCGTGAACTTTCGTTAAGAATTTGTGGGGAAAATGATATTTGCGGAGAATTAACCCTTTTTACGGATAATCCTAGGTATTTATTAAGTGCAATGGTTCTTGAAGAAGGAGAAGTTGTTGCAATAAAAAAAGATGTAATTGAAAGCGAAATTTTTCAAAATAGTAAACTTGCCTTTGAATTCATGAAATGGATGAGTGATCATTTCCGTAAAACGCAAACAAAGTTTCGCGATCTTGTCCTAAATGGGAAACGCGGGGCATTATTTTCAACTCTTATCCGTATGTCAAATAGTTATGGTATTAAAAAAGATAACGGAATCCTCATTGACCTTCCGCTTACAAACCAAGAACTGGCTAATTTCTGCGGTACATCTCGTGAAAGTACCAACCGAATTTTAAGCGAATTAAAAAAAGATAAAATCATTTCTGTTAAAAAAGGGAAAATATCCATTTTGGATTTACAATACTTAAAAAATGAAATAGATTGTGAAAATTGTTCTGCAGTCTATTGCAATATTGAATAGGATGGAGAACCATCCTATTTTTTATTTTCCTTAAGTAACATTTCTGACAAGGCTGTCTCACAAAAATGGGGCAGCCTTGTACTGTTTTTCTAATTTTCCTGTACTTGCTTTTCTCTTAATGCTTTTGGGATATAAACACAGAATGGCTCGCTTTCCAGATAATCTCCAGTCATCGCATAGGCTCTTGACCTTGATCCTCCGCAAACATGACGGAATTCACAAACACCGCATTTTCCTTTAAAGAGGTCAGGGTTCCTTAATGATTTAAATATTGGTGATTCACGGTAAATTTCTGCTAATGGGGTTTCACGAATATTACCCGCTTTAACTGGAAGTAGTCCACTTGGATATACATCCCCAATATGGGAGATAAAAACAAATCCATTTCCATCATTAACACCTTTTGGAGCTCGTCCCAATCCGTCAATGGAGCCCGTTAATCCTTTTTCTGTTAATGCACTTAAATATTCGATTTCATCGGTTGTTTCTTTCGCTTCACGCATTTTTTGTTGAATCACAACCCGACGGTAGTGCATTGCTTCTGTCGTTTTGATATCAAAAGAAACCCGCTTACTTAAATCATATAACCATCTGAAAACTTTTTCATGTTGAATAGGAGAAATCATATCCGATTCTTGACCTCTTCCTGTTGGAACTAGGAAAAAGACACTCCATAACACGCAGCCTAAATCCTCTACCATTTTTGCCATTTCATCAAGATAGTCAATATTGTAACGGGAAATTACCGTATTTATTTGAATAGGTAATCCAACCTCATGCAAATATTTTATTTTCTCCATGGTAAGGTCGAAGGAACCTGCCGTTCCTCTAAAATGATCATGAATCTCGGCTTTAGGACCATCAATACTAAATGCCCAACGTGCTAGACCTACTTCTTTCGCCTTTTCAATAGCTTCTTTGGTTACATTCGGTGTCGCACTTGGCGTCATTGATACCCGTACACCTTTTTCAACTGCATATTTTGCAATTTCAAAAACATCTTCTCTCATCAACGGGTCCCCGCCTGTAAAAACAAGCATTGGATTGTTCATTTCATATATTTGATCAATTAAATTTTTTCCTTCTTCAAACGAAAGTTCACGTGGATCTCTTCTATACTGGGCATCCGCACGGCAGTGCAGGCACTTTAATTGGCAAGCTCTAGTGAGTTCCCAAATAACGATAAATGGGTCTTTATTAAAATCTCGGCTAAAATTCATATTGAATATGCCTCCTAATACTGGCTTTTAAATCAAATAGCCTTATTAACCTGTATTATAAAGGTGTTTATGTTCGGAAAAAGTGAACTATCTCACATTCCTGGCCAATATATATGTCAGAAAAGTGAAGAATAAAAAAAACAGCAGAAAAGTTCTGCTGTTTTTAGCGAATTCCTAAGGCGATTTTCGCATAGCGTGACATCATATCTTTATTCCAAGGAGGATTGAAAACAATATTTACTTCGACCTCTTTGACTTCTGGAATATCAGCCAATGCTCGTTTAACTTGGTCCACAATCGTACCAGCAAGCGGGCAGCCCATTGATGTTAATGTCATCGTAATGGTTACATTCCCTTCATCATCCATTTCCGTATCATATACTAACCCTAAATTTACGATGTCCACTCCAAGTTCAGGGTCAATAACTAACTCTAACGCGCCTAATATATTTTCTTTTAACTCTTCATTCATTTTTATTCCACTCCTCAAATGTCTTTGTCCTAAATTTATTATAGCAAATAACTTTGTTTTCCTTAAAATTGAGACTTCACAAAAAAAAGTATATAGTTTTTTTATACCTATTGGTGTGAATTTTTTTACAGTTTCGTTATAAAATTGTTAACATAGTGAATATAGAAATAATAAAAGTTACAGGAAACAGCTATATTTATATTAGAGTGTATCACGAATATAATTTTTTTCCTAAAGCGACAAATCATTATTCGTGATGAAATTATTATTAGAAGGAGTTCTTATGGCAAATAGACACTTAATTGCATTAGATTTAGATGGAACTTTATTGAAAGATGATAAAACCATATCTTTAAAAACAAAAGAAATTATTAAAAAGGCAAGAGAATTAGGACATATCGTCATGATTGCAACGGGCAGGCCTTTTCGTTCCTGTGAAATGTATTATCGTGAATTGAATTTAGACACACCAATTGTCAATTTCAATGGTGCGTTTATGCATTATCCCGGAAAGCCCGGCTGGGGTTATCACGAACCACTTGATATCAAGGTTGCGCACGAAATAGTTGAAGCGTGTAGAAGCTTTCATTTTCATAATATAATCGCGGAAGTAATCGATGATGTCTACTTCCACTATCATGATGAAAAGCTTTTAGACATTTTTAATTTTGGAAACCCTAACATCACGACAGGAGATTTAGCCGATTATTTAAAGGATTCACCTACAAGTTTGTTAGTTCATACAGAGGAAGATCAATTAAATTTAATACGCGATCATTTATCTGCAGTTCATGCGGAAGTAATTGATCATCGCAGTTGGGCAGCACCATGGCATGTGGTTGAAATTATTAAGTCCGGCTTAAATAAGGCTGTTGGATTGAAAAAGGCTTCTGATTATTATAGTATCCCTGCGGAAAGAGTAATTGCTTTTGGCGACGAAGACAACGATCTAGAAATGCTTGAATATGCTGGTCATGGGATTGCCATGGGAAATGCCATTGATAAAGTAAAAAACATTGCAAATGACGTTACTTTAAGTAACGAAGATGATGGAGTGGGACAATATTTGGCAAATTTGTTAAATATAAAATTTTAACATCCTTTCGCCAGTGTTTACCTAAATGAACGTCCTCATTTTTGTACATACTATATTCTGAGGCAGCAATGCTGTTTCAAAATGAGCCTTGAGCATATTGGAGGGATTCGAATGGGTAAACGAAACAAATCAAAACGCTTTGTCCAGCAAGGAGTGGATACGGTCAGTAAACATGCGGAACGTATCCCCTACCACATGACCTATGCTGAAGCGGAAGCTCAGAAGATGGCCAATGTGCAAGAATCCTCGCTTGGAGGAATATAAAATGGGAAACCAATTGTTCCAAGAAGCACGAAGATTTGTTGAAATGGCGAAATCGGCCAACCCTGCTGAACTTGATTCTGCTGTGGCGAAAGCGAAAAATGCATTAAGTTCTGCTTATGCAAATTCCACTGTAGCAGAGCAAGCACAGCTCCAACAAATGCAACAAGAGCTTGATCAACTGTCTTAACCCGAAAAGCGGAAGCGCCTTGCACAGGGGCGACAGGCATAAGACGAGCAGGCCTGAAGGTTGCTTTTTAACCTTCATGACTGATTGGCTTATGACCGCGAGCCCCTAGGCGCTGTAGCTAGACAACAAGAAAAGCGGAAGCGCCATTGCGCTTCCGCTTTTCTTG
>NZ_JBALSN010000625.1:1261-1505 GCF_036966985.1 Neobacillus drentensis | reverse complement strand
CTTCACGGCCAGAAATCATACCGTTTGCTCCCTCTTTTACTAAGCGTTCAGCTATTGCAAACCCTAGGCCCTGGCTCGAAGCAACAACCAAAGCTGTTTTACCTGTTAAATTCAACTCCATCGTGTTCGATTCCTCCTTCATAAATCAAAATCTATTACTAGTATACAGGATATATCGAGGGAATACTTGGTAAAAGTTCATAAAAAAAGAGACAGATTTAATCTGTCTCAGATTGTCGAGAAA
>NZ_JBALSN010000625.1:0-1170 GCF_036966985.1 Neobacillus drentensis | reverse complement strand
CTCCCGCAGGAGTCTACGCACCTTCCACTCCAATCAACAGGGGGATTATCAACCTAATGAATAGCAACTCACTTTTTCAAGCTCTTTTTAGAAGGTATGTGCCAAATCTTTTGCTCTTGCAATTGCATTTTCTTTAATTTCTTGCGCTTTGTCAGGCATGGCATTATGACCTTCTACAAACAGCCCCTCAAGGGAAGGAACACCAAAGAAACTCATCATCACACTAATATACCGGTGTCCCATTTCCATCTCTGCTGCAGGCCCCTCTGAGTAAAATCCACCTCGGGCTTGTATATGCAGGGCTTTTTTATCCGTCAACAAACCTATTGGTCCCTTTTCTGTATATTTAAAAGTTTTACCTGCTACTGCTACTGAATCAAGATAAGCCTTCATAATAGGTGGAAACGAGAAATTCCATAGAGGCGTGACAAACACATATTTATCGGCACTCACAAACTGCTCACTTAACTCGTTAAGACGGCTGACTTTTTGCTTTTCCTCTCCTGTTAGTTCATCAAAACCTTGACCGGATCGGAGCTTCCCCCATCCGCTAAAAACATCAGCATCAATATGAGGTATATTTTCTTTATACAGATCTAGATGAATAACCTCATCACCGGAATTAACTTGTTTATAGCTATCAATAAAAGCCTTACCTACCGCCATACTATAGGACTGTGTTTCATTATGAGGATGTGCCGTTATATACAATACACGTACCATTCATGCTCCACCTTTCATTTAAATAAAGACAATATTATTATCAGTTAAAAGACGAAAAAATAATCAAAAAGGATTTGCCCGAAGACAAATCCTTTTTATTCCATCATTTATTCATTTGTATCAAGGGAGTAAGGGTTACGACCAACATTACTTCTCATTTCATCAGTCATCTGGAATGGTTCATTAACCAATGTCTCATTTATTGCCTGACCTAGTTGTGAACTTCCATCATAATGTACAGGTTTTTGTTCCATATTTCCTATCACCTCCACCATTACCACTATATTATGTACAATTATCACCTAATATCTTTCCTATTTTTGTCTATTAATCATTCATAAGAATTATTTAAAAATAGGTATTAGGTATCACTTATTATACTCAAAAATCGATAATAAAAAAGATAAATAATATGAAAAATCAAAAAAATATAATCACAAAAAGACC
>NZ_JBALSN010000624.1:920-7514 GCF_036966985.1 Neobacillus drentensis | reverse complement strand
TCGTAAATCAATAATAAATTCATCTTTTTGGATCCGTCCGACAATAGCCGGCTTCGCTTCTGTGCGAAGTTTTCTTCCAAGCTGTTCCGCAGTCAGAGTACAGTGTTTCAAAGCGATAACCATAGTTGGAAGCTCCACATCAGGCATCGTTCCCCCACCCACTTGACTGGTTGCCTCAGTAATTTTTGTAACATATTTTCTAGTATTTTGTAATAAGTTTGTAACAAAAGACTTTGATCGAACGTCTAATTCTTCAAGAGATACTAATAAATCTCGAAGCGTTGGAATATTTACCATTCCAGTTTCACCGCGGGCATAATCGATTAGCGTACCTTCTAATGCAGCTAACGTCATCTTATCAACACGTAGTACACGTGCCAATTGGTGTTTTTTTAGGCGGTCGATGATTTCTTTTTTACCAGCAATAATCCCTGCCTGTGGCCCGCCAAGGAGCTTGTCTCCACTAAAAGATACAACATCTGCCCCTAATTCTATGACCTCTTTTACAACAGGTTCTTCACCAATGCCATGCTTCCTGAAATCATATAATGCTCCGCTTCCGAGATCTTCGTAAAAAATGACATCATCCAATCGTTGCGTAAGATCAACCAGTTTTTCTGTTTCGACCGATTTGGTAAATCCAATGACTTTAAAGTTACTTGTATGAACCTTCATGAGAATCGCTGTGTCTGGACTGACTGCTTTTTCATAATCATAGAGGTGTGTTTTATTGGTGGTGCCCACTTCTACTAGGTTTGCCCCACTCTCTTCCATAATGGAAGAAATTCGAAACGAGCCGCCAATTTCAACAAGTTGCCCCCTCGAAACAATGACTTCTTTTTGAGCAGCGAGGGCTCTTAAGACAAGATAAACAGCAGAAGCATTATTATTAACCACCATGGCTGCTTCAGCCCCAGTGATCTCTTTAATTAATGCTTCAACATGACTATGTCGTGAGCCTCTTTCGCCTTCAGATAACTTGTACTCAAGATTGGAATAGTTCCTTGCTGTCTCAATCACATGGTTGATTGCATTTTCGCTCAATCTAGCCCTTCCTAAGTTCGTATGTAAAATCGTTCCAGTCGCATTGATGACTTTTTCAATAGTATAAGAATACTGTTTCTTTATATTTGATTCGAGGATAGAAAATAGGTCGTCAAGAAAATCGTTGGTCCCTGGTCTAGCACCTGGCCAATTATCATAAAGAATTGCCCCTCTAATGCTTTCAATGACATCTTTAAGTTTCTTGGTCAAATTTATTTGATCTAACTGACTTTCTTTCAGCAGATTCAAAAACCTCTGATGATTTTGAAGTTCATGGACCGCTGGGATGGAGCGTAGCCACTCTTTCAAGATAAAAACTCCTTTAACAATTGTTCTGTTTCTATAATATATACTTACTTCTATTCCTATCCAATGATGATACTTAGGAAAGGGGCGCTTCGGCATTACAATTATAGCATATCATTTTCACATTTTTATCCCTTATGAATAAAATGAAACGAGCAAGGGGGATTAAATATGTCAAAAAAGAAACAACTGAAAAATCAAAGCTTTGACTTTGAGGAAGTAGAAAAATGGCTGGAAGAATATTTTCTCGATCCACTTACATCTTATTATGATGCAACCCAATTTCAAATCGATCTGTATGAGACAGAGAAGGAATGGATTGTCGAGGCCATCTTAAATGAATTTGAAACTTCTGAAATAAAGGTATATATAGAAGGAAATAACTTAGTGATATCTGCGTCTAAATACCCCCCTTCCATGAAACAACAGAAACGTGTACGGACCATCAACTTTCCGTTTCAAGTCGTAAATCAGACAATTTATGCAACTTTTAGTAATGGAATATTAGAAGTTGTGATTTCAAAAACAGATAGATGTGTAGGAAAAAATAGATACATTACCCTGCCTTAAATTCAATATGTGGTATTATTTTTTGTACATCAGTTGACATAATATTATTATAGATAATAAAGCAGCCCTCTAATCCTTTTGGACCAGAGGGCTGCTTTTTATTTTTGGGAAATGATTTCGATCATTTCGTCTGTATCCGGGAATACTCCTGTTTCAAGCTTGGAATAGATCTTCTCGCCATTCACGGTCACTTCAAATGCGCCGCCTGAACTTGGAATTAGTTCTAACTTTTGAATATCTCTAAAAAAGTGATTAAATAGCTCTTCCGCGAAACTCGCGGCTTTAGGTGCGTAGTTTCATTGCATGCAAAATTCTACAATAATATGGTAATTCTTCATAGAAAACAGCCTCCAAAAAAATGAGTTTACTACTTCGTGATAGTGTTAATATTTTACCCTAAACCTTCTAACACTACAATTTTTTTGTCTATCCGTGCGGATTTTTTGGGAAAGAGTTATACTATAATAATGGAGGTGGACACGTTGAGTGAACATGATAAAATACGCTTGACCTCTTTATCAACAAAAGCTGGTTGAGGCTGCAAAATTGGTCCTGAGGACCTGGCGCAAGTTTTGCGTCATTTACCGAAACAAGAACCTGTTCCAGAATTATTAGTGGGACTTGATACATCTGATGATGCTGGGGTTTATCAATTAACTGACTCCATCGCACTAATTCAGACCGTAGATTACTTTACCCCTATTGTGGATGACCCTTATATGTTTGGACAAATCACCGCTGCAAATGCATTAAGTGATGTTTATGCAATGGGCGGAGAACCCAAAACAGTCTTGAATATTGTCGGCTTCCCGATTAAAAAATTGGGTGCAGAAATGCTCTCAGACATACTACGTGGCGCTGCTGATAAAGTAAAGGAAGCCGGAGCGATTACCGTGGGCGGCCATTCTATTGATGACCAAGAACCTAAATTTGGATTATCTGTAACTGGAATCGTCCACCCAGATAAAGTGTGGAAAAATGTCGGGGCCGAGCCAGGTGATGTCCTTGTGTTGACGAAGCCAATTGGTGTTGGAATCATTACAACGGGCATTAAAAGAAGCGTGGTAACACCAGAACAGGAACAAATTGTGACTGACACCATGGCAGCGCTAAATAAGGTGGCAGCTGAAGTGTTAACAGAATTTCACCCCCACGCTGTCACAGATATAACTGGATTTGGATTACTAGGTCATGGTAGTGAAATGGCACGCGGTAGTAATGTCAGTTTTGAATTCTCACTCTCACAAGTACCTGTTTTAGAAGGTGCACTAGAATTAGCTAAAAATGGTGTAGTTCCCGGTGGTTCGAAGGCGAATCATAAATGGTTAGCGGAGGATGTTGTCTATGAGGAGATCCTTCCTGAGGAGCAACTTCTCCTTTGTGATGCGATTACTTCCGGCGGTTTGTTTGTCTCTCTCAGTGAACAGGAAGCAGTTAAATATGTGGACAAACTTCGTACTAGTGGATTGGCTTATGCTTCGATTGTAGGAAGAGTTACGGAGAAAAAGGAAAAATATATTTATGTGAAAAGATAACAGCAAGCCCTGTGGGTTCGCTGTTTCTTTTTTTACTGAGGGAATATTTTACAATAAAATGGAAGTGGCCGATAAAATCTAAAAGAGGCAGATAAAATGTTAAAAGCGGCCGTTAAATTCAAAAAGCGGCCGATAAAATTTTAAAGTGGCTGATAAATTGCTAAAACCGGCAGATAAGGTGTCTTATGCTCAAAAAAGGCAACTTTTCTGCAGGCTCGATGTAGAAATTCGGTCCAAAAATGTCAATTTAAAATATCCCGAACCATTTCGGCTCGGGATTATTGAGATTATATCTTCTGACGTAGTTTTTCCACCATGTCCTTTGTCATTTTATCCAAGTCAAATGCGTATTTAAAGCCCCATTCCTCTTTTGCTGCTGTAGCATCAATAGAATTCGGCCAACTTTCTGCTATTTTTTGACGGTCAGGATCCACTTTATACGAAATTTCAAATCCAGGTACAAACTTTGCGATGGAAGCAGCAATTTCCTCTGGATCAAAGCTCATTGCCGTAACATTAAAAGCATTGCGATGGATTAATTTAGAGGATTCGGCCTCCATTAGATCAACAATCGCATTCAAGGCATCCGGCATATACATCATATCCATATAAGTACCTTTATCAATGTAAGAAGTATATTTTCCATTTTTGACCGCTTCATAGTAAATTTCAACCGCATAATCAGTGGTTCCCCCACCAGGAAGTGCGACATAGGAAATTAATCCAGGAAAACGTAAGCCGCGGGTATCGACTCCGAATTTATAGAAATAGTAGTCAGACAATAATTCCCCAGCCACTTTATTGACCCCGTACATCGTAGTAGGTCGCATAATTGTATCTTGAGGGGTGTTGTCTTTAGGAGTTGAAGGCCCAAAAGCACCAATCGAACTAGGTGTGAAAAATTGTGCTTTTAGTTCCTTTGCCGTTTCAAGTCCATTCATCAACCCGCCCATGTTTAAATTCCATGCAAATACCGGTTTTGCTTCCGCAGTGGCTGATAATAATGCGGCTAAGTGCATAACCGTATCAACATTGTATTTTTTAGCTACTTCCACCATTCGGTTTAAATCTGTTACATCAATAGTCTCAAATGGGCCGCTTTGAGCAGCTTCACTGTCATTCTTTTTGATATCTGTCGCAATAACGTTATCCGCGCCATAAATGTCTCGTAGCTTTAAAGTTAATTCTGATCCAATCTGCCCTAAAGCACCTGTGATTAAAATACGCTTCATCGTCGTTTCTCCGTCCTCTTCACTTAGGTTAAAAAATTTTTAGATAACACCCATTTCCTTACCGACTTTTTCATATATTGCAATTGCACGATCGAGCAATTCTTTTGAATGTGCTGCTGTTGGCATGTTACGAACACGTCCGGTCCCTTTTGGTACAGTTGGGAAAACAATGGCCTTTGCATAAACCCCTTCTTCATTCAAACGTTTGCTGAATTGTTGAGTAAGTGCTTCATCGCCAATAATACAAGGTGTGATCGGTGTTTCGCTGTTACCAATATTAAAACCTAGCTCTTTTAAGCCTTTTTTAAGATAATTGCCATTCTCCCATAGTTTCTCGTTAAGCTCCGTGCTTTCCATGAGGATTTCAATCGACTTCTTGCTCGCTGCCACATCTGCAGGAGTTAGCGAAGTAGAAAATAGGAATGGGCGGCTGCGAACTTTTAACCAATCTATAAGATTCTTTTTACCCGCCACATATCCGCCAACTACACCAATTGCTTTGGATAATGTGCCAATTTGAAAATCAATTTTATCAGAAAGACCAAAATGCTTGACAGTCCCTGCCCCATCTCCAAGTACACCTGATCCATGGGCATCGTCAACATAGGTGATTAAGTCAAATTCTTCAGCAATCTTAACGATTTCGGGAAGCAGAGCAATATCGCCATCCATGGAGAAGACTCCATCGGTGATCACCATAATCTTGTTGTAAAGACCTGACTCTTTTGCTTCTTTTGCTTTTGTACGTAAATCTTCCATGTCAGAGTGATTAACTCGGATGATTTTTGCTTTCGAAAGCCGACAGCCGTCAATGATTGACGCATGATTTAATTCATCTGAGAGAATCGCATCGTTTTTATCCATAACAGCGGAAATGGCTGCCATGTTGCAATTAAATCCAGATTGATAGGCAATCGCTGCTTCAGTATGTTTAAATTCAGCCAATTTTTCTTCGAGTTCCACATGCAGCTTGAGTGTTCCGTTGATCGTACGGACGGCCCCTGCACCAACACCGTAGGTTTCAATAGCCTCTGCAGCAGCTTTTTTCAGACGTTCATCGGTTGCTAAACCTAAATAGTTATTAGAAGAAAGATTAACAAGTTCTCTTCCGTTTATTGTGATAACAGGACCATTCGGGCTTTCTAGTGGATCAATGACATTGTATAGGCCTTTTCCCTTTAAATCCTCAAGATTTTCATTTAAAAATTGCTCCAAAATATGACTAGACATTATTTATACCCCCTTATTATTTGAACCTTTAATGTCATTTGCGGAAAAACAGTTGTCCGTTTCAGGTGGACATTAATTTGCTGTTAAATAGCGGTATTAAAGGATTCCTATTGTATACTTTATCATAAATTTTTTAATTTGTTCATATATAGTGGACAAAAAAGAAAAATATTTTTTATATCCTATTAGAGTACCCAAATCAAAATAATGTTATTTCTTAAGATAATTCACTAACATTAACTTAAAAATAGATTGCTTTTCCTTTATAATGGTTTCTTAAAGACGTAGATGCTCTCGATTGCTTTTAAGAAAGGATGTCAACCTTGTCATTTTTATATTCTGTCTTGTACACACTTATCCTTGGTGCTGTATTTATATTTTTATTTATCTTCGCCTACGATCTCCTTTATGGTGAAAAACAAGAAAAGCAAACCAAGAAACTACATAAATATTTTCAAAAAGAGACAATTAAGAAGATCGACGTACTCGAACGTCAACCTCGGAAATTTACCATGTATCAAGTGACAACCAATAATGGAGTTCAAAAGATTAAAATGAAACCAGGTTATAAGGTGATTAAGATCGTCTCAAAGGAGAAAAAGAAGAAGTAACTGACCTTTGCTTGGGTCCTCAAATAGAAGGTCGTTTTGTATGTGATGCCAAAATTCCAATCAAAT
>NZ_JBALSN010000624.1:0-902 GCF_036966985.1 Neobacillus drentensis | reverse complement strand
CTGCATTCTGATTGAGATTTTGTAATGCCTCTTTGTATTCGCTTTCTAAACTATTAATTATTTCAGACACTGATTCAATTTTATTGATGGCCCCGACACCATGTCCTGCTGACCAAATATCGCGCCATGCTTTCGCATTTGATTCCCTCTGCATACTATCAAAGTTAACTTGATCTTTTTTGACAAGTGATTCGGGATCTAAACCTGCCTTTTTAATACTAGGCACCAGCATGTTACACATGACGCCGGAGAAAGCATCGGTTAATAGGATATCCTCTTGCGTGGATTCAACGAGCATTTGTCGGTACTCATCATTAGCCATACTTTCAGTCGCAACGATAAACCTTGTTCCCATATAGGCAAGATCTGCCCCCGCTGCTTGTGCAGCTAAAATCCCCTTGCCGGTAGAAATTGAACCAGCAAGGATAATGATTCCATCCCAGAAGTTGCGGACCATATCGACGAAGGCAAAACTGTTAATTTGGCCAGCATGACCTCCTGCACCGCTTGTCACCAAAATTAAGCCATCGACACCAGCTTCAGCCGCTTTTTTAGCAAATTTCAAATCACTTACATCCGAGAATACGAGCCCGCCATATTCATGAACAATATCAACAACTAATTTCGGACTTCCTAAAGAGGTAATTACCAATTGAGGCCGATGCTTTTTAATCAATTCAAGTTCTTCCTGCAGGCGGCCGTAGGAACTATGTACAACCATGTTCATCGCCCACGGTGCAATCTTTCGGTTAGGTTCGAGGGCCCGTGCCTCATCCAACTCTGCATTTAATTGCCCCATCCACTGATCAAGAACTTCAATGGGTCTTGCATTTGGAGCAGGAAAAGAACCAATTACCCCATTCAGACAACAATTTTTTACGAGCTCGGTGCCTGACACCAAA
>NZ_JBALSN010000623.1:0-2284 GCF_036966985.1 Neobacillus drentensis | reverse complement strand
TTTATGTGCTTCTAACATTTCGTCGACGATTTGTTTCGCAATGGTATCAGAAGCAACCAAAGGATTAATGGTTAACGCGAGGATTGCTAGATTATAATCGCCCTTAACCGCGGCTTCGGCTGCCACCCGTTCAAATGATTTAATTTGTTGAACAAGACCTCGGACCGGAACTGGGAGATCACCCATCACAAGTGGCTTCGGGCCCTCTTTTGTAATGATGCAGCTAACCTCAACAGCAGAATCATTAGGAATGCTTGCGATCGAACCATTATTTAACGTATTAACCGGTTGAATATCCCCTTTGTCATTATAAATAGAAGAAATCAATCGGACCGCCGCGTCACTATAATAAGCTCCCCCTCGTTTTTCGAGTTGTGGAGGTTTAATGGACAAGTTGGGATCTTTATAAAGTTCAAAGAGATCCTCTTCTAACTTTTTCACTACTTCCGCACGTGTCCCAACCGTTTCCGCATTTTTGATGTCTTTTTCAACCATTTCACGACTTTTGTAATAATAATTGTGATACGGACATGGAAGGACCCCTAAAGCCCGGATAAATTCAGGCTCCCAGCCTTGTCCTTGTATATTTTTCACAAAGCTTGAATTTTCAGGGTTGGTTAAAAATTCGATGACTTGATCTTTTACACTAACGCCATCCACGTAAACATCTAAACCGTAAACCATATGGTTTAGTCCTGCAAAGTCAATCCGGACACGTGAATGATCAACTTTTAGTAGTTTTGCAATTCCCATTTCCATCCCAATCGGAACATTACACAGTCCGACAACCTTTCGATGGTCACTATAACCGAGAACAGCTTCCGTCACCATCCCTGCTGGATTGGTAAAGTTAACGAGCCACGCTTCAGGACAAAGATCCTTCATATCTTTAACAATATCCAAAATAACTGGGATCGTACGAAGACCTTTAAAAAGTCCGCCTGGTCCGTTAGTTTCTTGGCCAAGAACCCCATACTTTAACGGGATTCTCTCATCTTTGGCCCTGGCTTCAAGGAGACCCACTCGGAATTGTGTGGTCACAAAATCGGCATCCTTTAAAGCTTCTCTTCGATCTAGTGTTAAGTGCACTTCGACAGGAAGTCCTGCCTTTTGAAACATCCGTTTTGCTAAGTTTCCAACTATCTCTAATTTCTCTTTACCTTCTTCAACATCCACAAGCCACAGTTCGCGTAATGGTAGTTCGTCGTATCGTTTGATTAATCCTTCGACCAGCTCAGGAGTATAACTCGAACCGCCGCCAATGGTGGTAATTTTAATTGATTTCATCACTTTCTATGAACCTCCCACTTTATTAAGCATTCATTTCTTGGCGAATCTCAACAATCTCTTTTGCTAAATCGATTAATGTGATAGCCGTCATTAAATGATCCTGCGCATGGACCAGAATAATGGGGATGTCGAAATCTTTGCCCTCCGCTTCGGCTTGGATCAATTGTGATTGAAAGCGATGGGCATGGATAATTTCATCATCAGCTTCTGAAAGTTTTTCCAGTGCAGAAGTGAAGTTTTTTTCTTTGGCTGTAAAAATCGCTTCCATGGCGAGACTTCGAGCATTCCCACTGTGCAGAATTAATTGAAATGAGAGTTGGTACAATTCTTCCTTCGTCATCTTTGTCCCCCCCGCCTATGATACATGCCAAGAGCTTGCCAGATGGCAAGCCCTTGTATTCTATTGTTAATTGCTAGACCCTTTTTCAACATTGAAGTTTTGTTTATCCCACATTCTAAAAAATGGATAGTAAATCGCAAAAGCAACGACTAAATTAATCACTTGCATTAACGCCCCTCTGATATTTCCGCCTGTTGCTAAATATCCGCCGATAATTGGAGGAGTCGTCCATGGTACGGCAACACCAGCTGTCTTCGGAGCAAAACCAGTACTCATCCCAATATAAGTCGTAATGGTAAGTGCCAACGGTGTTAAAATAAATGGAATAATGAGCAATGGATTCAATACAATTGGCGCTCCGAATGTAATCGGTTCATTAATATTGAATATTCCTGGTCCAATCGCCAGACGGCCTAATTGCTTGGATTGCTGACTCTTCGCCATAAATAACATCATAAGAGCAAAAACAAATGTCGCACCAGAGCCGCCCATATAAATGAAAATATCAAAGAATTGTTGGGAAATAATATTTGGAATTTCATCTCCAGCTTGAAGCGCCAGACGGTTCGCGTCTGTTTGCGCTAACCAAATAGGCGCCATAACGCCGCCGACAATACTGGCCCCGTGCAATCCGGTCGACCATAAGAGTTGAAC
>NZ_JBALSN010000622.1:0-2922 GCF_036966985.1 Neobacillus drentensis | reverse complement strand
GGAATTACCAGCTTCAATAACAATATCCCCTTTTTCTAGAAACGGTCGAATATCACTAATAACCGAATCAACTACAGCGTGTGGAACCATAATCCAAAGAACTCTTGGCCGATCCAATGATTGAACAAGTTCCTTATAGCTTGATACACCTACAGCTCCGTAACCTTTTATTTCTTCCACCGCACTCTGATTAACATCAAATGCTACTACTTCGTGATGGTGATCCATTAAATTTTGTCCTAAATTTAAACCCATTTTCCCTAAACCAATTAATCCAACCTTCATTTTATTTCCCTCCAATAGTTGTAATTATTTTATTTAAGTTCTGTTTAAGATTGCTTCAAAAGATTTCTTGCCATATGAACAACATTTTCAGTCGTAAATCCAAATTGTTTCATAACAGCAGCACCATCTCCTGAAGCACCGAATGTTTCAATAGATAGAACCTTTCCTTCAAATCCAACAAAGCGTTCCCATCCGAGTGAAATACCCATTTCGATAGCCAAACGTTTTAAATTGGAAGAAGGCAAAACAGATTCTTGATATTCTTCAGGTTGCAGTCTAAACAATTCCCAACTTGGCATGGCGACAATCCGAACAGATATATTTTCTTTTTCCAACTCTGATTTTGCGTTTACAGCCAAAGAGACCTCGGAGCCAGTAGCAATTAATATTAAGTTTGGATTAGAAGTTGTTTCGGACAAAACATAAGCACCCTTGGAAAGGTTATTCAAATTTGCTTCTGTCTCGTTATACACTGGCAGGTTTTGGCGACTTAAAACCAATGCAACCGGGCCTTCTGTTTGCTGAAGAGCATAAGCCCAGGCACTTGCTGTTTCATTTGCATCCGTTGGTCTAATGACAGTTAATCCTGGAATCGAGCGAAGTGCTGCCAAGTGTTCAACCGGCTCATGTGTCGGTCCATCTTCACCCACTGCTATTGAATCATGTGTAAATACATAGGTTACTGGAAGCTTTGATAAAGCAGCCAATCGGATAGACGGACGAAGATAATCATTAAATACAAAGAATGTACTAACAAACGGCTTCACTCCGCCATGATATGCCATACCATTAGCTGCGGCACCCATTGCATGTTCACGGACACCGAAGTAAACATTACGTGCGCTGTAGGATTCCACTGCGTAAATTTGTTCCCCTTTAATTTCGGTCATGGTAGAATGTGAAAGGTCTGCACTGCCACCGAAAATGGCTGGAACTGATTTAACAAAGTGGTTGATAGCATCCCCACTGGCTACACGAGTGGAAACATTTTTTCCAGTTTCAAACGTTAAGATATCATTTGCCTCAATGAGGACTTTTCCATCAATTGCATTGGTTAATTGCTCTGCCAATTCTGGATAAGCTTGCTTATATGAACGGAATAGGTTAATCCAGTTTTGTTCAGTGTCCATTCCCTTACGCTTTAATTGTTCAAAGTGAGCTTTTACTTCTTCTGGAACATAGAAATCTTCTTCATAAAGCCAGTTGTAGGCTTGTTTCGTTATTTTTCCTTCTTCTGCCCCAAGCGGTGCACCATGTGCTTTATTTGTCCCTGCTACCTTCGGACTTCCATATCCGATAATGGTTCTAATTTCAATGATGCTTGGTTGGTCGGTATTTTGTTTTGCTAATTCAATTGCTTTTGAAATTGCGTTAAGATCATTACCATCTTCCACCCTTAAATAGTGCCAATGAGCCGATTCTGCTCTTTTCTCGATATTTTCGGAAAAAGATACATTTAATTCTCCATCAAGAGAAATATCATTTGAGTCATATAATGCAATTAGCTTACCGAGTTTCATATGGCCAGCCATTGACATCGCTTCATAAGAAATGCCTTCCATTAAGTCACCATCCCCTACTAAAGCATAGGTATAGTGATCAATAACAGCATGTCCTTCTTTATTAAACTTCTCGGCCAAATGTGCTTCAGCCATAGCCATGCCAACTGCGTTAGCAATGCCCTGCCCCAATGGACCGGTTGTCGCTTCTACGCCAGGAGTATGACCAAATTCAGGGTGTCCCGGGGTCCTGCTGTTTAATTTTCTGAAATTCTTTAAATCGTCAATGGTGACATTATAACCAGCCAAATGAAGTATACTGTATAACAAACTTGACCCATGTCCCGCCGATAAAACGAATCGATCACGATTGAACCACTTTGGATTTTCAGGATTGTGATTCAAATGGTTAGCCCATAATGCGTATGCCATTGGTGCTGCCCCCATTGGGAGACCTGGGAGCTCAGAATTTGCCGCATTGATGGCATCGATTGATAAAGTTCGAATTGTTGTAACTGCTAAGTTCTCAATATTTGGTGACATAGTCTATATCCTCCTGGACATTTGTGATTTCAAATGTTCAGTTCCTCTGTTTTGTTGAATTTCTTCATCCAGCCACCATTTGAAGCCATTTTCTGATAAAAGGGATTCAGCGGCATCTGGCCCATATGAACCTGAACGATATTCATGAAGCGGTAACATATTTTCCTCAAATGCATTCAGAATTGGCTGTACCCACTCCCAAGACAATTCAACTTCTTTCCAATGAGCAAAGAATGTGGAATCTCCGATTAAAGCATCGTAAATCAACCTTTCGTAGGCCTCTGGGACTCCTGACCTAAAGTTTTCTACATCTTCACAAGAAAAATTAACTCTAACAGGTTCGATTTTCCCGTTATTCAATGGATTTTTGCTATTTAATTGCAGAGAAACATTTTCTTTCGGGCTGATTTCAATAATCAATAGATTAGGCTCCACATTTTGCTGATTATGTTTATACAGTAGTTTTAAAGTATTTTTAAATTCAATGACGATCCGAGTCGATTTTTCCTTCATTCTTTTTCCTGTCCTTATATAGAATGGAACACCTGTCCAAAACGGATTATCAATCCATAAGCGTGCTGTCACAAATGTGTCA
>NZ_JBALSN010000621.1:0-2562 GCF_036966985.1 Neobacillus drentensis | reverse complement strand
TATATTTTATGCTTATCATAATCATATTTACCCAGCGCATCTTTAGGATTCTTATACTCGAACCAAAATTTCACGTTATATACATTTTTCAAATGTTTTGTTAGTCCAAATAATTTATCGTTTTTTTCTTCTAAATAACTCATTTATAACTCCTTATAAGTGTATATTGTTTTATACAGAAGATCTCTCTAAGTAAATACCATAACTTAAAGCTACAGGGAAACCTTTTCTTATTTGCTCATATGAAGCTAATTCAACTTTTCTATTAAAGTATCGGCTTAATTCCTTTACCAGATCTGTATACGCTTGTACATCAAGTTCTTCTGGTATGTTTTCATTTTTCTTTAAATCTGCAACGAAATCTATATCACTCCCATCAATTTCGTCTCTTCTTGAAACGGACCCAATAATAACTACATTACTTGAGCCGTATTTATCAAATATGTCCAATATTTCATTTTTGTTTTCTAAAATATAATCTAGTAACATTGAGCACTCCTTTAAGTATAATTTAGTGATTTAGTAAAATATAAAATTTACTTTCACAGTAATAGTACACCAAATCGAAATTATTTGTAAAATTTATATATTACAAAAAGTTTCGTAATGATTAAGGTACTCTAACGGTTTTTACTCCTAAGAAGTTCTTTATTCCAATGAAAGATTGGAAAATATTGTACTTACGGGGTGCTAAAGGTGAAGGAGACTCTGATAACTATAAATAGAAAACTCTTCCATGCTATGGCGAGTTTAGCTTTTTATTTGCCAATAGCTAAGCCAGAATAATTCTCACTTCGACATCAAAGCATAATCGTTCGGCTGCCACTTCCAAAACGTTTTCGGGTGAAAGTAGGGGGCATGCTTCGAGCTTTTGTGGTTCGATAAAATACATTCGGAAGGGTAGAGCTACATCTGGCAAATTACTTTGTTAGGTATCGAAATCCAAAAAATATTGGTAAAATTGAACTACTACTTAAGATAAGAAAGTAATAGAAGAAGGGGAAACAGTATGGGTTATTTTAAGGTCAATTTAACAAAACTCCTATTATTAAGGCATAAGCCATTACTAAAAAAACAACTAAAACAAATACTCAAAAAAGTCCAAGAAATAGAGAATATAATTAAGAGTATTAAAGAATCTGTCACCTTAATACCGGGTGAAAGAGTCGGAGAAATCAAAAAAAAATACAAGGAATCAATCCTAACAGCTCAACAAAAAAATATATTCGGTAATGCGGATAAGGTGAAACAGAATATATATAGATACCCGTTTGCTTCGAGACCTAAGAGCATTATTAAACTAGAATCGGATTACGTGAAACGTTGTGATGTCTATTTAGAAAAGTTCGAATCGATTGAAGGTGAGATAAAAGCTGTCAATAAAAAGCTCGAGCTTTACTACAATGGAGTGGAAGAATTTAATGTGTTGATTGAAAACCAAACTTATTACATATCTCATACTTTGTTTAATCGAATTAAAGAGGAGAAAGCTGTTATATACGCATTTTTTAGCGCCAACAATCCCAAATTGGCCAATGTAGATCAGTTCTTAGAAAACTTTTCTAAATTTGATCAAGAGTGGGTAAAGACAATGAATAGAACCTTCGTCGATAAAGAGTTGAAGGAAATGACTGAGTTTTTTAATAATATTGATGGAAAGTCCCTAGATGAACAGCAAAGAAGAGCGGTCGTTACAGATGAAGATGGAAATCTCATTGTGGCCGGTGCTGGTTCAGGAAAGACACTGACTATTGCCGGAAAGGTAAAATACCTCGTAGAAAAAAAGGGAGTAAAACCAGAAGAAATTCTCCTTGTATCGTTTACTAGGAAAGCTGCGGAAGAGATGCTGGAAAGGATCAAGAACAAATTGGACATCGATGTAGATGTCAATACCTTTCACAGTTTGGGAATGAAAGTAATCGGAAAAGAGAAGAAAAAGAGGCCCAGCGTAGAAGATAATGCTACTCAAATAATAAAAGGTTATTTCAAAGATGAAATGTATGATCATCCAATGCAGTTAAAAAGGATGATTGAATACTTCGGCTATTATTTAAACATCCCGATTGATATAGAAAAGTTTGAGAATTTGGGGCAAGCCTTCCACCATCAGAAGAACTTGGATTTACAAACCATTCGAAGTAAATATGAAGAACAGGTGATGGCTGTCGAATTAAAAGAAGAATATGTACAAAACAAAGCCGAACAGTTAAAACACAAAAAGACCACATTAGTAGGGGAAACGGTAAAAAGTTTAGAAGAGGTAATGATCGCTAACTTCTTATACTTAAATGGCGTCGATTACGTGTATGAACAGGATTACCCGTTCCAAACAGCTACCGAACAATATCGGCAGTATAAACCGGATTTCTATTTGCCGGAATTTGATATATATATTGAACATTTTGGCGTGACAAAAGAGGGGACTGTTCCCTGGTTAAGTGAATTCGAAGAAAGAAAGTACACACAGGGGATGGATTGGAAAAGGCAAACCCACTCCGAAAATGGGACAGTGTTAATTGAAACCTATTCGTACTTAAATAAGGACGGTATGCTATTAGAAAC
>NZ_JBALSN010000620.1:0-1901 GCF_036966985.1 Neobacillus drentensis | reverse complement strand
TTCCAATACTATCTTTATAAGTTAAAATGGCGGATTGAGTTTTTTATAAAGGAAAGGTTGTAGATTTATCGGTGCTGTAAAAGGAAAATTGACAATAAAAAAACGCCCAAAAGGCGTTTTTGATTCGTAGTGATAATCTTCTTGAAAATGTTGGGGCAGCATGATAAAATGACAGTTGGCATAAATTATTTATTATGCAATTGTTTAAAAAATACCTATTATAACATTAACACAATTCGATTCAATTGTCAACAATTGACCAAAACTTACCTGGAGAGTGGTTGGATGAGTGATTTACTAAGCAAAGACTGGCAAATGGAACAAACAAGAGTCACTTCAGTGGTAAAAGAGATCGATAAAAAAATAAATAAATTAAAATCAAATGCAGGAAAAGTAGGTGCGGATGTCCTTGAGATTCGTAAAGAATTTTGGGAAGATGTAACCGTCAATTTAGATGAACCTGATGATGTAATTGAAACAGCAGCGAGTATCAAACAGCAGGTTGAACTCCTCTCTGAACGTGAGCGGACACATAAACAGTTGGATAAACAGCTTAACACACTGTCAAGATTAAAGTATTCCCCATACTTTGGCCGGATCGATTTTTTAGAAAAAGGGGAAGCCGCCATGGACCAGGTATACCTTGGAATTGCATCCTTGATGGACGAACATGATGAAAATTTCTTAATTTATGATTGGCGCGCACCCATATCAAGCCTCTATTATGACTACTCACCAGGCCCGGCTCAATATAAAATCCCAGAAGGAATGATTGAAGGCGAAATGAGCTTAAAGCGTCAATTTATTATTAAAGCCTCCGAGATTAAAGGGATGTTTGATACAGGGGTAACGATTGGGGATGAAATGCTTCAGGAGGTCCTTGGAAACAATGCGAGCACTCAAATGAAAAGCATTGTTGCTACTATTCAACGAGAGCAAAATGAAATTATTCGCAATGAACGTGCAAAAATACTGATCGTACAAGGAGTTGCGGGGAGTGGTAAAACGTCTGCAGCCCTGCAACGGGTTGCCTACCTGCTCTATCGTTATCGTGGGACCTTAAATTCAGAAAACATTATGTTATTTTCGCCTAACCCGCTATTTAATAGCTATGTTGCCACAGTTTTACCTGAGCTTGGGGAAGAAAATATGCAGCAATCCACTTTTCAGGAATACCTGAATTCCCGATTAGGGAAGGAATTTGATGTGGAAGATCCTTTTACCCAGATGGAGTATTTGCTAAGTGGGAAGGATGAAAAGGATTATCATGAAAGAGTTGAGGGGATTCGCTTTAAAGCAAGTTTGGACTTTAAGAATATTATTGAACAATACGCGAAGGGTTTATCTCAAAAGGGTCTAATTTTTAGGGATTTAAAATTTAGAGGAGATGTATTAATCTCTAAAAAGGAGATTCATGATTATTTTTATTCTTTAGAGGATCACATTACCATTCCTAATCGAATGAAGCTTGTTAAAGAATGGTTGTTAAGAGATCTAAAGCGAAAAGTTAGACAAGAGCGATCAAGGAGTTGGGTGGAAGATGAAATCCAATACCTCGAAAAAGAAGATTTTATGGAGGCTTTCAAAAAGCTTCAGGAGAAGAATCAATTTTCCGGTAATTCTTTTGATGATTTTGAGCAGGAGCAAAAGTTTCTTGCAGAAATGGTCGTCAAAGAGAAGTTCAAGCCATTATTTACACGCGTAAAAAGTTTACGGTTTGTTGATGCTCCACGCGTTTATTGCCAGTTATTTAAGCAAGCTGAATATATGGATAAAAGCCTGCCGGTTGAGTGGAATAAAATTTGCAGACAGACGATGGATAAATTAAATGAGAAAGTCATTCCATATGAGGATGCTACACCATACGTGTATCTCCAGGATTTAATTGAGGGGCGTAAGTC
>NZ_JBALSN010000619.1:236-4356 GCF_036966985.1 Neobacillus drentensis | reverse complement strand
GTGCATAAATCCATTGAACAAGATTATTAAAGTAATTATCCCCTATAATGGTTGGTCTTGGAACTGTTGTTTGGAAAAAGAAATATATAACAAAACAAATTAACTCTCCTACAACGATTAATATTAACGTCTTCAGGTATACTTTTGTGTCCTTAAAACAAAAGTATACAAGATAACCAAAGATATAAGCATACCAGATTATATAGGGAATGATAAAAACTGACAAAAACGGAATCGCATGGTCAATTGAAGTACTAATATCAATAGATCTATGTGAACGGGAATTTAATAATTCATATATCTTGGCCAAAGCGGGAATGACCAGCAAGAAAAGCAAGTAGGGAGCTCTTTTTATTATATTCTTCAAGTAAGTTCCCTCCTATAAACAATTTGTATTTTCCTAGAATACTAACTTGAAAATGTCGAACACATTCCATAATACCATAAAAATGGTGGAAATAAACATACTTTCCCAATTTCTTAAGAGAATTTATCTGGAAATTAATTTCCTCTTATGTCTTTAATTGGTGTCTTTAAATGGTGTCAAGCACCAGTTGTGGACACTTCGGTTATTTGTCCGCCTCCAATGGACACTGTCTTTAAAAAATGAAGAAACCCATTGGTTTTTGGTTTCTCCTGTTTGTTCCTTTTTTGGTTTTCTTTAGCTTTCTATGCCCCTGCTTGGTTTCGTGTAAATCCATGGTATCTTGTGCCTTGGAAATTTAGCTCGCCGACATCGCCTTCTGCCAGTAGACCATATTCCCGACCGTCCACACTGAATTCCATCCGGTCACCACTTTCAACTTGAAATGTGGCATAGTACCATGTACTTGAAGAATGATCATCCCCGCCTCCACTCACTTGCAATCTTTTTGAGACAACAACCGCAACCACTGTTAAGCGTGGTTGTTTATTATTATGACTCCACATTTTAATCCCTTTAATAAACGTAAACAAAATGAAGCCAGCCACAAGAACAATAAAAATAGGGATAATGATAAACATAATATCAAAGAACTCAAAACCATCATTAAAGCCCATACCTCCGCCCCCTTCTATCTCTGTACAAATGAAGATAAACTAAATAATTTTGGTCTCTTTTCCAATATATAGGATGGATTTCCCATTTAGCAAGAATATTTTTAATAGTAAAAAACCCAAAATACCTATAGGAGCGACCAGCTTAAGAAATATGCTAAACTAAGGAAAACGTACACGAAGAAAAAAGGTGGTGAAACTTTGGAACGGATCATTTTATTTGATGGAGTTTGTAATCTGTGCAACAACAGTGTGCAATTTATAATAAAAAGAGATTCCATTGGATTATTCAAGTTTGCTTCTCTCCAAAGCGAATCGGGCCAGTCACTTTTAAAAAAACATGGCTTGAACAATGATTTAAAGAGTTTCGTCCTCCTAGAAAATGACAAAGCTTATGTCAAATCAAGTGCAGCACTCCGGGTTTGTAGAAAGCTAGGCAGAGCATGGCCATTTTTATCGATCCTTCGGTTCCTCCCTCCTTTTTCAAGGGACTTTCTTTATGACATTGTGGCAAATAACCGTTATAAATGGTTTGGAAAAAAAGAAAGCTGTATGCTTCCATTGCCTGAATGGAAGGGCAGATTTTTAGAATAATGGTTCGCCGGGCACTTTAATTCTAACTAATATTTTATTCCCTAAAGCATAGATATAATTAAACAATTTTTTTAAAGCAGGTGGGCATAAATGGAGATTGTTGTTAGACAAGGAGATTCATTATGGCATTACAGCCAGATGTTTCAGGTTAATTTACAGCTCATTAATGATTCCAACCCAAAGATCGATCCCAATAATCTTTCTGTCGGCCAGCAGGTACGGATTCCTGGTTTTATTGCAAAAGAATATCAGATTCAACAAGGAGACTCATTATGGAGCATTGCTCAACAGATGAACCTCCCTCTTAAAGCAATGGAGTTGACTAACCCTGAATTAAATCCCTCAAACCTCAGTCCGGGCCAAACCATAAAGGTTCCAACCAGGATTAACTGGAGATTAGTTCAAAGTGGCCAAAAATATGATTACAGCAATCTGCTAAAAGATATCAACAGATTAAAAGAGATATATCCATTTTTACAAGTTTCAAACATTGGAAAGACCGTTCTCGGAAGAGACATTCCAGAGATCATCGTTGGAACAGGTGAAAAAAAGGTTCATTATAATGGTTCCTTTCATGCCAATGAATGGATTACTTCCTTGGCGATTTTGACTTTTTTAAATGATTACCTATTATCCTTAACAAATCATCAACCTATCCGAGGATTAAATACTTTTCCACTTTACCAACAAAGTACTTTATCCATCGTCCCAATGGTAAATCCGGATGGAGTCGACCTCGTTTTAAACGGACCACCTGATCAGGAAGAATGGCAAACAAGAGTGGTTGAATTTAATAAAGGAAGCATTGACTTTACAGAATGGAAAGCAAATATTCGAGGCGTCGATCTTAATGACCAATTCCCGGCTAGATGGGAATTGGAGAAAGCGCGGAACCCAAATGAGCCTGGACCACGAGACTATGTGGGAGAAAAACCATTGTTAGAGCCCGAAGCTATTGCGATGGCAAATCTAACAAAAGAACGGGATTTTGCACGAGTGCTGGCCTTCCATACACAGGGTGAGGTCATCTACTGGGGATTTGAAAATCTTGAGCCTGCTGAGTCTGAGGTGATCGTCCAAGAATTTAGCCGCGTCAGTGGGTATGAACCGGTGAAAACGATTGCTAGTTACGCCGGTTACAAGGACTGGTTTATACAGGACTGGCAGCGAACAGGCTTTACAATTGAGCTCGGGCGTGGAATCAATCCACTTCCCTTGTCCATGTTTGATGATATGTACAAAAAATCACTGGGAATTTTCTTAGCGGGTCTTTATATGTAAAGAGAGGAGGCGAAGGAATCCAGCCTCCTCTCTCTTTATGTAATTAGGATTTTGTATGATTTAAATCCCAAATTACACCATAAGCATCTTTGACCTTCGCGTATTTTGCTCCCCAAAAAGTATCCTGCAGTTCCATGAATACTTGCCCGTTTTGACTCAGTGCATCATAAATCTTTTGGATTTCTTCTTCACTTTCAAATTCCAGCGTTAAGGAAATATTATTTCCAACCACTACGGAATTACCGGGAAACGCATCCGAAACCATTAAGAATAAATCACCACATTTAAATTGGGCATGGATAATACGATCATGTGCCTCTGGCGGCGTAGGATAGTCCGCCTCACCATAAGTTTGGAGATTGGATATCTCCCCGCCGAATACATCTCTGTAATAATGTAAAGCCTCTTTTGCCTTCCCATCAAACATTAAATAAGGTGTCGCTTGCCCCTTCATAGGTAACTCCCCTTTCAATGAAAACCTCAGTATTATTTACTACACAGCCCACAAAAAGACCTGCTTTACAAAAAATTTATTTTACCCTTCAGATTATGCCCCTTGATACGACGCCTTATGGAACCTTTCAATATACTTAAACAGTTCCTCACCGTGTTTTGGTATATTGGTGTCAGGCACCATTATTAAATACATAGCCCGATAGGATTCGGGGACCCAGATGTAATGGTGTATGTATTCTGTCATTGTGAAGCCGCACTTTTTCCAGAATTGGTTTCTAGTTAGTGTTTCGGGTGTCTCTTCAGATTCCACTTCAATTACCATACTTTTCAAATTTCCTTTGGTCATTGCCCATTCTTGGATATACCGCATCATTTGCATGCCAATCCCGCGATGCTGCCACTTAGAATCGACAGCAAGATAATCAATGATTAAAGCATCGGTGCCTTCCAGTTTACCTGTTACTGCCATGGCCACTATCTGATTCTCCACCATTCCGATATGTAAGTAACAAAGTTGTTTGCTAAACATATTGCGTATGATTTTCTCAGGCTTTGCTCCCTTTCCATCGAATGCTCGGTGGTAAATAGGGCTTATCTGGGTATTCCATAACTGTGCATCCCATTTTTTAATTGTATTAAATTCCAATGGCTGTTTGCCTCCTACGCCTTTCATATACTACCAAAGTACCCAGGAATCATGATTTTTATAAAAAAAAGCAATGTTAAACTTGTCTGTTGATTTCCGTTCCAG
>NZ_JBALSN010000619.1:0-167 GCF_036966985.1 Neobacillus drentensis | reverse complement strand
AGTCTTCGCGCCTTCCACTCCAATCAACAGAGTATCAAAATCAACATTAACCTCAAACATAGAGAAAAAAAAGAACCTTTGAATGAATTCAAAGGTTTAAATGAGAACTTGGTGGTCTATGCCAAGTCCCTAATTAGGAGGTCTAAACTCAGAAGAATTTAAACTAT
>NZ_JBALSN010000618.1:0-1976 GCF_036966985.1 Neobacillus drentensis | reverse complement strand
ATATGGGAGTATTATCTGCACTCTCTGGGCTTCTGTTTGCTGCACGATTAAACGCTGCAACGCCAAGAGCAGGAAATCTTTTTGAACTTGATGCAATTGCAGCATGTTTTATTGGCGGGGCTTCAGCATATGGTGGAATCGGTACGGTGCCAGGTGCTATTATAGGCGGTCTTGTTATGGGTGTCATGAATAACGGAATGTCCATACTAGGTTTAGGAATAGATTGGCAGCAAGGTATCAAAGGGCTTGTATTATTAGCTGCCGTAGCTTTTGATATTTATAATAAAAATAAATCTTCATAATATAATAGAGGCATTTTAAGAAAGGGGCTGAAGATAAAGGATAGGAAGTTCTGCAAAAAATGGTGAATACCATTCAAACCCCATCTATCAATCTAAAATAAGCTAGTATATGTAATTAGGTAGTAATGTAAAAATAAATTAGTAAAAATAGAAATGCCNNNATAAACAATCCATGTTTTTTATAAATACAGCTTTTGTGTTTTTTATTTAAAATTATCTAAAAGAGAAAGGAGTATAGTTTCCTGTAAAAAGAGTGAAGAAAAAATAGAGGAGGAAAGAAATGAAAGGTAGGCAGTATTTTTCATTATTTTTATCTGTATTAATGGTATTTTCACTGATCCCAAAACCGGTAATTCAAGCGGAGGAGATTGGCAGTACAGAAAATCGCTTAATCGCACACTATGATCTTTCGAGAGCGGATGGTAAGTTGACAGATGTTACTAACAATGGATTCGACGCAGAATATGTTGGGTTTCAAGATGGAGATTTCTTAGAAGAACAAAGCGATACAATTCTGAACTTCACAGGAGATAAGTCTAAATATGTAAAATTACCAAAAGGACTTATTGATGATGAAACATTTACAATTGAAACCAAATTTAGTACTACAACGAGTGCTGTCCATTGGCTTTACACCCTTGGGACAAAGGAAGGTTCTTGGCCGAATGTTAACAATTATATCTTTTTAAATCCAAAACAAGGAAATGGAACGACTCGTTTTGGGATTAAAAATTCTAGCACGGAACTTCTTTTCCAAAATGCAACAATTAAGACAGGTGAATATAATACTTTCACAGCAACATTTAAAGAGGGAGAAATTATCCTTTATTTAAATGGACAACAAGTAGGAATACTGCCACATACGTATAAGGTAATGGATATTCTTGCAACTGGGACAGACCCTGCAACTAATTTTATTGGATATATTGGTAAATCCTTGTACACAGCTGATGCAGCATTTACTGGAAAATTAGCTGATTTTAAGGTATATAACTATACATTATCAGCAGAAGAGGTAAAACTGAATGCTGGTTTATCAGATGAGGAAATTGTTGCATTAGCAAAAGCCAACTTAAGAATTCCAAATGCAGATGACATTCGTGGAAACATTACATTACCAGCAAGTACGGATAGAGGTGCAACAATTACTTGGGAAACGGACAATGCAGCTGTTGTAAATGTAAATGAAGGAATTAATGAAAATTACGATAAGACCCCTGCAGGTGTTGTAACAAGACAGGAAACTAATACAAAAGTAACACTAACAGCAACAATCAAGTATAGGGGAGTAAGCGATACAAAGCAAATACCACTTACAGTTAAGGCTAAACCGGCAAAAAAGAATTTCACATCGTATTTATTTGCTCACTTTACAGGTGAAAGTGCAAATGGAGAACAGATGTATTTTGCTAGCAGTAAAGATGGTTTGCACTGGAAAGATTTAAATGAGGGTGATCCGGTATTAACGTCTGATGTAGGTGAAAAGGGTGTACGTGACCCGTCTATCATACGCTCAGCCGAGGGTGACAAATTCTACATTATTGCAACAGATTTAAGAATTGCCAGCGGAAAAGGCTGGGGTGCCGCACAAACGGCTGGAAGCAAATCACTGATCATTTGGGAGTCTACAGATTTAGTAAATTGGTCTAAACCAAGAATGGTAGAGGTAGCTCC
>NZ_JBALSN010000617.1:2380-3657 GCF_036966985.1 Neobacillus drentensis | reverse complement strand
GAATATTAAAAACGCTAAAATTTATTTTTCCGTTATTACTGTTAATCTTTGCAATTACCGAAATCAAAAAATTCACTCAAAACATAAATATGCACTTACTTAAGGAAGAACTAAGTCAACTTGATATGTGGCGTCTCCTTTTTATATTATTTATCACCTTTATAGCTGTCTTACCCATGTTGCTTTACGATGTAGTATTAGTGCGAATATTAAAACTAAAAGTTCCAACCAGAGATTTATTAGAACAATCATTTATTGCTAATTCGTTTTCAAATTTAATTGGCTTTGGTGGAATAATCGGGGCAATGTTAAGGACGTATTTCTTTCATAAGCACGAACCAGACAAACGTAAACTTTTAGGGGTTATTGCATCCGTATCATTATTTTATTTAACTGGGATTTCAGTGCTATCATGGATCGTCACAAATAATTTTCGTAACTTCCCGTTGTTTGTTGACACAAAATGGCTCTATTTTGCAGTGGTGGGTGTTGGTTTATATTTACCACTTTTTTTAATTTTACATATAATAAAGTCAAAAAAAGGAAGTCCATCTCTAGTTAGTGCCAATAGTACCTTGAAGCTAATTTTGATATCCATAATCGAATGGTTTGCAGTATTTTTAGCCATATGGATTTTATGCCGGACTTTAGGAATTTCTATCTCTGCAGCAAATCTTTTTCCTGTCTATATTGTAGCTGCATGTGCCGGTATCATTAGTATGATCCCAGGCGGATTAGGTTCTTTTGATTTGGTATTTATTTGGGGGATGCAAGATTTACATATCCCTGAAGAAAAGGTACTAGTATTATTACTATTTTATCGGATTGGCTATTACTTTCTCCCATTTTTTATTAGCCTAGTTTTCTTTGTTAAGCTTTATTGGAAAAAGTGGAATCAAACTTGGAATGATCTTCCTAAAGCTGTGCTTCAAAGATTAAGCCATGTCATTTTAACCATGCTGGTTTTCCTTTCTGGTTTAATCCTACTGTTATCAGCTAGTGTACCTGGAATTATGTCCCGGTTGAAGGTTGCACAAGAACTTTTATCCTTTCCAATTATAAATGTATCGCACCAATTATCTGTTGCAGCTGGGTTTTTATTATTAGGTTTATCTCGGGGAATTGAATATAGTGTAAAGAGAGCCTACGAGCTAACGATGTTCGCATTAATATTGGCCGCACTGTTCTCTATCTTTAAAGGAATTGATTATGAGGAAGCGATCTTTTTAATTATTGTAGCTTTGTTGCTCCGGATGGCAAAAGGTCAATTTTATCGA
>NZ_JBALSN010000617.1:1010-2312 GCF_036966985.1 Neobacillus drentensis | reverse complement strand
TAATGATTATTCTTGTAATCACTTCAATGTATCTTGTGATTGGTTATCTGAATTTACCGATTTCTAAAATAGAAATACCACCTAAACTTTTGCCTTATGTAATAGTTGATTATCACGATTTATTTATGAGTGCAGCAATTGGGCTAGTTATTGCCCTATTCATTCTAATGTTTGGATATTTAATCAGTCTGCCGAAAAGTTGGATTTTAGAGCGATCTGCAAACCGTGAAAAAGATATTGTTGACCATTTATCGAAGTATCAAGGTAAGGTGTTATCGCATTTAATTTTTTTACATGATAAATTCATATTTTGGAACAGTAAAAAGAATGTATTAATTTCCTTTCAGCAATTTGCAGACAAGCTGGTCATTCTTGGAGATCCCATTGGGGAAAAAGACGAAATATCAAATGCAATCGAGGAATTTCAGGAAATTGCTGATTTACATGGCTATACGCCTGTTTTTTATCAAGTCAGTGATGATATGCTTCCATATCTACATGGGCATGGCTTTGCTTTTTTTAAGTTAGGTGAAGAGGCATTTGTAGATCTGAAATACTTCTCTTTAACAGGTGCCAAAATGAAAGGATTGCGAGCATTACGAAATAAATTTGTTCGTGCTGACTATTCTTATGAGATTATCACCCCTCCACATTCAATAGACTTTTTAGAAGAATTAAGAGAGATATCAAATGAATGGCTGCAAGGAAGAGAGGAAAAAGGTTTTTCACTAGGATTCTTTTCTGAGGATTATTTAAATAAGGCGCCTATTGCGATTGTAAGAAATGAGCATAAGCAGATTCTTGGTTTTATGAGCATCATGCATGTATATGATAACTATCAAACGATTTCTGTTGATTTGATGAGGTTTAAACCAGAAGCTGCATCAGGTGCAGTTGATTTTCTTTTCTTGTGTTTATTTGATTGGGCCAAAGAACAAGGGTATGATCGGTTTAATATGGGAATGGCCCCGTTGGCAAATGTAGGACTGTCAAGGTTCTCATTTTTAAGCGAAAAAATTGCTGCACAAATTTTCCTGCATGGCCATTTTTTTTACCACTTCCAAGGTCTGCGAAAATTTAAAGAAAAATATACAAATATTTGGGAACCCAAATACTTGGCCTATCGAAGAAAATCATCATTACCAATAATTATGGCACAAATTACTATGCTCATATCAAAAAAAAGAAATTAGTCCAATTTCCGGTTGGTGTGATACCAGCCGGTTTTTCTATTCTATAAATGACTTTCCAATAGATTTCCTAATTTAATCTATTATTTTGCAATACAATCTGTTAAGATTT
>NZ_JBALSN010000617.1:0-975 GCF_036966985.1 Neobacillus drentensis | reverse complement strand
GTCCTTTAGCAGCTAATAGTGGACAACCTCCCCTAAAAAGTAAAGGGGCTATTCTTTTAGATTCTGATACAGGTGCCGTTCTGTATCAAAAAAATGCAGATAAAAAGATGTACCCTGCTAGTCTAACGAAAATAGCCACAGCCATTTATGCGATTGAAAAGGGCAATTTGAATAGCCTGGTTACTGTTAGTCCCAATGCTGTGAGGCAAGATGGAACAAGAGTTTATTTAGACGAAGGGGAAAAAATTACTTTAAAGCAATTGATTGAAGGAATGTTAGTTAATTCAGGAAATGATGCAGCGGTAGCCATTGCAGAACACTTAGATGGAAGTGTCGAACAGTTTGCAGTGCATTTGAATACCTATTTAAAAACAACAATAGGAGTAAATCACACCCATTTTATTAATCCCAATGGTTTGTTTGATAAGAACCATTATACCACTGCAAGGGATATGGGGATCATAACTAATTATGCCATCAAGAATCCTGTCTTTGCAGAAATCTTTGGAACGAAAGTACTTAAGTGGAAGGGGAAATCATGGAAAACGAACATTATAACCCACCACCGCATGCTAAAAGGGGAGTTTGCCTACCCAGGAGTAACCGGAGGGAAAACCGGATATACAGTTAAAGCAAAACAAACACTGGCTACCACTGCAGCCAATCCGAAACTAAGGCTGACTGCTGTGGTTCTAAACTCTGATCTACCAAGAGATAAATATGATGATACGGCCAGTTTGTTTGATTATGGATTTAAAAACTTTCAACATGCAACGCTGTTGCAAAGTGATACTTATAAATTAGACAATAAAGAATACTTCCCGGAAAAGAATACCTTAATTACAGAATCCATCAAAGGGAGTACGAGGGTATTAAATAATCAGGGAGTACTGGCGATTAAAAGTAATAATAATGGACAAGTAGTTCAGTTTGTTCCACTTAAATATAAAGAGCCAGCTCCTGTGAAGGTTAAAG
>NZ_JBALSN010000616.1:0-1174 GCF_036966985.1 Neobacillus drentensis | reverse complement strand
CATTATGACCTTCGATAATTTTGTAGCAGGTCATTAAGCCGAGACCCGTTCCTTTTTCCTTGGTTGTATAAAATGGCTCCCCAAGTGTAGAAATCCGTTCCTGTGGAATACCGACACCTTGATCAATAATCTGAACCGATATTGTTCCCTCTTCTTTTTCTTTTACAACAACACGGATTGATCCACCCTTAGGCATGGCTTCCATTGCGTTTTTTAGTAAATTTAAAAACACCTGCTTTAATTGATTCTCCTCGCAGCTGATCAATGGCAAATCATCATTAAATTCTACATTGATTTGAATATTATTTAAAAGTGATTGGTTGTTTATTAATGTGATGACATCCTTTAAGAGAATTTTAATATCCTGTGCCATATAGACAGCTGATGACGGTTTGGCAAGGACCAGGAATTCTCCAACGATTTCATTTATCCGGTCGAGTTCAGATAACACAATCTCAAAATATTCCTCTTTCGGGGTGCTGGTTTTTAACAGTTGAATAAAACCTTTGATGGAGGTGAGAGGATTTCGGATTTCATGGGCAATTCCAGCTGCCATTTGACCTAACAGTGCTAATTTTTCAGACTTTTGAATGAGGCGTTCAGTTTCTTCGATTTTTTCAGTTATATCCTTCCCAATGGATAAGATGGCCTCTTTCCCACCAAAAACGATTAATAAAGAAGATACCTCAAATAAAAAAGTGGACCCGTCCAATCGCTTTGCTTTGTAATCAATGGTGTGAACAGGCTGCTTTTCTTTCTTTATTTGTTTAAATCGTTCAAGCATCCGACTTCTATATTCAGGAGCAATAAAATCCAAAATGGACTTCCCCATCAAATCTTCAAGCTTAACAGCACCAATCATGCTAAGCGCTGCCTTATTTACATATACTAATTGATGATTCCTCGTAACATAGACAGGTGCAGGCAATGAATCGATCAACTTCTTATAGCTATCTTCACTCGCACGGGCCTTTTTTTCAAAGTAGCGCGCCTTGTCATATTGCCACCCCACCACCCATGCAATCAGGGTAAACAGAAAAAAGTCAATCGAGAAAAAAGGTAGATGATCGAAAATCTTTTGGTAGCTGGAAAATAAAATCGAAATCAGCACCAGGATAATTTGACCGGAATTATTCATGATTCAGCCCTCTTAATTAGGTATATTTACATATGC
>NZ_JBALSN010000615.1:0-8611 GCF_036966985.1 Neobacillus drentensis | reverse complement strand
ATCAAAGCAATAAATAAAATATGGAATTTATATCGAAGGCCATAATCAAAAATTATTTCTTATGGTACGAGGTGATCCTGATGGATGAAAGAGACTGGATGGTTTTGCAAACTCTTTATCAAGAAAAAAATATAACCAATACAGCTAAAATTCTGCATATTTCGCAGCCGGCTTTAACCAATCGTTTAAAAACAATGGAAAACTACTTTGGAGTAAAAATCGTTAATCGAAACTGGCGCGGAGTCGAATTTACCCCACAGGGTGAATATCTTGCAAAAAATGCCCATGAAATGTTATTGCGAATCCAAAGGATGAAAGAAACAGTCCTTAATATGGAGGAAAAAATATCGGGTACATTAAGGCTGGGTGTTTCAACCTTTTTTACGGATTATAAACTTCCCGGATTATTAAAACTTTTCAAAGATCAGTACCCTGATGTCGAGTTTAAAGTTACAACGGGGTCAAGCAACGAGATTGCCCATTTAATGTACAATCATGATGTACATGTTGGCTTTTTAAAAGGGGAATATGGCTGGAAGGGTCACAAGAAGCTCCTCTTCGAAGAAAGCATTTGTATCGCTTCAAAAGAAGAAATAGACCGGAACTTACTGCCCAGTTTACCTAGAATTGATTACGAAACGGATCCATTATTAAAAGCTGTAATTGATAACTGGTGGGCTGAAAATTACTCACAGCCTCCACTTGTCAGTATTAATGTGGATAAGGCTGATACATGCAAAAAGATGGTCGGTTATGGTTTGGGCTACGCAATTATGCCAAGCATGAATATTGATGACCTTGTTCATATCAATAAAATTAAAATTAAAAATAAGGAGGGAGAAAAAATTATCCGAAAGACATGGATGTTTTACCATGAAGAATCTTTAGAATTTAAAGTAGTAAAAGCCTTCGTCGAATTTGTTGATGCGATTGACCTGCAATCCATTACCTAAAAAGGAATACCGCAGTACATTGCATCTTTTCCATTTGTTAAACAAAAATGAAATAGCCTGAATTCTGTTCAATATAGAACCCAGGCTATTTTAAAATGATTTTATAAGATTTTTAAAAACTAATATACGTTAGCGATGATAAAAGAATGGATGTAATAATAATGGCAATTAGTGGACGCATTGCTTTGGTTCGTAATTCTTTCAAGCTAATATTTAAACCTAATCCTGTCATTGACATTGTCAACAAAAATGATGTACCGTATGCAATAACAGACATCACTGTTTTTGATACCACTACCTTTTCTCCAATGAAATAGCTTCCCACAAAACTCATAACGATAAATCCAATTAAAAACCATGGAAACTCAAATTTTGTCTCTCCCTCTATTTTTCCTTTCTTTTTCATCCAAAGCATAAGGATAAAGCAAACCGGAACTAATAGAAATACTCGTGCAAGTTTGGCAAGTAATGCTTGGGCAAGAGCATCCTGGCCTGCTGGGGCAGCAGCTAAAGCAACATGGCCTATCTCGTGTAGGCTGATTCCAACCCAATTTCCGTAGTTCATAGGACCAAAAGATAAAAAAGGAAATATTAACGTATATATGATTGAAAAGAATGTGCCCACTAATGCAATGATGCCGACTCCCATAGCCGTATCCTCATCTTTTGTTTTTATGATTGGTGAGACGGCCGCGATGGCTGCCGCACCACAAATGCCTGTGCCGAGACTTAATAATAAAGAAAGATTAAAATCTGCCTTCAGCCATTTAGCAAGGGTCATAAGAACAACGATGGAAAAAATGATCGTTATTGACCCTCTTAGCAATAGAGGGAACCCCTGATGAAAAATCACAATCATGTTTAGCTTTAAACCATAAAGTATGATGGCCAATCTTAAAAGTATTTTTGATGAAAATTGAATACCAGTACGTAATTTTTCTGGATATCCAAAAACCTGTCTATAAACGATAGTTAGTAAAATGGCACACGCAAGAGGTCCAATACGATTCAGCCCCGGAAGCACTGCCAAAACAAAACCTAACACGGCTATGATCAACGTAAAACCAATTCCAGATATCAAAGAAACATCTAGCTTTTTTGCTGCTTTTTTTTGCTGATTAGGATTGGGAATTATTAATACTTTTTGTTCCAATTGTATTCAACCCCTAATTTGTGTCTATAATTTATCGTAACTAAAAATTTACAATAAGAAAAATAAATGATTATTATAGTTATAATAAGTAAATACGATAGTGAGAAAGGGACCTATGGATCAATTATTATTAGTATTTTTATCTGTTGCTGATAAAAGAAACTTTTCCAGAGCAGCTGAAGAGCTTCATATGACTCAGCCTGCAGTCAGCCAGCAAATTCAACAATTGGAAAGATATGTAGGTGCAAAACTATTGCTCCGAACTAATAAAAGTGTGCAGCTAACTAAAGCAGGAGAAATAGTCTATTTGCATGCTAAAGAAATAACAAGTTTATACAAACGAATGTCGATGTTAGTAAATGAATTAAATAACGAGCCGACAGGACCATTAAAAATTGGTGCCAGTTTTACCTTTGGAGAGTATGTATTACCACATATACTTGCAAGAATGAAAAACCTATTCCCTAATATTCTGCCCTCAGTACAAATTGGCAACACAAGGGATATTGCTAAAGCAATCACTAGCCATGAGATCGATGTAGGAATTGTAGAGGGGGAAATTCCTCATCGAAATCTATATGTAAAATCGGTTTCCACCGATCAAATGTATATCGTGGCAGGAGGGAAATATCCAATTTATTTCAATAAAGAAGTGACACGAAGACAGGTAGAACAAGAGAATTGGATTGTTCGTGAAGAAGGTTCTGGAACAAGAGATGCAACAGAAAAACTATTTGAAACTTTAGAAATACGCCCTGCTAGGTTAATGGAGTTCGGCAGCACACAACTAATAAAAGAAGCAGTCGAAGCGGGGCTTGGTATTAGTTACTTATCTGAACTGACTGTAAAAAAAGAAAGAATGCTTGGTACCATTCAAGTATTAAATGTAAAAGGGACACCGATAAAAAGAAATTTTTCAGTTATAACAGAATCTGTGGAATTGCATACGAAATCTATGAACTTATTTATTGAGTTAATAGAAAAATATGTAGAGAATCAATTATTGCAATAGCTCTTAAATCAAACATATAATACTAATAATCTTTTGTTAAAAGATATACAGAAAAAAGTTGGTGTACCGATTGAGTAAAAAGAAACAAAAACGTAAAGCAAGGAAGAAGGAATCGAGTACATTCGGTACAGCACTAAAGCTATTAGTCTGTTTTTTCCTTGTATTATTTTTAGGCTGGTATATGATGGTAGATCATTTAGATGGGGAAACTTTTCAGGGAGTCGTGGAGATCCCCTTAAAGGAGAGCTATGCGAAAGTAGTATATAGTTTGGCTTTTATACATTGGGTCATAGGCATTCCTAGTGTCATTGTATTTTTTATATTAATGGTAAAAGGGAACATTAGGGAATTCATGATTTCCTGCTTCTATAGTGTTCCTCTTATTTTATTGAGTTTGGGCTTTACGATTCAGTATATGGTTTTGTTAATTAAAGTTGGTGCTGAATACTTATGGTGGTTTTATGTTGTTGCAGCAATCCTCGGCTTTCTAATAGCTAATCTCTTAATCTACTTGGATAAAAGTAAATTACATACTGTTATTATTGGATTGGGTGCTGTGTTAATAGTCCTTAGCTGGATCCTTTTAGCGGTGGCGAACTCTGCCGATGGAAATTTTATTATTACATATAAGGATAAACTAAGAGGAAGTTTCTCGATTAAAACCATGGTAGGAACTTTTCAAACTATGGGAATTATGATTTTCCTGCTTATGTATGGTCTTCTATTGAAGCTTCGATATGGCGGGGAAGAGTAAGAGACTCTTCCCACCCCCCGACTATAACGTTTTAAGTGATTTCCGGACGTGAAGATGGATGGCAGAGTTGAATAAGACGACATAAAAAAGATGATTTCATCATATTTATCATCAATAAGAGGTTAAAGAGGTGAAAACATGTTACGAAATGTTGGCAGAAGACTCATCTGGTTTCTGATCGGAAGTACGATCTATGCTACATTTATCGGATTTACCCTGTTTAAGGCTGGCCTCATATCATTTCCATGTATTCCTAAATCCCAAAATGCACTGAATAATAAAGATCGTAATCGAAATAAAAGAGTTGGTAGAATTCGAGTTACTTAGAGATAAGATATTGTTAGCTTCAATAGTGTCTATGTATTAATTCAAAATCAAACATTGGAGGTTTGGACTTCTTGCACCGCAATGTGCTAAAAGCCCAAACCTTTACTATATTTGTAACTTGACTAAACAGTGAAGCCAAAGCGTGAACAAGAGGGAATTTTACCGTTTATTTTTCCAACATAGTGAAATCAACATTCAGCAATAACTTCTGCCCTGAAGCAAATGTCAGGAAAGGGGTATTTTTTTTGAGATTACGGAACACAAGAAAATTCAAGGCAGTAAAAAATGATACAACAGAAATTCCGGAAAATATTACAAATTTGTGATAACATTGGTTATTTTTTCAATTTTAAGTAATAGTTTAGTAGAATTGAAACATAATAATTAATACAACCAGTTTTGAAGCTTCTTACTACAAGAGACATAATTATCTGCTGCAATATTCACAAGAACAGGGAGGAGAAAAACGAATGGATGCTAATATTGGAAAGTGCCCGTTTCACGGCGGCGCTGCTAGTAACAATTCTAAGGGTACGTCTAATCGAGACTGGTGGCCAAACCAGTTGAACTTGAACATTCTCCATCAGCATGACAGAAAATCTAACCCTATGGGAGAAGACTTTGATTATGCAGAAGAATTTAAAAAGTTAGACTACTATGCCCTTAAACAGGATCTTCGTGATTTAATGACCAACAGTCAAGATTGGTGGCCAGCTGACTATGGACATTATGGTCCATTCTTTATCCGTATGGCTTGGCACTCCGCTGGTACATATCGTACTGGAGACGGCCGTGGTGGCGGTGGAACTGGCACACAGCGTTTTGCTCCACTTAACAGTTGGCCTGACAACGGTAACCTTGATAAAGCTCGTCGACTACTATGGCCGATTAAGCAAAAGTATGGCAACAAGATTTCTTGGGCTGACTTATTTATTCTTACAGGTAATGTCGCTATAGAATCAATGGGCGGAAAGACATTTGGTTTTGGTGGAGGACGAGCAGATGTTTGGCATCCAGAAGAAGACATTTACTGGGGGACTGAATCAGAATGGTTAGGTGATAAGCGTTACACAGGTGATCGTGAGCTTGAGAACCCACTTGCAGCCGTTCAGATGGGTCTTATCTATGTTAACCCAGAAGGTCCAAATGGTAATCCAGATCCGCTTGCAAGTGGTCGTGACATACGTGAAACCTTTGCACGTATGGGAATGAATGATGAAGAAACAGTAGCCTTAATAGCCGGCGGCCATACTTTTGGTAAGGCACATGGTGCAGGAGATGCTGCTCATGTTGGTCCAGAACCAGAAGCTGCTCCAATTGAAGCAATGGGCTTAGGCTGGTTAAGCACACACGGCAGCGGTAAAGGTCATGACACCATCACAAGCGGTATTGAAGGTGCTTGGACTGCTAATCCAACACAGTGGGATAATGGTTACTTTGATTTATTATTTGGATATCAATGGTGGCTTACAAAGAGTCCTGCAGGTGCCTATCAGTGGCTTGCGGTAAACCCTGATGAGAAAGATCTTGCACCGGATGCAGAGGATTCATCCGTTCGTGTTCCGACTATGATGACTACTGCCGATATGGCATTGCGTTATGATCCAGAATACGAAAAGATATCTCGTCGTTTCCATGAGAATCCAGAAGAGTTTGCTGATGTATTTGCACGTGCTTGGTTTAAACTAACACATCGTGACATGGGGCCACGTTCAAGATATCTAGGACCAGAAGTTCCAGAAGAAGTTCTTATCTGGCAAGACCCTGTACCGGCTGTTGAATATACTTTAACAGATGCAGAAGTTGATAAGATCAAAGTCATGATCTTAGACTCAGAACTTACTATCAACGAATTAGTAACAACTGCTTGGGCTTCAGCCAGTACTTACCGCGGCTCAGATATGCGTGGCGGTGCTAATGGTGCTCGCATCCGTCTTGCTCCACAGAAGGATTGGGAAGTAAATCAGCCGGAACAACTTACCAAAGTACTTTCTGTACTAGAAAGCATTCAAAGTCATCTAGGAAAGAAAGTTAGCATGGCTGACTTGATTGTATTAGGTGGTAGTGCGGCAATAGAAAAAGCTGCAAAAGATGCGGGCTTTGATGTAACTGTTCCTTTCGCTCCAGGACGTGGAGATGCAACCCAAGAGCAAACTGACTTAGAAAGTTTTGCAGTGCTAGAACCTGCCGCTGATGGTTTCCGCAACTATCAAAAGGAACAGTATCGTGTAAGTGCGGCAGAACTGCTAGTTGACAAGGCGCAACTTCTAGGCCTTACTGCACCAGAAATGACAGCACTTGTTGGCGGTATGCGTGTATTAGGTACTAACTTCGGTGGCACGAAACACGGAGTTTTCACTAATCGTGTAGGCACACTTACTAACGACTTCTTTATTAACTTACTTGACATGGGAATAGCGTGGACGCCTGTAGGCGGTGACGTATTTGAAGGACGTGATCGCAAGACAGGAGCAGTAGTACGTACAGCAACTAGTGTTGACCTAGTGTTTGGTTCAAACTCCGTTCTACGTGCCATAGCAGAAGTTTATGCTCAAGATGATAACAAAGAGAAGTTTGTGCGTGATTTTATAGCTGCTTGGGTAAAAGTTATGAATGCAGATCGCTTTGATCTTCGGTTGAAGAAAGCTCAACTACTAGGCTTTTCGAAGTAAAATCTAATTAGAGAAAAAAACAGGCTCAAACCTTTAATCAAAAAGGGTTTGGCCTGTTTTTTGTTTTAGGGAAATCAGGGTCAGTCCCTCATTTAATTAATGCTTTAATATGGTGGGGGACTGACCCATAACAGCTCATTCTTAGGATAAAGAAAAATATGGGGAGTGATTATAAATAACCTCGGAAAGAATTTTGCAACCTTGAATTCTTTCATAATTTTCTTTGGCTTCCTTTTCCGTCTCAAATTCAAACATTGTAATTTTATTATCCTTAGAGTAGGTGTTGTATACAGTAATGATCCACATGGAATTAGCCCCCAATTTAAAAATGAATTTTTAGCATTTGTTTTATAAAGAAATAACCCCTAAAACTAGTGCAGCTATTACCATTACTGTAGTAGTTCCTAGCGCCCATTTAATTAAGAAACGTTGTAAATCACTAAATTCGATTCCTACCATACCTATTAATAAATGTGCTGCTGCCACTAATGGGCTTAGTACGTGTACAGGCTGTCCTAGTATGGAGGCACGGCCTATTTCGGCAGCGCTAATGCCATAAGACTCTGCAGCTTGGGCAATAATGGGAAGTACACCAAAATAAAATGCATTATTGGACATAAAAAAAGTAAAGGGTGCGCTTAAAAAAGCGACAATAACTGGTAAATGCTGCCCCATTGCTTCTGGAATCAATGACACTAAAGTAGTAGCCATCGCATCAATCATTTTCGTTCCTGACATTATACCTGTAAAAATACCAGCTGCAATAACAATGGAGACGACCGCTACTGCGTTACTTGCGTGTGAAGAGATTCGTTCTTGTTGCTCTTTTATATTTGGATAATTAACTAATAAAGCAATAGCAAATGCAACCATAAATAAAATCATGAGCGGTATAACATCCATAATTAACAAAACTATGAGAATGAGGGTTAAAGCTAAATTAAACCATACCAGTTTAGGACGGCGATAGTTAAACTCAATTTTTGCATCCATTTCAGCCGTACTGGCCACTTCCCGAAATGCATCAATATCTATAACTCCAAGTCTTCTGCGTTCCATTTTTCCGAAAATAAAGGATATAACCAGAACCCATAAAAGCCCAAAACCCATGACCACAGGAATGAGTGGCAGAAACAGCTCAGATGAGTCAAGCTTCAATGAAGTCATTGCCATTGCAGAAGCTCCTCCCCAAGGAGTCATATTCATTACTCCCATTGAAGACATGGCTACTCCTGCAAGAATTAGAGGATTCATTCTTAGACGTTTATAAAGGGGAAGCAAGGAAGAAACCGTAATCATATAGGTTGTGGTTCCATCACCATCTAAAGCAACCATCATCGACAGGACAGCTGTACCTACAACAATTTTTAAAGGATCACCTTTGACGAGTTTTAAAATTTTGCCAATAAGGGGTTCGAATAAACCAGTATCAATCATAAGTCCAAAGTACAAAATGGCGAAAAAGATCATAATGGCGGTAGGGGCAATAGCTTTGACACCCTCAAACATCATCGTACCTAAATCATTCGCATAACCCCCGATTAGACCAAATAGTATGGGAATTAGCATGAGAGCTACAAGGGGGGTTAACCGTTTTGACATAATTAAATACATAAAAACTGCAACCATAGAAAAACCCAAAAAAGATAGCATACTTTATATCCTCCTTCGTTGTTAAAAGCGGGCCATAAAAAATCTCTTTTTCTTGGAGTAATGTAAATCCATAAAAGAATACAAGAG
>NZ_JBALSN010000614.1:5002-5976 GCF_036966985.1 Neobacillus drentensis | reverse complement strand
GGGGGTCCTATTTATTGGCGGTGTGATTGGGATCTTAATGATGCGAGGGGTAGCCCAACTATTCTTGGTATTAATTGAAAAAGTTCCTGAAGTTGAAATCACGGCCTTTATTTTAATAGCCATTATAGCTATTAAAATGATTATCTCTGCATTTGGGTACCAATTAGATGAATTTGTCTTCTTTTCTATCTTAATTGCTGTGTTCTCGGGAACATTCCTTGTTCATTTTGCAAGGAAAAATTCTGGGAATGAAAAAACGCTTTAATAGGTAACGTATCAGAAACCATCCATTCATTTGGATGGTTATTTGTTTTGTAGGCAGAATCTACATGTATATTTTTGGGGTAAAATTTCTGATTACGAATATTTCGGAAATGAAAATAATTGACTAGTATGTTATTATAGACGATATTAACAATGGATAAAAATACAATTAAGCCATGGGAGATGGAGCAGCATGCTAAACTGGAAACGTAATTTGTGGGTGCTTTGGATCGGTGTCTTTTTTACAGCAGCAAGCTTTTCCATGGTCATTCCTTTTTTGCCAATTTTCCTTTTACAAATTGGTGTACATGAACATACGGAATTGTGGTCGGGATTGTTATTTAGTGCAGCCTTCTTTTCAGGGGCAATCGCCTCACCGTTTTGGGGCAGGATGGCTGATAAATATGGACGGAAACCGATGATTATTCGGGCCGGATTTGTCCTCTTTGTCATCTATACGTTAATGGCCTTTGTCACCAATCCTTATCAGATATTAGTTCTACGAATCTTGCAGGGATTATTAAGTGGTTTCATCCCAGGTGCTATTGCTTTGATTGGTACTAATACACCTGGTAACAAGGTGGGCTATGCACTTTCCCTTATTTCGTCAGCGTCCGCTTCAGGGAGTATCCTTGGTCCCTTGTTAGGCGGAGGAATTTCACATTTGGTTGGAAATCGCTGGGCTTTTGCGAGTGCAGGGATGATTGTGT
>NZ_JBALSN010000614.1:2595-4972 GCF_036966985.1 Neobacillus drentensis | reverse complement strand
TCGCCACTCTCCTCATCATTTTTTGGGTAGTAGAGGAAAATTTCACGCCAAGTAAGGTTCGTGGTTCTGTAAAAAATGATTTTAAATTGGCCTTGACGAATCGTCCATTCTTCCTCGTTCTCATACTCACGGTGGTTACTAGTTGTTCCATCATGACCATAGAGCCTGTACTCCCTTTATATATCGTAAAATTGGGAGGGTCTTCCGAAAATGCCTCATTATTAGCGGGAGTGGTGTTCTCATTGCCCGGAATTGCCAGTGCGCTGTTTGCTCCTTTTTGGGGGAAGTGGGCAGACAAAGTAGGCTTTCAACGAGTCCTATTTATTGGATTACTAGGCGGTGGAATCGGAACAATCACTCAAATACTATTCAGTCAAATTTGGGGATTTTCGTTGATTCGCTTTGTGTTTGGAATATTTTTCTGTGCCGTCTTCCCAGCCCTGAATGGACTTGTTGTGAAATCAACGCCAGAGGATTTTCGTGGCCGAGCTTTTAGTTTGAACCAAACCGCTAACCAAATCGGCGGGATGATTGGCCCAATTATTGGTGGTTTCCTTGGAGGGATTTTCCCTGTTCAAAGTGTCTTTATCGTAACAGGTATTTTATTATTAATCGCTTGTGGAATGGCCTATTGGAATGGAAAAAATCTAAGCAGTCGTGCGCTTAAACGAAAAGCTTTAACGTAAACAAAAACAAATTTGTTGTACAAAACCCTCTTATCTTTTTTTTCGGATATGAGGGTTTTTTGTGGTAAATTAGAAGCATAGTAGGAGGGGATTGATTGTCTAGTCAACTAATAAAAATTAATGATAGTTTACGTGCAGATTGTATAAATTGTTTTGGATTGTGCTGTGTAGCTTTGCCTTATGCGAAGTCAGCTGACTTTGCCATGAATAAAGAAGCAGGTACCCCTTGTTCAAATCTTCAAGCAGATTATCGTTTTGGAATTCATAAGAATCTTAGAAATGAAGGTTTTCGAGGCTGTGTTGGATATGAGTGTTTTGGTGCAGGTCAAAAAGTTTCGCAGGTCACATATAATGGTAACGACTGGCGCAGAAATCCATCTTTAGCTAAAGAAATGTTTGAAATATTTCCGATTATGCAACAACTTCAAGAGATGCTTTGTTACTTATATGAAGCCCTTAGCTTAGAAGAGGCGCAGCCTATTATTAATGAATTGAAGTCTTCTATTGAAGAAACGGAAAAGCTTACTACTCTAAGTCCTCAATCTATTTTAGAGTTAAATGTTCCTGCTCATAGAGCGATGGTAAATGATTTACTTCTCCGTACGAGCGAACTTGTACGCGCAAAGATTTCGACCAAGAAGCACATAAAAAAGAGAGACTTCATAGGTGCAAATTTAAAAGGGGCTGACCTTAGAGGAACTAATTTAAGAGGGGCATTACTAATTGCAGCGGATCTTAGGAAAGCGGACATGAGAGTGGCAGATCTAATTGGTGCAGATCTGAGAGATGCTGATTTACGTGGAGCTAATCTGACCGATAGTTTATTTCTGACGCAAGCACAAATCAATTCAGCAAAGGGCGATTATACTACTAAATTACCAGCTACATTAAGAAGACCTGATCATTGGATAGAAGATTTAGATTGAGTTAAATGGATGAGGATTGACGACCGAAACTATCGAAAAATAGAAGGGACGGTCGTCAATAGATTGTTCTTAACTCCCAAGTATCTTACAAACAATGCATTTCACTTTCCACTTCATCCCACGGCACGGAATAACCCTGTCCTTTGGAGCAGAAGATGGAGGACGAAGTATAGACTGGATCTGCATCCTTATTGTAATTGATTCTTTCCATAACTGCTTTAGGATTATGGCATGGGTAATAACCACCAACAACGAGATTTAGTGTTCCTTTTCCTTGCGTAATCGAAGCAAACTCAGGGCCATAATTCATAAAGGTAGCAACTGGAACTTTCCCAGTTAGAATGGCTTTGTTACCTTCCGTCATTGGAGGGTTAAAGCTGCCATGTGCATTTTGAATGTCAGTTAGAACTTTTCCCATATGATCTAAATTAAATCGCATTTTAAAATCATAGAAAGGTTCCAGTAGGATATTGTTTGCTTTTTCAAGCCCCTGCCGCAAAGCGCGAAATGCTGCTTCCCTAAAATCTCCTCCTGACGTATGTTTGACATGGGCTCGTCCAGTTATCAAGGTTATCCTCAGGTCGGTAATAGGAGACCCAGTTATTAATCCACGATGCTCTCTTTCAAACAGGTGATTTTTAATAATGTTCTGTGTCCCAACAGGTAAATCATCGGTATGACACACACTTTCGAAAGAAATCCCAGTATTTCTCCCACTAGGCTCTAATTTAAGATGGACTTCGGCATAATGACCGAGCGGCTCAA
>NZ_JBALSN010000614.1:0-2571 GCF_036966985.1 Neobacillus drentensis | reverse complement strand
AAAATGACCATAACCGATAACCGTTGAACCAATTGTTTCTTTATATAAGATTTCCGGATCTGCAAATGAGACATCAAAAGAAAACCGTTCCTTGATTATATGTTTTAGAACTTCAAGTTGAATGACCCCCATGACATGAATGTGGATCTCCTGGGTGCGTTCCTCCCAGGTGACATTTAAAGCAGGGTCTTCGGCATTTAACATTTTAAAATACCTCAACACTTCTTTCACATTCATCGTTGGATCGAATATTACCTTTGACTTTAATGCAGAGACCATCTCGTATTCTGCTCTTTCTTCTAATGACCCCAAACCATCTCCAGCTGAAACTTCCGACAACCCTATTACGGCAAAAATATCTCCTGCCGATATTTGGTCGGACGTTTTAAATTTACTTCCATTATAAAGTCTAATTTGAGTGATTTTTTCATGGAGTAGCTTTTCATCCACACTGTAACTTAATTCATCTCTTACTTTTAATGTTCCACGCAGTGCCTTAATAAACGTAATTCGTGTTCCTTTTTCATCATAGCGAATTTTATATACACGACCGGCGAAAAGTTCGTTACTTGGATAATTTGTAGTAGTTAATAGATCCAGTTTTTCAAGAAAGCTGTCAACGCCGATATCTTGTAAAGCGGATCCAATAACACATGGGAAGAGCTGATTTACTTTTACTAGTTTCCTCATCGTTTCTAACCAAAGTAGGGGGTGATATCCAGATTCCATGTATATTTCCAATAGGGATTCATCCCGTTCAGCAATAAATTCAATTAGTTCATCATCCATTTGACCATCTATTAATGTTTCAGTGATATCAACAACATCTGTGGTTAAGTTACTGCGAATTTCCTCTAAAACTCTAGCCGAATCAGCACCAACTCGATCAACTTTGTTGATAAAGAAAAATGTGGGCACATGATGTTTTTGCAGGAGATTCCAAACGGTTTCTGTGTGTCCTTCGATTCCTTCAACCGCACTAATAATCACAATCGCGTAATCCATCACTTGAATCGCCCGTTCCATTTCAGGGGAAAAGTCGACATGTCCAGGTGTATCTATCATAAAATAAGTGGATTCGTTATATGAAAACACCGCCTGATCGGCAAATACTGTGATTCCTCGTTGTTTTTCTATGTCATGTGTATCAAGAAAGGTATCCTGATGATCGACACGGCCTCTTTGTCTAATTGTTTTCGTATGGTAGAGCAGCTGCTCGGCCAATGTTGTTTTTCCAGCATCGACATGAGCAAACATGCCAATCGTTTTTTTCATGGTGCCACCTCAAATGTTCTTTATATCATAATTATTATACCAAATAGGTGATCCATGTTACTTGAAAATTGCTAGTATAAAAACAGAAAAAACACGGCAAAAGCTATCCGTGTTTTTTCTAACGATAAAATTTTTAACAATCATGGTGTTTATTAAGGTGTAATGGAGGTGGGATTAACCAGCCTTTTTCTTTATTTAAACGCAAGACCTTACCACCCAAAGCGACCTTTTGATTATGGAACTGCGCGTACATCAATGCTACATCTTCTCTTATCGATTTACCGATTACCTGACTGCATAATACTAAACCAGCTGCTATATCAGCAGAAAGTGTAGCTGCAATAGCCGGATCGGGAATTCTTGCTCCAACAGGAATTTCTTCTAGGCATGCTTCTGGAGGCTCAGGTGCTGCTGGTGGTAAGCCAATACCATTTTCTTTTAAAAGTTCTTCCACTTGTTTCTTTTCCTGCTGGCAAATTTCAATTGCTTCAACTAATAATTTCTTTAAATCATCGTCACCGGCATGATTTAACATCGTTTGATATCCGGCAATCATGCCATTTCCAACTAATTGTGATGACCAAATATCAAAGACTTCACCGTAGTGCAATGGCTCTTCTTTCGGATTTCCACTTAGTATACCCATTGTTGCCCTCCTCAGTGTATAAGTAAGTCTATTCATACAAAGTGCCACCTTTCCTTAAGCACAGCACATCTATATATTGTCCAGGGAATTCAAATTTCATGTAATTACTTACAGTTAGAAGAAAAAAACAATATAACTGAGACTTCTCATTCACTTTGTGTCTACACGTCCATCGGATAGGATTCGAATTCATTTTTTGGACATGTTTTTAGCTTTTTTTCATAAAATGTACAAGTTAACACATCGGTGAGAGTGGAGTGGTTTTTCTGAATATGAGTATTTTGGCAGGTTACATAATCTTGGGATTTACATTAGCGGCTCCCATTGGCCCGGTGAATTCTGCTCGGTTGGATAAGGGGATTAAGAATGGTTTTTGGCATGCCTGGGTGGTTGGAGTGGGCTCGATGATTGCTGATGGGATTTTTATGCTGTTAGTCTATTTAGGGATGGTTAAATTTCTTGGTATTCCCATTGTACAAATTTTTCTTTGGTTATTTGGTGGATTTATTCTTATTTATTCAGGAGTAGAAAGTATTAAAAATGCAAATACGATAACCCTTAATTATAGCAGGCAAAAGGAGTCTTTACTTAAGTGCTTCCTAACAGGATTCATTATGTCAATTACAAGCCCTTTGTCTATACTTTTCTGG
>NZ_JBALSN010000613.1:0-4804 GCF_036966985.1 Neobacillus drentensis | reverse complement strand
GTTTAATTTAAGTGGTCATAATCAGGGACCTGCTAAATTTGCCAAATTAAATAAAAACCATGTACCAAGTAACGCATTATTTATTTCCACACTTGTTCTTTCAGCGGGTGCTCTTTTAAGTAAGCTAATTCCAGAACAAGCCTTTGGAATCGTGACAACAATTAGTGCGATTTGTTTTATTTGGGTTTGGAGCATCATATTAATTTGTCATTTGCGCTACCGGAAATCACGTCCAGATTTACATGAAAAGTCGATTTTTAAAGCACCGTTTACACCGTTTATCAATTATGTCGTCCTAGCGTTATTTGCACTCATTCTTATTATTATGCTTTTTGCCGAAGCAACCCGTGTTGCTTTATTATTAACACCTGTTTGGTTCATTCTTTTATTCATTTTATATACATTTAAAAAGAAAAAGGGTGTCAGCCTAACGACTCAAAACATACACTCTTCATAATGATGTTTTTTTAGACAGTGAGGAGTGGCGTTATGAAGTTTGAGATGCAAAAGGCGAATTTGCTTGCTGAGAATATCAATGGGTTTATAACATATGTTCAAAACAGTCATGCCAATAAAAACAGCACCAGGTTTACACCGGATAAATTGTATCAAATAAAACTTCTTAATGAAGAGTATAAGTTTCAAATCCTAGCAGATGAATTGATTCGAATTAATAAGTTTGATTGGGATGAAAAGTATACTTATTATTTAGTGGATCAATTTATAAAAGGGCTCAAGATTATTGACGAATACGTGAAAAATAATTACGATGAGCTATTTCTGTTGACGGGCAGACTTTACACTTTAAATAATCTCAGTGAATCATTTAGTAGAAGGGAATAATGTGATACCTCTAATCCTAAAAAGACTCTACTAGTTATTTCTTATTGTCACATGAAAATTATCATGTTACTATTAGATGAAATTAAATTCCTTTAAATTGGTCCAGAGAGGCCAAAAAGGCGAAAGTAAACTTCATATATACTTGGTTACGTATATGAATGCCTTTTTGTCCTTTGGATGAAAGGGCATTTTATTTTTGCCAACTATCTTTTAATCATAGTCCTGTGAGGCTTGAAAGGAGAACGACAGAAATGGATTATCGCAGAAAAACAGTAGTCGCATCAGTAGCAGGTTTAACATTAGAGGGCATGGATATCATGTTCATCTCCTTTGCCATGTCGATGATTATTGCTCAGTTTCATATTGACATGGTGGCAGGCGGTCTCATTTCTTCTATTACAAATCTAGGAATGCTAGCTGGCGGAGTCATTTTCGGTATATTAGCAGATAAATTTGGGAGAGTAAAAATATTTACTTATACAATTCTACTATTTGCTATCGGTACGGCGTTAACCGGTTTAGCCGTAAATATTGAACAAGTATACATCTTTCGGTTTATTGCCGGCTTGGGTGCTGGCGGGGAATACGGAATTGGAATGGCCCTTGTGGCTGAAGCATGGCCAAAGAATAAACAAGGACGGGCTTCTTCTTATGTGAGCATCGGTGCACAATACGGTGTTATTCTCGCAGCTCTCCTAAGCGCAATTATCCTTCCTTCATGGGGATGGAGAGGTTTGTTTTTCATAGGATTGGTTCCTGTTATATTCGCCTTTATCGTAAGAAAGAAATTAGACGAATCTCCTGAGTGGCTAGCTGCAAATAAGAAAAAACAATTGGTACCTAAGGAATGGAAACTAAAGCAATTGTTTGCGACACCAAGCACTTCAGTAACAACAATTGCTCTAGCGATCATGGCAACTGTCCAAATTGCGGGTTATAATGGTTTGATGATTTGGCTGCCATCGATGCTGCAACAATCCCAAGGATTATCCGTTTCAAATTCGGCCCTTTGGACAATTAGCACCGCAGCTGGTATGATCGCAGGGATGTTAACGTTTGGACAATTTATCGATCGCTTTGGAATGAAACGCTCATATGGAATCTTCTTATTCGCTTCGGCGGTCGCTGTCTTTTTATATGCCTTTGCTTCAGGGAGTGCCGGTTTATTAATCGGAGGTGCCATCGTCGGATTTTTCTCTAATGGTATGTTTGCGGGGTATGGGGCATTAATAAGCAGTTTCTATCCAGTAGAAATTCGAAGCACAGCAACCAACACAATCTTTAACTTTGGTCGAGCATTAGGGGGATTATCTCCTATATTAGTAGGATATATCCTGCAGCATGCTAATGTTACAGCAGCAATGGGATATCTCGCTTTACTATACTGTATCTCCTTTATCGCAATGATTAGCTTGAAAAAAGGAACAACTACTACTCAAGAGCAAACCAGAACATTTTCTAAAGTTGTGTAAATTACAGTAAGAAACCTCATTATGCAAAGAGGCTACAAATCACTTTTGATTTGTGCCTCTTTTTCTTTGGATTCAACTAAATTCCATTTCTCAACTTTAAATTGGATTATAGAAAAAAAGTAAACTATCATGGTAAAATGGACTCAATATGAAAGGTAAAAAAGGTAATGCAAGTGCAACAAGGACAATAACAGAATCAATAAGATTAAATTACTCTGCAGGATTCAGATTTATAATAGAATATGAAAGGTAACAAAGATGAGTATAATCAAGGATTTTTTGCTGCAATTAACACTTATGGTCATGCCCATATTTACCTATTTTACATTTATTACGGAATGGGTAAAGAGTAGTAAAAATAGAAACGTAATCATGTCTATTTTGTGGGGAATATCTATATTATTTTGCATGTCCTTTCCCGTGAATCTTGGAGAAAATGCTCGTTTAGAGTTAAGAATTATTCCTCTCTTACTAGGGACCCTTTATGGGGGAGTTTGGCCAGGCATCTTCCTTTCGGCTCTTATCATCCTTTATCGACTTTATTTTGGGATCAGTGTAGGATTTTATAATACTGTGTTTGTCTTATTATTCTCACTGCCTGTTATCTTGTTTTTCCAAAAAAGGTTTGCGAGTTCGAAAAAAGATAGAAGGGTTAAAATTGCAGTTGGTTTAGCCTTGTACTACTGTCTTATCGGCCTTACAATTTTTGGTATTCTAAGAGGTTTTTCCATAGATTATCTGAAAGTACAGATCATTCATCTTGTCCTCGCGGTGGTAGTTACTTGGTTCTTCACTATCTTAACTGAAACAATTCGGGTGATTCACCAGTTGCGATTTGAGATGGAAAATTCGGAGAAATTACGAGTGATAAGTGAGTTAACAAGTGTTTTCGCTCATGAAATTAGAAATCCCATGCAAGTGACGCGTGGCTTTCTGCAACTTCTAAACGAGCCTGACTTGCCTGATAAAAAGAAGGAATATATCCAATTATCCATTGGAGAGCTTGATCGCGCCAATGAAATTATCAATGATTTTTTATCTTTTGGAAAACCCACCATCGATCACCTCGAAAGAATCAATGTTGGAAATCAGTTAAATCGCGTAGTGAATATTATTCAAAGTTACTCCCTGAACCATAATGTTGAAATTAAAACTGATTTTTTTGATGACTGTTGGATTTATGTTAATCCTCAAAAATTAAACCAGTCTTTGATTAATATTTTAAAAAATGCGATAGAGTCTATGCCGAATGGTGGAATGGTTTGGATTACATGTACTTCAACTGATGATGGAAATATAAAGATAAGCATAAAGGACCAAGGAATTGGTATGACAAAAGAACAAATTGCTAGGCTTGGATCTCCGTTTTATTCCTTAAAGGAAAGTGGGACAGGACTAGGAATGATGGTGAGTTTTCAAATTGTCCGTTCGTTCAAAGGTAAAATTCATGTGAACAGTACAAAGGGGATGGGGACAGAATTTATTATTCTTTTACCCAAGATAACCTAAAGTAAGAAAACCTATGCCAAACATTCTATTTCTAAACTTAATTTAAGTTTAATTAGAATCAGAAGCGGAGAAACCCCTTAATAAAAGAAAGATCAGAGAAGCCGATTTATTGGCTTCTCTTTTTCTCGATTGCACAGCAGGTACCAAAACCTTCTTTTTTTACTATCCATCATTAGTAATTTCTTTCAATGACAAAATGGGCAATATCCCCACGATAGATGGTTTTCGAATACTCAATGAGCGAACCATCAAGAAGATAGGCAAAGGTATCAAGCACAAAGCAAGGGTCACCAACACTAATATGTAGTTTTTCAGCTGCCTCTTGGTCGGCAATAAACAATTCAAGGTTTTCAATTGTCTTGTTTATTTTTAAACTAAATTGGGATTCCAATAATTTATATAATGACGTTTCACAACCATGTTTATTTAATGCCGGGGTTTTATACCAGGGTAAATAGGCAATTTCAAACTGGATTGGCTCTTCATTTACATAACGTATTCGCTCTAGAGCATTAACTGGTTCTCCTTCTTGAATCTTTAATTGCTCGCTAAGATACTCATCGGCAGGTATAACTTCTAATTGTATTACTTTAATTGATGGTTTCTTTCCCTGCATGGAAATTTGGCTCGAAAAGTGATCAACTGTAGTTGTCAATATTTGTTTTACTTTGTTAGCCGACACAAAGGTTCCACTACCCCGTTTACGATAGACATAACCTTCCAATGTTAGTTGTTGTAAAGCATTTCGTACGGTTGTCCTGCTTACTCCATATTTCTCACAAAATTCTGCCTCAGTAGGCAGCTGTGAGTCAGGTTTATATTCCCCTTCGTTAATCAATTGAATGATTGCGTCCTTTACCTTAAGGTGTAGAGCATTTCCGTCTTTCGCTTCTTCTATCATAATGGTTTCCCCCTCAATACTTATAGAATAACAAAAAAGATGCTAAAATGTACAAAAAAATACAATATCCTAAATTTGT
>NZ_JBALSN010000612.1:0-7458 GCF_036966985.1 Neobacillus drentensis | reverse complement strand
TTATTAATCACCTTATTCTTTATCTATTTTCTATTATTATCTTAAATTAGTTATTATAGAAAATATTATACTTCTTTTTTCGTATAATTGGAAAAATTTGCGACCACCACTACATAAAAAAAAGGATGTCGGCTGACATCCTTTTTAACAATGGGCTTCAAATGCCCCGAGTAAATTATGCATTACTGATTCCATCGGCATTCCTTCAATATCATGTCTTGGAATGAAATGAACAACTTTGTTATCCTTTAATAATGCCATTGAAGGAGATGATGGTTCAATTCCTTCAAAGTACTCACGCATTTTTGCGGTTGCTTCTTTATCCTGGCCAGCAAACACGGTTACGATATGGTTCGGTTTTTTCTCGCTATTCAGGACAGCTTGCGTCGCCGCAGGACGAGCCAACCCAGCCGCACAACCGCATACGGAATTTACGACAACAAGCGTTGTTCCACTCACATTTTCCATAAATTGTTCTACCTCTTGTGCTGTTGCGAGCTCTTCAAAACCAGCTCTTGTTAATTCTTCGCGCATCGGTAAAACCATTTGTTTCATATATTCTTCATATGCATTTGACAATTTTAATCACTCCGTTTCGGTTCATCCACTTTAGAATACCTAATCTACTGCCTATTTGCAATTTTATTCAACGCTCTTCCTAGCTTCCGTCATTTGCTTCCATACAGAACCCTTTGCTTCTGAGCCGCCTTCTATTCTTTCGATCGCCATTTTTATTTGTAAACTGACTTCAAACTCCGAATCATTTTCGGCAGCCTTTAATGCCGGAAGTGCCTTTGCATCGCCTGCTTCATATAAAAACATAGCTGCCCGCCAGCGGACAAGCTTGCTCTTATCCTGCAATGCCTGCATCATTTCGTCTGCAGCTTCCGAAAACCCTAAATCTGATAGACAGTCTCCTGCTGTCCTGCGAACAGTCACCGTTTTATCTTTCAGTGCCTTATATAGTAACGGCAGTACTTTCTTTTCCTTGATCATACCGAGGTACACGGTTGCTAGCCTTCGAATCGAAGCCTTTTCGTCTGATAGCGCTTTTTCAAGGACAGGTAAATCCTCTAATTCTGGGTCATCCATTTGTTCGAGAACCTGATAGCGAATTTGCCAATCCGGATTATTTAACTCTTCTACCGATACTTTTTTGCGCTTCTTACTATATTTTAGTTCAGGCTTAGGATCCGTGGATTGAGCTTTTGCAACCAACTCTTCAAGTCGCACCTCAGGATAGGCGGCAATAAGTTCGTCCACCACTTCCTGGCCGATCTGCTCAAACTCTCCATAGCGGACGCCTTGATTCTGCCACTTTCTAAGTAAAAGATAATGATCATCAGGCAGCTGTGCCCGTTCTCTTGCTTTTAAAAAGTATTCCGGCATACCAAACCGTTTTTCTGATGTGCCGTCCGTAAGCTTTACTTGGAGCGGAATCTCTTTAAACATCTGGATTTCAACCTTAATCTCACCAAAATGTTCGTTGATCTGATTGGTTTGGGTAATTTCCTCCGCTTTTTCTCCAAATGCCTGGCGTACTTGCGGCAATAATTCCTTCCAATCATATTTCGCATTTCGTTCAATGGCAAGGAAATCCGCCACATGATAAACACCTTTTATACCATCAATTTGAAGGATGGCTTGAATCATTGTTGGAGCATCAGCAGCAGTTTCTTTTTTATAATTATGGCTTTTCCCCATGGGAAGTTCTTCATCTAAAATGATTTTCATTGTATTTGGACTTGGCGTTGGTTCAATCGCCTTAATTTTCAACACAACCACCTCATTCCTTTTCCGCAAGTTCGGCCAGGTATGACCAGCGCTCGATTAAATGCTCGAGTTTCTCGTTCAATTCCGTTTCTTGCTTCATTAAGTCTTGTGCTTTTGTAAAATCACTGCCTGTCTTTGCCATTTCTGAAGCTATTTCTTCCAGGCGGGTTTCCGTTGTCTCGATGTCTTCATCAATGGATTCCCATTCTTTTTTCTCTGAATAGGTCATTCTTTTCTTTTTTTCTTTTTCAATTGGTTTTGTTGGCTTAGCGGTAACAGTGACCGTTTTTTGTGCCTCTAACGCCGATTCCTTTTCAAGATACTCTGTATAATTTCCATAGAAGGATTCAATTGCCCCTTCCCCTTGTAGAACGAGAAGTTGTTCCGCCACCTTATCTAAGAAATAGCGGTCATGGGAAACCGTAATCACCACTCCTGGAAAATCCTCTAAATAATCTTCGAGAACGGTCAGTGTCTGTGTATCAAGGTCATTTGTAGGTTCGTCCAATAGAAGCACATTTGGTGCTGTCATTAGTATTTTCAATAAGTATAAACGTCGTTTTTCACCACCCGATAACTTGCGGATTGGTGTTCCGTGCGTAAATGGCGGAAACAAAAAGCGTTCGAGCATTTGGGCCGCTGAGATTGTTTTCCCATCCGATGTGTTTACAACTTCGGCTGTTTCTTTAATGTATTCAATCATCCGCTTATTTTCATCCATATCTTCACTTTCTTGGGTATAATAAGCGATTTTCACGGTCTGACCCATGATGAATTCCCCTTCATCCAGCGGGATTTGTTTAGCAAGAATATTTAACAGAGTTGATTTACCCGTCCCATTTTTTCCGATAATCCCCATTCTGTCTCCAGGTTTTACTAACAAATTAAAGTGATTTAGGATTGTTCTTGATCCGAATCGCTTGGAAGCATCCTTCAGTTCAAATACTTGTTTTCCAAGGCGGCTTCCATTTAAAGTGATATCAAGTTTTTCAGAGGCTGGTTTTCCATTAGTAACCTTCTCATCCAGCTCTTCAAACCGTTGAATCCTGGCTTTTTGTTTTGTTGTTCTTGCTTTTGCGCCGCGCCGGATCCATTCAAGTTCTCTTCTGAAAAGATTTTTTCTTTTTTCAAAAGTCGCTGCCTCATTCTCTTCACGAATCGCTTTTGCTTCTAAAAAGGCCGCATAATTGCCTTTATAACTATATATTTGACCGCCATCTAGTTCAAACATCCGATTGGCCACTCGGTCTAAAAAGTAACGGTCGTGAGTGACAAGCAAAATCGAACCACTATATCTGCTTAAATAATCTTCCAACCATTTTACTGAATCAAAATCTAGATGGTTGGTTGGCTCATCTAAAATAAGTAAATCTGGTTCAGCAATCAAAACTTGTGCTAATGCGACTCGCTTTTTTTGCCCCCCGGACATTTCACCAATTCTTTTTGTAAAATCTTCAATCCCTAATTTCATTAATATCGATTTTGCATTCGTGCTCGCATCCCAGGCATTTAGCGCATCCATCTGCTTTTGCAAACGAAAAAGGTCTTCTTGGATTTTCGTATCATTTGGGGAACTAGTAAGCTCTAGCAATGTTTTTTCATAGGAACGCATTAGTTTGAGAATTGGGGCTTCACCATGGAAAACCTGTTCTAGCACTGTTTTATCCCCATCTAATTCTGGCTGCTGGTTTAAAAATGTAATTGAATAATCTTTGCTCGTAATAATTTTGCCTTCATCCGGCGTATCCAGCCCAGCAATAATTTTTAAAAGTGATGATTTACCAGTCCCATTGACCCCGATTAACCCGACACGCTCTTTTTCTCCAATCGTAAAGGAAATAGAGTTAAAGAGTTGTTTTTCTCCATATGTTTTTGAAACATTTTCAACTGTGAGCATTTTCATACTTGTCCATCCCATTCTCGGTAAAATTGTTCTAAAAAAGTTACCATCATTTGTTGACGACTCTCTGCCATTTTTCGAGCAGTATCTGTATTTATTAAGTCTTTCAATTTAAGCAGTTTTTCATAGAAATGATGAATGCTTGTTGATTTCCCTTTTCGATACTCTTCTAACGTCATTTCATTTCTTACAGAAATGCTTGGGTCATAGATGGATTGCCCTTTTTTGCCGCCGTAGGCAAACGCCCTCGCAATCCCGATGGCTCCAATCGCATCTAAACGGTCAGCATCCTGAACAATTTTTGCTTCAATCGTGGACAGTGTTGTCGTTTGTCCACCCTTAAAGGAAATCGTTGCGATAATCTGTTTTATATGTCTTTTATCATTATCTGTCAGCGGAAGGGTTTGTAAAAAGGATTCCAGTTTTTCTTCCCCTTTTTCACTGCTTTCATTGAGCTTTTCATCTGATATGTCATGGAGCAGGGACGCCATTTCAATAATGAACGGATCTCCTGCCGTTTCTTCCATGCAAATATGTAGGGCATTTCTTCGAACACGATCCACATGAAACCAATCATGGCCAGTAGCATCTTCCCCTAATTCGTTGCGGACATAATTTTCTGTTTGTTCTATCACTTGGTTTTTCATTTTCCCGAACACCCACTTTCACCCTTGCTATTTTATCATGAAAAACAAATAAAAAATAACCCCGAAGAATCGGGATTATTTTTTATTTGCTTGACGTCCACTTTTTTTCTGACTTTGCGATTTGGTATTACCAATCTGAAATTCACTGCCAAGTTCGATATCATTTCGTTTGTCTTGTTTTTCAATTTGCTCTCTCGTTTGGTTCGCATTTTGTCTACCCTGCTTACTAATTGTGCATCTTCCTCTCATTTAAAATTAAATGCAAAATTAGTATGCTCCGTTCAAGAAAAAGTTATTTCAATCCGTTGTGCCAACTGATTCCAAGCGTATTTTCACCTGCATGTACACCGATCACCGCTCCTAAGGGGCAACGAACTATCTCTAATTCAGGAAATTCCTTGCTGATTTCGTTTTCCCAATTGGAGGCTTGTTCTTCATGCAATCCATATAAAATATATACTTCTTTAAAGTGATGCTGCTCGTAGGATAATCGTAAATAATCCAATATTCTTTCTTTCGCCTTTTTCTCACTTCTTGCTTTTTCTTTTACATTCAATGCCCCGTCTACGATGGATATAATCGGTTTAACATTAAGCATACTGCCGAGAAAGAATTTCAAGCCTGACATTCTGCCACTTCGGTGGAGTTGTTCTAAACTGCCAACAAGGACATAAGTCTCGTTCGTTTTCTTTATCCTTTCAAGTTGGTCGATTACCGATTCAAGACTAGCACCAGCCTCAATTAAGGCCATTCCCTCTTTTAGCAAGGCCGTCATCGGATAAGTAAGAATGTTAGAATCAAACGTGGTAACCGGAATATCAACCAATTTTGCTGCTTGCTCACTTGAGGATACCGTACCACTTAACTTTCCTGATAAAAGTACAGCAATCACTTGGTCATAATCCGCTGACAATTTTTCGTATAGAGCTTGAAATGCCCCAATAGAAGGCTGTGATGTTTTTGGAGGATTTTTAAGCTGCTTTAGTCGAGCAAATAATTGAGCTGATGTTAAGTCAATCCCATCTGAATATTCCTCACCATCAAGTAAAATTGTTAACGGTATTGTATATAAATCAGGATGATTTCTTAATTCTTCGTCTAAATAGGCAGTACTATCTGTAACCCATGCCGTTTTGACCAACGTCATCTCCCCTTTTAATAATTTTGAACTAGTATGTAAATTAATCGTACATAAAAATTAGAATATTGTAAATATTATAAGAAAAACAACAAAACCAGCCTTCAATAAGAAAAGCTGGTTTTGGATTTTTAACTAATTTCCTCGTTTAGTCTCTTTAACGTTGTGATGATAAACTCCGTCATTTCGACTAAGTCCTCGATTTGGTCTTCATGAATCAGCCGGTCAAATTCAATCTTTATTATAAGAGTTTTCGTTGGAACAATGCTTAACGGGTCATAGAGTACTCTTTGAGTTATTGTTCTGGTCGGCCCCCAAATATCCTCTAAGAGGGATTTTAGTGTCGTAAAATCTATGTCCAATTCATCCTTGGCTGTAAATTGCAGACTTAACATACATCCTGCCTGCTCCTCTGATTGTATGGATGGTAAAAGCTCCGCGGCTAAATTAATAAGTCCTGATTGCAGTTCGATTGTCGCCTTTACCTTTTTTCCGGGTAACCGGAACGAAAGGTCAAAAGTTCGTGACATTTTAGCCATATTAACGGAATCGTTTCGATCGGTAATAACGATTTCTCCACTAATATCCAGATCATAAAGAGCCCCTTCAATCACTACTTTCATATTATCAAATGCAGTTGGATCAAACATAAACTTTCGACTCTCCTCTTAGAATAGCCCGATTGCATTCCCGTTTTCATCGACATCCATATTTAAGGCTGCCGGTTTTTTTGGCAATCCCGGCATCGTCATGACATCTCCTGTTAAGGCGACAATAAATCCAGCCCCGATTGACGGTTTAAATTCCCTGACTGTTACACTGAAATCCGAAGGTCTGCCTAACTTTGAAGGATCATCAGATAACGAATACTGGGATTTCGCCATACAAACGGCCAAATTAGACCAGCCAAACTTTTCAAAATCAATTAATTGTTTTTTTGCTTTTGATGAAAATTCAACTTCGTTTCCACCATAAACTTTTTGAACAATCGTCCGAACTTTCTTTTCAATCGAATCAGATAAGTCATATAGCGGCCTAAACTGGTTTTCTTCCTTGTCCATGACAGCTAACAGTGTATTAGCAAGTTCGATGCCGCCTGCTCCACCCTTTTCCCACACTTCAGTTAAGGCAACGGGCACATTTTCTCTTTGACACCATTCAAGTAATGTGTCTACTTCCTGTTTAGTATCAGTGATGAATTTGTTAACGGCCACAACAACTGGTAATCCAAAGCTCTGAATGGTCTCAATATGTTTCTTTAGATTTGCAAAGCCCAGCGTTAATGATGGAATATTTTCATTAGCTAACTCACTTTTCACTACACCGCCATGCATTTTCAAGGCACGAATCGTTGCAACAATAACAACAGCCTCCGGTTTAATACCTGCACTTCTCGATTTTATATGTAAAAATTTCTCTGCACCCAAATCAGCGCCAAACCCTGCTTCTGTAATAACATAATCCGCTAATTTAGCTGCTGTGGTTGTAGCAATTACACTGTTACATCCATGGGCAATATTTGCAAATGGACCGCCATGAATTAGGGCTGGCGTGTGTTCAATCGTTTGTACAAGGTTAGGTTTAACCGCATCTTTTAACAATAACGTTAATGCACCTTCTACCCCTAGATCACCAACAGTCACTGGATTCTTATCATAATTATAAGCTACAACCATCCGTGATAATCGTAATTTTAAATTTTTTAAGTCTGCGGCTAAACATAGAACCGCCATAATTTCCGATGCAACCGTAATATCAAAACCATCTTCACGAGGCACCCCTTGGAGTGGGCCGCCAAGGCCGATGATTACTTTTCTTAAGGCTCTATCATTTAAATCTACTGCTCGTTTCCAGACAATTCTGCGTTGATCAATGTTAAGTTCGTTACCCTGTTGGAGATGATTATCGATTAATGCTGCGAGGGCATTGTTTGCAGTCGTTATCGCGTGAAGATCTCCAGTAAAGTGTAGATTGATATCTTCCATTGGCAGGACTTGTGA
>NZ_JBALSN010000611.1:0-7006 GCF_036966985.1 Neobacillus drentensis | reverse complement strand
AAAATAAACAATAAGCTTAACCTAGCCTTTTCAATAAACAAAAATGCCTTGCAGTTTCTACTGCAAGGCATTTTTCTATTATACGAACAAAGGGGATGGGAGAAATTTTTCACGGTCAAACAAAGGGGTTTGTGTTTGTTGTGATCAACTTCATGTATATAATATAGCACGCTATTTCTCAGTACGGCAATAAGTTTGTGCTTTGTTTCACATAATTGTCAAATTATCATAAATTCACGGAATGGACAATAAACATAGTAGTAAGAGAAATGAAACTTACTTTTTTGAGGGTGGCCTTTTATATGAGAAAATTCCCTTTAACACTTATGATTGTTTTTATTTTAATTGCTTTTTTTCTTCAAATCCTTGCATTGTTAAAGCTTTTCCCTTTATTGTTCAGTACCCCTATATTATTTGTATCGATATTTATCTTCATTAATTACCTTAATGACCGGAAAAAATTTAGAGGATTTTAGAAAGGGATGGCAGCTAGTTTGGCACCATCCCTTTCATTATGCTTGTGTTAATAATTGCTCTAATTCATTCAGTTTTTCTTCAAAAACCTTACAAGCATTTGTTATTGGCTCTGCACTAGTCATATCGACGCCAGCTTTTTTTAATACCTCAATTGGATAATCTGAGCTTCCTGCACTTAGAAATTCAATATACCTTTTCACCGCTGGTTCGCCCTCTTCTAAAATTTGCGTGCTAAGTGCTGTTGCTGCACTAAAACCAGTTGCATACTGATAAACATAGTAATTGTAATAAAAATGAGGAATCCTCGCCCATTCCAATCCAATTTCCTCGTCTATTACAATATCTTCTTCGCCAAAATATTTTTTATTTAATGCATAATAACTTTCTGTTAATGCATCTGCTGTTAATGCTTCGTTATTTTGGGCTTTTTGATGAATCATGTGTTCAAACTCAGCAAACATAGTTTGACGGAACACCGTCCCTCTAAAGCCTTCTAGGTAATGGTTGAGTAAGAATATTCGTTTTTGTTCATCATCAATTGTTTTTAATAAATAGTCGTTTAAAAGTGCTTCATTACAGGTCGAAGCCACCTCAGCAACGAAAATTGAATAATTCCCATAAGGATACGGCTGTGATTTTCTAGTATAGTAACTGTGTACGGAATGGCCAAATTCATGAGCAAGTGTAAATAAATTATTTACATTATCCTGCCAGTTCATTAAAATGTACGGATGTGTCCCATATGCACCTGATGAGTAGGCACCACTCCGCTTGCCTTTATTTTCATGTACATCAACCCAGCGATTTTCAAAGCCTTCAGTTAGTATTTTCGCATATTCCTCGCCTAATGGAGCTAACCCTTTTATGACTAATTCCTTCGCTTCTTCGTATTTGATTTCCATTTTTACATCTTTGACAAGCGGTGTAAATAAATCATACATATGAAGTTCATTAAGACCCAGGACTTTTTTACGAAGCTTTACATATCGATGTAATAAATGAAGATGATCGGTAACTGTGTTTACAAGGTTATCGTACACACTTTCTGGGATATTGTTCGCAGAAAGCGCAGCATGTCTTGCTGAATCATACTTTCTTACTCTTGCATTAAAATTATCCTTTTTCACATTACCGCTTAATGTACTTGAAAAAGTATTTTTAAAATCACCATATGTCTTGTATACAGCTTTGAATGCGTCGTGTCTTACCCGTGGGTCTTCACTTTCTAAAAAGCGAATATAGCGGCCATGAGTAATTTCAACTTCAGCACCATTTTCATCTTTAATAGATGGAAATTCAAGGTCTGCATTATTTAACATCCCAAACGTATTACTAGAAGCATCCATCACCTCGCTGGCTTCTGCAAGCAATGCTTCCTGTTCTGCAGTGAGGACATGTGGTCTTTGCAGGTTAATTTCAGCTAGTGCATGCTCATAGAGCTTTAATTCTGTTTTTTCACTTAAGAAACTGGTTACCTGGCTCTCATTTAAAGAAAGAATTTCTGGGACAATAAAAGCTAATTGGCTGGCTGCTTGTGAATACATATTTTTCATTCTGTCATCCAGGCCTTGATAAAAAGAGTTTGTTGTGTCTTGGTCATAACGCATATGTGAATATGTATAAAGCTTTCCAATTCGTTCTAATAGTTTGTCTTGGAATTGAAGCGCTTTATAAAGTGTCTCTGCACTTTCACCTAATTTTCCTTCAAATTCTTTAATTCCTGGAATTTGGCTTTTTACTTCTTGAAATTCCTTTTCCCATTCCTGATCATTTGCAAAAATATCTTCTAATTTCCATGTATCTTGTTCAGGAATCTCACTTCTTGCTGGCAGTGATTTTATTGCTGTTTCATTTGCCATCCTTTATCCTCCATTCTATATTTACCTGTGAAAGAAAGTATCATTACATAGTATTCTCCTTATCTTTCCAATTTCCTTTTAGCAATTGACAGAAAGGAAACTATTTACACCTCTATATAGTATGCCCTTCTGTTTGTTTTCATTTATCTATTCGATAGGAAACGCTGATATTTTTGATAAAATAAGTCCTTCGCCTCTTCTTTTTCTCGATTTGTTCTAGGAATAAATATTTTCCGTTTCAATTGGAATGTAGTTTCTCCCATTTTCGTTAAGATACCCAATTGCTCTAACAATAAAAGATAGTCAAGTACGGCAGATAACGATGTCCCTGTTTTAGCTTGTGGTAAATTTCTTAAGACTATTTCTTTTCTTTGAATCCTTTTATTGAAATGGAAGGATAATTCCTGTAGGGTTATTAAATCACCAATATTTTTGTTGACAATACAATCAATAAATAAATAGGTTTGCCAAATAATCGGCGAAGTTTGAATGATTAGTGAATGAGGGATTGGAAGGCCAATTTCTGTCGGCAGTAGGAAAAGATTAAGGTTTCTGTTATAGATTTCATGAAGAAATGAATGATGCTGTTTACTAGGATGAAGCGTCCAATTAAGAAGAAATTTTTCAATTTGCTTGTTCCAACTAGAAAAATCTATTTGAGTGTTGATCTTTGGTTCTAATAAATCTTTTATGTCCATTTTCCTTATTGGGTAAAAAGAATGATGTGCGAAGGCATTTTTTATCGAGTAAGGGGTAATGGATCCAACAAAATGAAATTGCTGTTTTTCGGGGCAATAGGATGGTATATAAAACTTACCTGCAGAAGTTGTTCGTAAAAATAGGTATTGAAAGTTGGATAAAACAACCATATTATTTCTTTTTGTACGGATTTGGTTGCTAGATAAAATCCATATGGGATGATAACCGTTCTGAAGATATGAATTGTTCCTTTTGATAAGTATACTTTCTGGAATCGTTGAACATTGATATTCTAATGCAAATTTCTCTCCATTAAACTTGAACATTATGTCAGGTCTCTGCTGAATCTCCTTATCATAGTACTCTAATATTGAAGGGATCTTTTGTTTCACCAGCCACTGATAGAGTTGACGTTTGCCCTCCATGTGGTATATGGATTCATTTTCATAGAAATCATGACAAACTCCCCCTTGCTTATGGGCAAAATGAAAAATGCGCTGATCCCCTAATTTGAGTAAAACGCTTTCCCCGCAAATAGGGCAAAAAAATTCTTCTTTACTGCGAAGTTCTAAAAGAGTATCCTTTTTGTAATCAAGGCCGAGACAGATAGATATACCCAATTTTGTTTGAGCCGTTAGCAATTAATTCACTCCTCCTTTCACTATGTTAATTCGTCAAAATTCGATAAATACCTTTTAAAGCATAAAAAAAACTCGCCAATTTGACGAGTATTTTTATTAGTTTAGAGTAATGGCGAGAGTAGTCTTGCCGTCGATTCAAGTACCTTAAAACCAAGATGTCTATCATCAAAGGTTGCTTTATCCAATTGTTTGGAAAATTCAAGGTCGTTTAAATACTCCTCAACAAGCTTTTGTGTGCTATTTGTACGGAATAAGAAAGCATTAACCTCGAAATTTAAATGGAAACTTCTCATATCCATATTCGATGTCCCGATCGAGGCTAATTCATAATCAACAATGACAATTTTACTGTGCATAAACCCCCGCTCGTATTCATAGACCTTAACCCCTGCGTCCAAAAGTTCAGGAAAGTATGACCGTGAAGCATGGAAGACAATCCGTTTATCTGGTTTATTAGGTACAAGAAGTCGTACATCAATGCCACTAAGTGCAGCTACTTTTATGGCTGAAAAAATATCTTCATCCGGAATAAAATAAGGGGATGCAATCCAAACTGATTTCTCCGCGCTTGCAATCATAGAGAAAAAAATATTTTTAATCACACTCCACTCATTATCCGGTCCTCCAGCAATGAGCTGCACCCCACCGTGACTTTCGTCATCAATCTGAGGTGATAGATATTCGGCTGTTAAGAAACTGTGACTGGTCATATAATACCAGTCTTGTAAAAATATTAACTGCAGCGTTCGTACTGCCTCTCCTCGAAGCATTAAATGAGTATCACGCCAAAACCCTATCTGCTTATTTCTCCCCAGATATTCATCCCCAATATTTAGCCCGCCAACAAAGCCGATATTTCCATCAATGATGATCATTTTACGGTGATTACGGAAATTAAATTTATTATTTAAAAATGGGAGTTTTACAGGCCCAAACGTGACCATTTCAATACCTTCATTTTTAAGTTCATTAATATAAGATTTTGAAAGTTGCCAAGAACCCACTGCGTCATATAAAAAACGTACCTTAACACCTTGATGGGCTTTCTCAATCAGTAGATTTTTAATTTCCTGACCAATATGATCGTGGCGAACAATATAATATTCCAGATGGATATGGTGTCTAGCCTTTTTTAATTGTTCAATAATATGCTGAAAGGTTTCCTCACCGTTTGTTAATATTTTTGTAGCAGTGTCAAAGGAGATTGGGCTATTCCCTAGTTTTTGAGCCAAGTTAAATAATTTCCCTTGATGTTCACCCATTAAACTAAGTTTTTCATCATTTCTCGGATCTTCTTCCCCTTCAACGGTCAAAAAAGCTTGTTTATCTAGGAAATATTTTTTTCTAAACATCTTTTCCTTACGATAATTCCTTCCAAACAGGAGGTAAAAAATAAAACCAACTAATGGAAAACTGCCTAAGACCACTAACCATGTAATCGTTTGTGTTGGATGGCGGTTTTCAAGGAAAATTACAAAGCCTATGAATATGACCGACAGTGTAACAAGCACACTCAAGATACCAAATATTCCACTAGCTAAACGATCCTTAAAGAAAAACCAAAGTACGGATAATAGCAACAAAAATAAAATAACCCTTACTGTGTTTTTCAGTGTCCTCACCTGCCAGAATTTTTTTCCAAAATAATTAATGTTAAAAATACCGATTTCAATATTGAAATCGGTACATTAGTTAGTGAAAATGTTTGCGTAATTCAGCAAAAACATTATCAGAAATTATCTCTTTTCCATATTCTTGAATTCGATGTATCGTAAGTTGTGTCTCAAATCCGTATTCAAGCAAAATACTTAATATATCATCAATTTCATCTTCTTCAAATAAGTCTTCAGGAAATTCTGTAAATAGATAATATTTCCCTTCAAAATGATAAAGCTTTGTCACTAAATCATCTAAACCTGCCCGATTGGATAAACTAATGACATCCTCAAAATCTTTAAAACCAATGAGGAATTCTAATGTTTCTTCCTCAAGTAATATATCTTCCTCATCTGAATGATTTGGATTAAAATGATGATCCAGAATCTCATCAATTTGCTCATCTACCGGCAGATCTTTTAGTTTGTCATTTGGAATGGGTAATTCAAACTTTTGACCATCCTTTGATAGTTGTGCTTTAGTAACAAGGATTTCTAAACCTTTATCAAGTGCTTGAACTTGGATCCAAAGAGGACCTTCAATCACAAACTCTTCTTCATCATGAACTTCATCCATCATTTCCCAAAAGAGTTCTTCACTTCGTTCCCGATTGTACCAGATTTCTTCACGGTCAAAGCCTCGTTCTTCTATATCACCATATGAAATGTAAAATTTTACTGTATTTTCATTAATGCGTTCAATCTCCATCTAAACCTCTCCCTTCCGTTTTCCAGATTGAAGGGACAAAATACCCCCAAGCAGATACTGCCTTAGCATTTACTTAAATCCAAAAGAATTCTCATAGGGCAAAAAGTAAATACTCATGTACTTTATTTTATGATAAAAGTACTAATAAGGGAAATAAAAAAGGCTAAAATCTAAAAACCGTGATAATGCCTAAAGATTAGCGGTACGATATTCTTTTTATTGTAGCAAAGTGACACCGAAACTACAAATGAAATCATATAATTTTTATATACAAAAAAAGACCTCCTATATGAAGGCCTAATTATTTAATTAACCATTCGCTGTGCTTCGCGCAGCTGGAACGTTCTAACTCTTCTTGGAAGGAATCGTCTGATTTCATCCTCGTTATACCCAACCTGTAATCGTTTTTCATCAATGATAATCGGGCGGCGTAATAGCCCTGGATTTTCTTTGATTAAACCAAAAAGATCTTGTAACGGCATCGCATCTAGATTAACGTCTAATTTTTGAAATGTCTTTGATCTTGTAGAAATAATTTCATCTGTACCATCCTCGGTCATTCGAAGAATCTCTTTAATCTCTTCCATGGTTAATGGTTCTGAAAAAATATTTCTCTCTGTGTATGGGATTTCATGTTCTTCTAACCATGATTTTGCTTTTCTGCATGATGTACAACTTGGTGAAGTGTATAGTGTTACCATCCGAGCTTCACACTCCTCTTTTATTTGAGACTGTTATTTAAAATCCGTTATATTGAATCAAGCAATTTGGTTATAATCAGGTAGTACCAATTTCAATAATAATTATAAATAAGTAATTTATATCATTGATTATACACCACTGTTTCTTAAAAGGGTATCCTTTTTTCCAAAAAATATTGTCAGAGCAAAACATTCAAAAATTTCATTTACACTATATTAGACGAATAATTCTTCTAAAAGTTTCATGTTTTTTAATTATTTTATC
>NZ_JBALSN010000610.1:450-1152 GCF_036966985.1 Neobacillus drentensis | reverse complement strand
ATGGCAGGTGCCTACAGTGCATTCGGGAATAAAGGGAACTACAATAAACCGCATTTTGTTCAAAAAGTGGTCCTGCCTGATGCTAAAGTCGTTCATTTTACGGAGAAACCAAAACGGGTCATGCATGATTACACGGCGTATATGGTCACAGATATGTTACGTTCCGTTGTAACAAATGGTGGTGGTGCAATGGCCAATGTTCCTGGCCTATATGTGGTAGGGAAGACAGGTACAACGAATTTTGACCCACAGACCCGGGCGAAATTTGGATACCCAGACAATGCCACAAATGATAGCTGGTTCGTTGGATATTCACCGCAATACACCATGGCGGTCTGGACCGGATATGCACAAAACGGTTCTGGTAACTTTATGTCCGCAACTACGACACCTATTGCTAAGTATATGTTCAAAGCCATGATGCAGTCATTTGGAACGGATTCATCAAGTTTTCAGCAGCCAAACAGTGTCTATCGAGTAAATAATGAACTGTATATTAGAGGGATTAATTCTGCAGAAGTACCGCCAAAGCCAAAACCTATTATCAACAAAGCAAAACCTGCTAATAATAATGCTATGAAACCGAATAAAGAAGAAAAGAAACAACAAAAAGAACAAAAGAAAAAGCACCAAGGGAAAGGTAAGGGTAAAGGAAAAAAGAATCATTAGAATGATATTTAAGACCAATAAAGAACCAGGAGA
>NZ_JBALSN010000610.1:0-394 GCF_036966985.1 Neobacillus drentensis | reverse complement strand
TCTCCTGGTTCTTTATTGAACCGAGAACCGTTAGACCTTCCTAAAAAAAAGAAAAAACTTTTTGTTGCATAATTAATAGGAGGGTGATACTATAAGGAAGTCGCTTTTGACAGCAGGTTAATCAGTTAAAAGTGAGTGTGAAAAAAGTTGAATTATTATATTGACATAATGATAGAGTTTCGATATAATAATAAATGTCGCTTCTGACGAACAAAATTGTTCTTTGAAAACTAAACAAACAAAATCGTGCAAACAAACAATATTAATCGTGTTTCTTCTATTAATATGAAGAACACGAGCCAACGTAACAAATGAGCTAATCAACTTTCTTGGAGAGTTTGATCCTGGCTCAGGACGAACGCTGGCGGCGTGCCTAATACATGCAAGTCGAGCG
>NZ_JBALSN010000609.1:2961-3730 GCF_036966985.1 Neobacillus drentensis | reverse complement strand
CCATAATAGAAAGCGAGATTTTCACCATTAAATCCTCTAATTTTAGCTTAACTAATAATCTATTTAAACCAATCTACATTTATTTCTGTCCCAAAAACCCACCAACTGTTGATTGTTTCATAAAATGAATTAAGTAATATCCCCACTGCAAGTACGAACAGAAAAACATGTGCGTGGTTTACCGTACGCTTTCGTTTATTTTGAAGAAAAATCCATATCCAAAGTATAGCTAAAAGGATATTAATCAAGTCCCCTACAAGTTCATTTCCTGGCAATGGCTCCCTCTCCTTATAATCTTAAGCAAATACGATCGTTTTATTACCATGAACAAGTACCTTATCCTCAACATGCCAGGAAACGGCTTCAGCAAGAACCCTTCTTTCCACATGACGCCCCGCGGTCTTTAAATCCTCTGCTGTATAACGTTGGTTAATTCGCTGTACATCCTGTTCAATAATTGGCCCTTCATCAAGATCATTCGTAACGTAATGTGCGGTTGCACCGATTAACTTTACACCTCGGTTAAACGCTCTCACGTAAGGATTTGCGCCAACAAATGCCGGCAAGAATGAATGATGGATGTTGATGATTTGATTAGGATACTTAGAAATAAAGTTAGGGGAAAGTATCTGCATATACCTAGCCAGGACAATTAAGTCCACCTTCCCTTTCATCAATTCTAATGCTTTCTGTTCGGCATCTTCTTTCGTTTCGTGAGACATAGGGATATGATAAAAAGGGATGCCATAACTTTCAACTACTTCTTTTA
>NZ_JBALSN010000609.1:336-2900 GCF_036966985.1 Neobacillus drentensis | reverse complement strand
CTACTTCTTTTAAAATAGTATGATTACTAATTACCATTGGGATATCTACTGGAATTTCATTGGATTTCCAGCGCCAAAGAAGTTCGTTAAGACAATGATCAGTTTTCGAAACAAAGATAGCCATCCGCTTTCTTTTTTCATTACTGCTCAACTGCCAATCTAAGGCATGATCCCGCGCGATCTCATGTAAATCCTCTTCAAGCTTTTTAATAGAAGATTCAAATTCTTCCAACTCGAACTCGATTCTCATAAAAAACATACCTGCTCTTGGATCTGTTGTATGTTGGTCAAAATGGACAATATTGGCTTTGTGTTCTAATAAAAAATTAGTGACAGTCGAGATAATACCCGGCTTTTCTCGACATGAAATTAATAATTTTGCCCGGTTAGGCTTCGATTTTGTGATCACCGCTTTTACACCATCCTTAAGGTTAATATTTATGTAGTTTAGAAGGGCTAATACCTTCGTAATGGGTTAGGCATGAATTTCCTGTCCATTCACAGCAAGGGCAGCTTCACCAATTGCTTCGGCTAATGTAGGATGCGGGTGAATTGTATGGGCAATATCCATTGCTGTTGCATTCAATACACAAGCAAGCCCGGCCTCCGTAATCATATCCGTTACATGGGGACCTACCATATGTGCTCCTAAAAGCTTATTTGTTCCGTCTTCAACAACCAGTTTGACAAATCCGTCAGATTCACCAAAAACCAATGCCTTCCCAATCGCACGGAAGGAGAATTTACCAACTTTCACTAGGTATCCCTTTTCCTTTGCTGCTTCCTCTGTGAGACCAACACTCGCTACTTCTGGACTGCAATAGGTACATCTGGCAATAAGGTTTGAATCAAGTAGTTTTGGAGTTTTACCTGCCATATGTTCAATAGCTATGATCCCTTCATGTGAAGCAGCATGGGCAAGCTGCAAGCCGCCAATGACATCACCAATTGCATAAATGTTGGGTTCATTTGTTTGGTAGAACTCATTTGTTTTAATAAAAATCGGAGTAAGTTCAACGGCCGTTTTTTCAAGTCCAAATCCTTCTGTATTTGGAGATCGCCCTACAGATACCAAAAGTTTGTCGGCAGAAAATGGGGTTTCTTTGCCTTTATGCTCCGCCTTAATGAAAACACCCTCACTTTTTTCCAGGGTTTCTGGAAGTACTTTTGCTCCAGTAACGATTTTTATTCCTTTTTTCTTCATTAAACGCTGTACTTCCTTTGAAATATCTGTATCCTCTGTTGGTAAAATGCGATCGGCATATTCAATTACGGTAACTTGGACGCCGAAGTCCGAAAGCATTGATGCCCATTCAATTCCAATTACACCGCCGCCAACGATAATGATAGAAGCCGGAAGCTTCTTCATTTTTAGCGCTTCATCCGAAGTCATTACATACTTCTCATCCACTTCAAGGCCTGGAAGTGTTCTTGGACGGGATCCTGTGGCAATTAAAATATTTTTGGGGCTTAAAATGACTTCCCCTTCACCATTATTCAATTCGACTAACACATCTTTTGTCTGTGTAATACTTCCCTTTCCATCATAAACATCGATCTTTCCTTTTTTCATTAAATGTTGGACACCTTTATATAGGCGATCCGTAATTTCTTCTTTCCGGGCCTGAACTTTTGAAAAATTAAGACCAACTACAGGGGCAATTACACCATACTTATCTGCATGCTTTGTTTGAGCGAATACTTCTGCACTTCTTAATAGGGCCTTACTCGGAATACAACCAGCGTGAAGGCATGTTCCACCGATTTTTCCTTTTTCAATAACCGCCGCTCTTAAACCTAATTGAGAAGCGCGAATGGCAGCCACGTACCCACCCGTGCCACCGCCGATAATTACGACATCATATTCTTTTGTCATGTCCGTTATCTCCTCTTAACATTATATCTATCGGAAAACTTGCTATAAAACTAATGAAACATCCTTTATAGTTATAAGGTTTCTCTATCCGATTAATCGATTAGAATGGCACATGCACTAGAGGCAAAGTTTTCCCCAACTACAAAACCTTGTTCTTCGCTATAGTCAATATGCATTTCTTCATCTAAATAGCGTTTTGTAAAACGGTCTATTTGAATTTGGATCCCTTCGATCTCTATACATAAATCGTTGCGCCTAGGTTCATCAAATACAATCGAAAACTTAACAGATATTCCGCATCCGCCGCTAATTTCGGCATCAATCCGAGGATTAAAATTTTCATTGGCCAACATTTCTTTAAGTTTGTTGATGGCCGCTTCTGTCATTTTTATCATCATGGACTTTCTTCTCCTAACGCCAATTTCATTACACTGTTACGGTTGCGGCATTGACCTGTTCGTCCGCATGATAAGAGGAGCGAACAAGGGGACCGGCCTCGCAGTGACTAAATCCTTTTGACATGGCGATCGTTTTTAGTTCCTCAAACTCTTGTGGACTCCAATACTTTTGAACTTTTAAATGATGTTTGGTTGGCTGCAAATATTGACCAATTGTCATAATATCCACATGGTTCGCTCGAAGATCGTCCATCGTTTCGATGATTTCTTCCTTTGTTTCCCCAAGACCA
>NZ_JBALSN010000609.1:0-252 GCF_036966985.1 Neobacillus drentensis | reverse complement strand
ATTGTGATTTAAAATATCTGGCCTTGCATCCATTAATGTTTTTAAGCTTTCATATTCACCCTTCATGTCAGAAGGAAGAACTTCAATGCTGCAAAATGGATTTCGGCGTCTTACGGCTCTAATAGTTTCTGCAAATACCCCCGCACCGCCATCTTTTAAGTCATCACGAGCAACAGCAGTAATCACGACATGCTTAAGACCCATTTTTTCCACTGAATCTGCAACACGCTCGGGTTCTTCCCAATCCAATTC
>NZ_JBALSN010000608.1:0-8230 GCF_036966985.1 Neobacillus drentensis | reverse complement strand
AAGAGAAGGTCGCTCCTTCTCCCTAATTATTGCATCTTATTTTTATTGATACCAAACTGTGCTAAGATTTCAAGAAGCTGTTTTTTTGTATCCTCAACAGAACCATTATTATTAATTACAGCGTCCGCGAGCCTGAGTTTATCAGACAATGGCATTTGCGAATGGATCCTTGCTTCTGCATCCTCAATAGATAGGTTATTTCTCGCGATTAATCTTTTTAATTGCGTTTCATTGTCAACAAATACTAGTAATGTTTTATCCACCATATACGTAAGTTTACTTTCAAATAGTAACGGTATATCGAGAACAACCACTTCTTCACCGTTCTTTTTCGCCGTTTCGACTTTTTCCTTCATTCTTCTTCTGACTTCTGGGTGAACGATGTCATTTAATAATTGTCGTTTTTCGACTTGATGAAAAATAATCGAGCCCAGTTTAGGCCGATCGATTTCTCCATCGGCTAATAATATATCATCGCCAAACTCAGCAATGATCTTAAAATAAGCCGTTTCACCTTTCATTACCGCAAGGCGTGCTTCAATATCTGCATCAACAACAGTGATATTCATTTCTTTGAAAAAGTTAGAGACTGTACTTTTTCCACTGGCAATTCCGCCTGTTAAACCGATAACTAATGACATCCCAAAATCCTCTTTCTGGTTCTTATAATTTCCATATACCAATAATGATTAATAAAATCCCTGGCAAAAAGGTGAACTTTTGAATCCATTCAAATTTATGAAAAAAAGTTCCACTTTTTATTCCTAAAAGTACAAACAACGAACTCATAATCGCGACAGTGAACGCTAAATAATAAGGAGAGAAACCTAGCATCGCTGCTCCAATCCCAGCTCCAAAGGCATCCAGCGACAAGGCAAACCCTAACATTAACGCCTCAATCCCAGTAATCGTACCAGATTGATCGAAATCAGCCGACATCGGCTTCTTCAATATATTAATAGCTAATCCAAGGGACTTGATCTCAAAATTCACGATTGTCTTTTCCTGATCTAGTACGTCCTTTTCTTTTTCTGGCCGAAAAAATTGAAACAAAACCCAAGCACCAAGACCAATTAGGATTATTCCCCCTAGGCTTGCCGTAATTCTTGGTGATAAAACTTTCTCAAGTCCGTGTCCAATTGACACTGCGATCATTAAGGAAATAGCAGAGCAACTTGCAATAATAATTATTGACCTAAGCGGCATGATCATTTTCCTTAGTCCATAGGTAAATCCTACGCTAAAGCTGTCAAGGCTAAGTGCAAAAGCGAGGATGAGAAGTGATAACAACTGAACCATGATGTCTAGGGCTCCTTCCACCAAAATCATTACGATAGTATATGGCAGGAGCCTATCCATGGTTAATGTTATTCTATTTTCACCTTTACTTTTCTAATCTGCTTCGATCTTTTGGCATTGTGGACAATAATGGGTTCCTCTTCCGCCAACAGTTGTTTTTTCTAAAGGTGTCCCGCACCGCTTACACTCTTCACCTTTTCGACCGTAAGCATATAATTCAAGCTGGAACATTCCAATTTCACCTTGAGAGTTAACATACGATCGAATCGTACTTCCCCCTTTTTTAACTGCTTCACTTAAGGTTGCAACAATTTCACGATGAAGAAGGTTAAGTTCATTTGCATCTAGTGTGTTGGCAATACGTTCTGGATGGATGCCGGCCCTAAAAAGCGCTTCATCCACATAGATATTACCCAACCCCACAAAAACTTTTTGGTCTAATAAAGCGGTTTTAATTTTTCGATTCGTTTTTTTCAGCCTTTCCGCCAGATACTGGACGGTAAATTCCTCTGAAAAAGGTTCAGGGCCCAGTCCTATTAAGGGCTCCGTTAAAAATTCATCCCCTTTTTTATAGAGGTGCATGGTTCCAAATTTCCGAACGTCCCGATACCTTAATTCGGTCCCATCTGTAAAATGAAAGAGAACATGTGTATGTTTATCATAGGGCTCATCCTTAGGATATAATCCGTACTTTCCTTCCATTCTTAAATGGGAAACTAGAGCGAAATTTCCTGTATAGATAATTAAAAATTTCCCTCTTCTGCCTACATCGATAATAGTCTCCCCAATCAAGGCATCGACAAATTGTTCTACTTCTAGTGGGGTTTTTATGATTTTTGGCCAATAGACAGTTATATCCTTGATTGTTTTATTAACCACTAATTTTTTTAATGTTTTTCGAACGGTTTCTACTTCTGGAAGTTCTGGCAAGATAGCCCCCCCCTTTTATTTAGCATCAAACCAAGTTGGCCCGTAGGCATAATCCACTTTCAACGGCACCTTTAATTCGAGGGCATTTTCCATCACATCTGGGACTAACTTCTTCAAAATTTCTAATTCATCCTCTGGTGCTTCAAAAATTAATTCATCATGGACCTGAAGTAAAAGCCGTGTTTTTAACCCCATGTCCTTTAATGCCTCGTCCATATCTATCATTGCTTTTTTTATGATATCAGCAGCACTGCCTTGAATTGGCGTGTTCATAGCAGTTCTTTCCGCAAAACTTCGGATATTAAAATTACGCGCAGTAATTTCAGGAATATATCTTCTTCTTTGCAAAAGAGTTGAAACATATCCTTTTTGCTTAGCTGAGTGAATAATATCATCCATATATTCTTTGACACCTGGGTAAGTATCTAAATAGCGTTCAATGAATTGACCGGCTTCCTTCCTGGTTATTCCTAAGGATTGGGATAGTCCATAATCACTGATTCCATAGACAATTCCAAAATTAACGGCTTTTGCCTGACGCCTCATATTCGAGGTTACCGCATCTTTATTGACGTGAAAAACCTCCATCGCGGTCTTCGTATGAATATCCATATCTTCCTTAAATGCTTGAATCAGCTTATCATCACCAGCAATATCAGCAAGAACGCGAAGTTCAATCTGGGAATAGTCCGCAGCAAAAATGATCCACCCTTCCTCAGATGGAACAAAGGCTTGTCGGATTTTCCGACCTTCTTCCAAACGAATCGGGATATTTTGCAAATTGGGATCAATTGAACTTAACCGCCCTGTCGCTGTTAATGTTTGTTGATATCTTGTATGGACTTTTCCAGTTTTAGGATTAATCACCTTTAACAATCCTTCTATATAGGTAGATTGGAGCTTTCCTAATTGTCTGTATAGAAGGATGTATTCAATAATTTCATGATCCTCCGCTAACTTCTCCAATACATCAGCTGACGTGGAATAACCTGTTTTTGTTTTCTTTAATGAAGGCAGGTTTAATTTTTCAAATAAAATAACGCCAAGCTGTTTCGGTGAGTTGATATTGAATTTTTCGCCTGCTAATTCACATATCTTTTCTTCAATTTCAATTAGTCTTTCATTTAGTTCTTTGCCCATTGTCTGGAGCCGTTCCTGCTCGACTTTGATTCCACATGATTCCATATCGGCTAAGATAAGCGATAATGGCATTTCAAGTTCGGTAAATAACTCATATTGTTCATTTTTCCTTAGTTCATCCTCTAGTTTTCCTCTTATGTCAGACATGGCAAGACTTTTACGGACAAGATGTTCTGCAAGTTGTGTTACTTCAGGGACCTTTCGTTTCGCCCCTTTCCCATAAAAAGATTCATCGGTTTGGATTGTATGTACATCAAATCGTTTTGTAATCGCGGCGAGATCTTCAATGTTTTCTGAAGGATTTATGATATAGGACGCCATCAGAATATCAAAATCGACCCCTTTTAAATGAATATCATATCTTCGTAAAGAGACTTCAGAGCGCTTAGCATCATAAACCGTCTTCTTTTTACTTTCATCCTCCGCCCATTTTTTGAAAACTTCAGATTGTATTACCTGTTCAGTAGGGAAGTAGAAATGACCGTTTTCATTGACGAGGGAGAAACCAATAATCTCCGCATAATGATAATTATCATCTAACATCTCAACATAAAAATAGTTATCATCTGCGAATATCTCTTCCGTGATTTCTTCTGGAGTTTGAAACTCAATCTCCTCCAGTTCTGGCACATCAGCCATGTCTGGACCTTCTCCCAGCTTGTCCAATAACGAATGAAAGCCTAATTCTTTAAAGAGAGCGACTAATTTATCGCGCGTAAAACCCTCATAAGCAATCGTGTCTATATTTACTTCGATAGGTGCTTGCCTTTCAATTGTTGCCAGTTCTTTACTCATTATGGCTTGATCCTTAAATTCTTCCAACTTCTCTTTTAGCTTATTACCATTAACCTGGTCAATGGAGGCTAATAAATTTTCAAGCGTAGTAAACTCCTTTAAAAGTTTGATAGCTGTTTTTTCACCAACACCGGGTACACCAGGAATATTATCGGAAGGGTCTCCCATCAGCCCCTTCATATCAATGATTTGGTCTGGTGTAAGTCCATATTTTTCAGCGACATGTTCAGGGGTATATTCCTCAATATCTGTAATACCTTTGCGGGTGATTCCAACGGTAGTCGTTGGTGAAGAGAGTTGCGTTAAATCTTTATCTCCGGAAATCACCTTTACTTCATACCCATCATGTTCAGCACTTAATGATAAGGTACCAATGATATCATCGGCCTCATAATTTTCAAGTTCATACCTAGAGATTCCATAGGCATCTAGAAGGTCACGAATGAACGGAAATTGTTCCGATAGCTCAGGCGGAGTTTTTTGTCTGCCGCCTTTATATTCACTAAAGGTTTTATGTCGAAAGGTCGTTTTTCCCGCGTCAAATGCGACAAGGATATGGCTTGGCTTTTCATCCTCAAGTATTTTCATCAGCATCATCGTAAAGCCATATACGGCATTCGTGTGAATTCCTTTATCATTATTAAGCAGGGGTAGTGCAAAGAATGCCCGGTACGCAATACTATTTCCATCTATAAGGACAAGTTTCTTTTTTTCCATTTATATCCACCTTCCGAAATCACCTTAAATATTTATATAATTCAATTATAAACTCGCTTCCTTCACCCAATTCACTTCTAACACTTATATTTCCATGATGGGCTTCAATTAAATGCTTAACTATCGCTAGTCCAAGTCCAGTACCACCAGAGTTCCGGCTCCTATCTCGGTCGACACGGTAAAATCGTTCAAAAATACGCGGAATTTCTTCCTTACTAATTCCGATCCCCGTGTCTTTTACATGTACTCGTACCTTTTCACTGTGTTGGAGTAGGATAATTTCCACATACCCTTCAGGCCGAGTGTAGTTCATGGCATTGGCAATCAAGTTAATAAACACTTGTTTTAAACGGTCTAAATCCCCCTGGATCATCACTTGATCTTGCTTACAAAGAAGGTTAATCCGGATATTCTTTGCTTGGGCTTTTCCACTAAGAATCGTAATAACTTCTTTTAATAGCTCGTACAAATCTAGTTCCTGAATATTTAATCTGAAGCCCTGTTGTTCTATTTTTGAAAGATCTAATAGATCTTGGATGAGGGTTTGGAGACGGTCACTTTCTTTGAGAATAATGGAAAGAAACGCTTCCAATGTTTCTTTATTATTCATGGCACCATCCATCAGTGTTTCAGCAAACCCTTTAATAGAAGTGACTGGGGTTTTTAATTCATGTGATACGTTGGCCACAAAATCCTTACGCATTTGCTCGAGTTTTTTAATTTCAGTAATATCATGAAATACGAGCAAAACACCTTTCCAAACATTGTTGGTTCCGAGAATCGGGACACCATAAACAACAAAGTATCTTCGTTCAATGAATAGTGGAACCAGTATTTGTTTGCTAACCTTCTTTTCCGTCCGAAAAACTTCAGCCACTAATTGACAAATTTCCTCATATTCAATAACTTCATAATAAACTTTATTTAAATAATCGCTAGAATTGACGTGGAAAATATCAATAAATCCTTTATTGATTAGGTTAATGTACCCTCGACTATCAATTAACACTAAACCAGCGCCCATATTTTCAATTAACGCACTGAGCCGATCCTGCTGTATTTCTTGTGCTTTAGTGAGCTCTTGCAGGTTTTCGGCCAGCATATTGATTGATGACCCAAGCATACCCGTTTCATCTAATCTACTTACTGTAGTTCGCGCACGGTAATTTCCTTTAGCCAGTTCAATGGCTACATTTGTAGCAGCCTCAATTGGTTTTGTATACTTTGAGGTAATTCTTACACATAGAAAAATTATAATAATGATGGCAATCCCAAGACAAATGGAAAGAACCCACAAGACTTCAATTTTCAGATGTTGAGTTAGTGACTCTAGGTAATAGCTTTTAAATAATTGACCTAACAAAATTCCTACCCCAACTAATACAATAATAATTAATATGATTAGTGATATTAGCAGTCCTTTTCGGAATTTGGTCATTCTCCCTTCGGCTCCTCCAGTTTATAGCCCAAGCCCCGAATGGTTTTGATATAGGCTGGCTTTTTTGTGTCCACTTCAACTTTTTCTCTTAAGTGTGAGATATGTACATCGACTATTCTAGTATCGCCAGCAAAGTCATAATTCCAAACAGCACTTAATAATTGATCACGAGTCATAACACGCCCTTTATTTTGAGCAAGATAAAGAAGCAATTCAAATTCTTTTAAGGTTAACTCCAACAGATTGTCGTTAAAATAAGCCTCATATTTGTCAGAATTGATTTTTAAATTACCTATTTGTAGTAACCCCGTCTCTTCCCCACTTACCTGTGCAGCTTCCGTTTGAATTTGTGTCCTTCTAAGGATTGCTTTGACACGGGCAATCACTTCTCTTGGACTGAAAGGTTTCACCATGTAATCATCTGCACCCAGCTCTAGCCCCAGGATTTTATCGAATTCATCCTCTTTAGCTGTTAACATTAGAATCGGAGTCATAATCTTGTTTTGTCTCAACTGCTTACAAACTTCCATTCCATCCATTTTAGGCAGCATAAGATCTAAAACAATGATATCAGGAGATTGGGTCTCAGCGATTTGTTTCCCCGCTTCACCATCCATTGCTGTTATTACCTCAAACCCCGCTTGCTCTAAGTTATATTGTAGTAAAGTCACAATTGACTGTTCATCATCGACAACAAGCACTCTATTTTTCATAATAACCCCCACTTTTTTATTTACCTCCATTATAATAATAAAGTTTATGTATTTTCTAGTTTTACAAAACTTTAACAAACGAACTTCGTATGAGTTAGGTTTTTGAAAAGTTAACCAAAAAGTCATTACTTCTACCAAATTTCCACATTATTTTTTATAAAATTAACTTGAACACGAGAAAGGAAGTGGAATATGGCTTACAAAAATCGAAATGAATCCGGTGAATTATTAATTCTCAGAATTTTAAACCGACGTATGGGTTTAAAAGCAGAGGAACAAAAAAAGTATTTAAACCTAGAAAAAGGCTTTAAGGGTGAAACTCAATTCGACGAATTAACTGAGAATCTTCAAAGTCAGTGCATTATACTAAACGAATTACTGCTTGAGGTTAATGAATCTAAATTTCAAATTGATACCACCATCATTTTCCAAGATGCTATTTACCCTTTTGAAGTTAAAAATTATGATGGCGACTTTATTTACAAACCTGACAGGCTGAAAAAGATTTCCGGTAAAGATTATAAAAATCCCCTCGACCAACTAAAACGAACCCAGTTTTTGTTCAGCCAATTACTTCAAAATTTAGGATATAATATTCCCATTGAGGGATCCGTTGTATTTATTAACCCCGAGTTTACATTATATGAAGCCCCTCCAAACAAGCCCTTTGTTTTCCCGACACAATTAAACCAGCTAATAAAAAAACTGGAAAAGGTACCTGCAAAATTAACTAATCGGCATTTCAAACTTGCTGATAAGCTTGTTTCCCTACATCAAATTGAATCACCTTATACTAGACTCCCTCCTTATGATTATAATCAGCAAAAAAAAGGTATTACCTGTGCAAAATGTAACTCATTTAATGTAACTTTTTCAACAGGAGCCAGGAAAGTTTTTTGTGATATATGTAAATGTGAGGAGGGGATTGAATCTGCTATTTTACGTAATGTGGAGGAAATAAAACTATTATTTCCTGATATAAAAATTACAACTAATTTAGTCTATGAATGGTGTAGTGGGGTTGTAGCAAAAAAAACAATAAAAAAATATTTAAAGAAAAACTATCAATCCATTGGGAACAAAAAATATACATATTATATATGAATTGACTTGTCATAGCTCGTTTCTTACATGGATCTCTCCAATGAACCCGGAATGAGTGGGTGCTCATCCTTCGGGCTTTATGAACCACTCTTAT
>NZ_JBALSN010000607.1:0-1845 GCF_036966985.1 Neobacillus drentensis | reverse complement strand
TAAACCAAACTCCGTTAATGTCTCAACATTCTTATTAAATAATGAGGCATACTGTTCATCAGGTTGAGAGGACTCTAGAATGGAGATTAATGTTTGAATACACGTCATGACCTGGAAGGCATCTTTTAATGTATTGAACTCTTCAGATGTATGCAGAACCTTTAATCGCTCAAACTGACAAATCTCCTCATCAGTAAAATAGAGCGGAAATATATTCGAATAGATGTACCTCACCAGTCCATTTATTTCTTCCTCTTGACTCGGTGTCGAGGCAAACACAATTTTCACTAATAACCCACCTTTGCCATCGCTTATTTCTGTCGTATTGTATATGATAAGAATAACATAACTAAGTCAGTATTGACGGTGGTAATTATAACCTTAAGGAGAATTAAATGCTAAACACAATGCGAATGGGAGAATGGTTTCAAATAGTCGTCCCATTAGAATGGAATGGAAAAACGATTGAGGATATTTTTCGGCATGTATGGGAATCCCCTAAAAAATTAACCCATACTTTTAGAATGGAGAATAAGGTAAAGCTTAATGGAGAACGCGCAAACTGGACTATGCCTCTCGTCAAGGGTTCCAAGTTGCAAATAAAACTATTCGAGGACGAAAAAGTAGAAATTTCACCCTATTTTATAGATATTGACATACTTTTTGAGGACGAACATGTTTTGGTTATTAACAAACCGCCCTTTATGAATAGCCATCCAAATGACCCAATTGCAGATCATGATACATTGGTTAATGCAGTCCAATTTTATCTGCAAGCAAAAGGAGAAAATAGAAACATTCGGCAAATCCATCGATTAGATCGCGATACATCAGGTGCCATTCTCTTTGCTAAACATTCACTAGCAGGGGCTATTATGGACCAGATGCTTTTTAAGAGAAATATTAAAAGAACCTACATTGCCATGGTCCATGGGGTAGTTAAACACAGTAGAGGATCAATTAATGAACCGATTGGCCGGGATCGTCATCATGCAACAAGAAGGAGAGTTTCTCCAACTGGTCAGGCTGCCCTTACCCATTACACTGTAGTAAAAGTAGACAAAGAGAAGCAACTTACATATATAAAATGCTGGCTCGATACGGGGAGAACTCATCAAATCAGAGTGCATTTAAGTCATTTAGGGCATCCTCTTGTTGGTGATACGTTGTATGGCGGAAAACCAATTGTGAGAAGACAAGCACTACATGCGGCAAAGCTTGAATTCATTCATCCGTTTACTCAGGAAAAAGTTGTTTGTCATGCTCCATTTGTAGATCAACCTATAATTTTTAAGGATATTGATATCTTTTCATTATAGAGCACAAAAAGGCCTCCGAACATTTCGGAGGCCTTTTTAAAGTAAAGAAAAATTATCTATCGGTTTTTCTAAAGGCACGCATAATGAAACTTAGAAGCAGGACCAAAACGGCTGAACCAATAATTGCAGGTATTATTGCAAAATCTGCAACCTCTGGGCCCCAATCACCTAAAACCGCTCTTCCCAGCCATGCCCCAACAAATCCTGCAATGATATTACCAATAATGCCACCCGGAATATCTCTTCCAACGATAAGACCGGCTAACCATCCAATAATCCCACCAATAATTAATGCCCAAATGAAACTCATTTAGTACACTCCTTTTTAGTAACCAATTATTTGTCTCAGGCAGTTGGAAAAGTAACTTTTTTCATGCTACCTGTATTTATAAAGTACCCTAATTTTTATTTTATACTCAAAAAAGAAAAATTCTTAACTCAGATCGCCAAGTACATAAATGCATGAACATAGGCTAAAATAAAAAAGTCTATATTTAAAAGAACTATATAAAAACATATAATGTAA
>NZ_JBALSN010000606.1:0-1816 GCF_036966985.1 Neobacillus drentensis | reverse complement strand
ATTAACGAAAGGATTCCAGCCGAAGCGCGATATGTATTTTATGTTTGGATTTGATGAAGAAATCGGCGGTGAAGAAGGGGCGAGCGCGATTGTAGACACCTTAAAAGCCCGAGGAATTACCTTTGACTATGTTTTAGATGAAGGTGGTGCAATCGTTGAAAACATGGTTCCTGGTGTGAACCAGCCGGTTGGTGTGGTCGGTATTTCGGAGAAAGGATCAGCGACGGCAGAACTAACGANNCACCAATATTGGCCGTATTTCAAGTGCCATTTCGAAACTTGAAGATACTCAGTTTCATGGTGACCTTAGAGGTCCTGGTGATGATTTATTTGAATATGTTGCACCAGAAATGAGTTTTGGGATGAAATATGTGTTTGCCAACAAAGTCATTTTTGAGCCGGTGATTGAAAAAATACTACTTGGACAGCCAGCATCTGCAGCATTAATTCGTACCACGATTGCCCCAACGATTTTTCAAGCTGGCGAGCAAAATAATGCCTTACCTGAAAAAGCCACGGCTTTCATCAACCTTCGGCTCATGCCTGGTGATTCCTTAGGTGAAGTAAAGACATTCATTGAGGACACCATCGATGATGATGATATTAACGTGACGGTAACAGGTAATGAAGCCTCCAAGGTGTCTTCGATTGACGGATGGCCATTTAAGTCGATTCAACAAGCAGCAAGGAATGTTTACGGGAATGCAGTCGTTGCTCCCTATTTAATGTTTGCTGGCTCTGATGCAAGGCAATATGATCGTATTTCTAGTAATACTTATCGGTTCCTACCTGTACAGATTACTTCAGAGGACCTCAATCGAATGCATGGTACGAATGAACATGTCAGTGTCGAAAACTACCTGAATGCGATAAAGTTTTATACGGAAGTAATTAGAGAGTCAAATAAATAAAAATTATAGGAGGGATACCGCAATCGGGCGGTATTCTTTTTTATTCATCTTACATAAAAGGGCAAATTTTGAAGAAAATAACGTTATTACTGTTCTTAGGAGGCTATATTTTGCTAGAAAAAGCTTTCATAAAGACACGGCTGATTTTTCTTGTGCTTTTTATTGTTTTCATTACCACTAGTGAACAAAGTAATGACGTATTTGCGTTTACTAGTCAGGTGCTCCAAAGAGGTTCAACAGGAGAAGATGTTATTGAGTTGCAGTCACGACTCAAATATAACGGCTTTTATACAAGTAATGTAGATGGTGTATTTGGCTGGAATACATATTGGGCCGTACGGAATTTTCAAGATCAATTTGGCCTTCCTGTGGATGGAGTTGTAGGCGCTAAAACAAAGGCAGCTATTGTGAAAGCAACAAAATATGAAAAACCTAATTCATCGGGGAACAATTCTGCTAATGTAACAGGAGGTTTTTCACAAAATGATATTCAATTGATGTCAAACGCTGTTTACGGGGAATCACGTGGTGAGGAATACACTGGACAGGTCGCTGTTGCAGCAGTTATTTTGAATCGGGTCAGTCACTCATCGTTTCCAGATACAGTTGCAGGTGTCATCTATCAACCTGGGGCCTTTACTGCAGTGGCAGATGGCCAAATTAATTTAACACCCAATGCGACTGCGAAAAAAGCAGTTATGGATGCGATCAATGGCTGGGATCCTAGTGGCGGAGCCATATATTATTTTAATCCTGATACCGCGACAAGTGGTTGGATATGGAGTCGGCCACAAATCAAAAGAATTGGGAAACATATTTTTTGCAAATAGTGTGTGTAAAAAAAAACGACTTAGAAGTTGTATAAAACTTCTAAGTCGTTTTTATGATGGGCCTAAATGGACTCG
>NZ_JBALSN010000605.1:14334-14585 GCF_036966985.1 Neobacillus drentensis | reverse complement strand
CTGCATCCTTTAATAAATGAAAAGCTTGATCTGTATTGTCAAGTATGTATCCAGTATCCTGTCCTGAGCCCTTATAGGTAATCTTTCTTTCACGAAACCAACGTCTAACGGTTTGAATACTAGTATCTTCAGTGACACCTGCTTCTATTAACAACTCAAAAGCTTGATCTGTGTTCAAAATATTCCCCTTCATTCCCACTTTTTTTATCATTATTTTATATGAGTAAATTTATAAAGTGAATGGATAAAAG
>NZ_JBALSN010000605.1:0-14326 GCF_036966985.1 Neobacillus drentensis | reverse complement strand
AGGAATATTGCGCGGTAGCTCTTGCAATGCTTCCATCGCCTGACAGTAATGTTCCCACATTTCTTTTCTAGCCCCATCAGAACCTAGGATAGACACAAAGGTCGAGTTGTTGTTTTCTGCATCTTTGCCAATTGGTTTTCCTAATAATTTCGTATCCCCTTCAACATCAAGCAGATCATCCTTTATCTGGAATGCAATCCCGGCATGATGGGCGAATTTTTTCAAGGCGGCTATTTCGGACTCCTTCACTCGGGCAAGAATAGCGGGCATGATCAACGATGCTTCGAATGCTACACCAGTTTTATAAAAGCACATTGTATTCAATTGTTCTAGAGTCAATTGTTTCCCTTTAGAATCCAAATCCATAGCTTGACCCTTACACATAACTGCAGTCATCTGAGCTGAATAGTGGATTAGTTGAAGCACAGTATTCGAATCGAATTGGTCCAGTGATGCTTGTTCCTCAATTGCTTTTTGAGTCAGGAAAAGTCCCGTTAATTCCGCGATAGAAACGTTAAATACTTGATGGAGAGTTGGACGCCCTCTACGGGTAGAGGCATTATCCTGGGATGGCAAATCATCGAAGATTAAGGAAGCCGTATGCAAATATTCTAATGCTTTCAAAAGCGGCACGATGGCTGACTTATTTAGACCATATTCGTTTACTCCCATAACCCAAGTCATGATTGGCCTTAGTCGCTTTCCGTCACCTTCCAGACTGTAGTTTGCAGCATCAATTATTGGCTCAACATCCTCGGTCTTCGGGATTTTTAAGATGTGGTTGATTTCCTGACGAATCGTTTCAACCGTTTCTTTAAAGATTTCCTGTTCGTTCCGTTGATTCCTCAACGTTGTTATCATATGATCTCGAAGTAGTTTATCAAAGAAATCAACATCATCCGCTTTACGTACCATTTTTTGAATGACACGATTGAATGGAGAATTCCCTGAAGCAAAAAGCTTCATCACCTCGTTATATTTATCGGTACCCATACGTTCTTTATAGCGCTTAAGGCCGTTTATTGCCCGGTCGAGAATCACCTCTCTAGCCTTGCTATCTGAGTGATACACCTGATGGATCAAATTAGAAATAACTGTCCAATATAATTCAAATGGGTTAATCAGATCTGCACGCTGATCATGATATTTTAAATAATAGGTATAGGGTGTTACCCTGCCATCTTTCAAGTCTTCATACATATCGGCAAAATCATCCGCAAGCTGGTTGTAAATACCGTAAAAGAAGGTGCGATTATCAAAGCCTTCATCCTCTGGGGCATTAATTACCGAGCGAACAATCAATCGAGATGAAGAGGATTTTAATATGACTGGGATATATAGTTCTTCATTTTTGTAATTAGGATTGGATAAATCCTTTATACGGTCAACTTCCTGAGAATGAAAAAACACGTAGGCCTGCTCGAAAAATTTCTTTCTCGTTTCTGACCGCAGACTAGATGTTATGTACTCAAAGGCATCTCGGAGTTCGGAATGAATAAATCGGATCAGATTCACATTTTTTCCCGGCCAATTACCTAATTTAGGAACGATTCCTGTAATGAGGCTGGTGCGTATCAAATCCGAATATTGTTTTTCCTCTTCTATAGATAGAATTCCTGCATCAAGAAGGTCGTCAATAAAGGGATAGGTCAAACCATAGGAATACCCCAGTCTGATCGCATCAGCAAGTTTTTGCGAACGCTCTTCGGCGGATAACATATCACTCATCTCTTCCATTTCATTCATGAGTACCCCGGCGACGATCTTAATGAGCTTTCGCTCGGCATTTGCAGCATCCATCCCGATTGGAATATTAGCAGACACGGTCTTTAGTTTGTTAAATAACCAGATCAATGTGGATTCGATGCCCTCTTTTTGTGCAAAACGGTATAACCCCGCCATGCTAAACATCTCATTATTGATACTTCCATTATTTGTTCCAGAGTGAGTCAGGTGATTTTTTAAACTTTCAACGACACTTCGAACCCTGTTCTGTGTCTCTGGGGAATCCAATGCTTTTCCCATATCGCGCATGAAAATATAAGAAATACTTCGATCTAAATAATTATCTAACTTACCAGTGTAATTGAGCCATTGGATATAATTGTGATACGCTCGAGAATCAGGTTTTCCCTTGCCACGTGAAAAGAAGGATAAGATTGAATGATGACGAATATGGTTTCGTTTCCAGGATTGGATATCTTTTGTGAGTATCTCGACATAGGTCTTTTCCATTACCTGTTTATAAAGGGAATGAAAATAATGAGCAGCTTTTTGCTCAGCCATCTGATAGCTAATATTCGCGGTTTTTATAAACTCCTCATTCATACAGTCATTACCCTCTTCTTAAGATTGATTGTTTATTCTTTTTAACTATCAAACTATTCTCATTATATTTAATGTTATAGAGTTTAACAATATAGTATGTCAACAACAAGACCGTTTAAATAAATAAACGGTCTTCACAAAGTTAAAATAAAATTGTCGATAAAAAAACAACAGTGGTTACAGTTATCATGCTAAGTAAAGTAGACAACAAAACAACTTGTGCAGCGTATTCTGGATGATTATCATATTCTAAAGCGAACAGAGCACTGTTTCTTGATGTCGGGAAAGAACTTGCAATAAACAGCGCCTGTGCCGTAGTGCCATCCAGCTTTAATGATAAAATAATGATGAATGCTATCAACGGAGATAGGATTAATCGGCCAAATAAACTTAGAATCAATGGTAAAGAGAAGCGAGTTATTTTTAAATATGCACTTTGTGCACCTAACGTAACTAGCGCCACTGCCAAAAAAGCATTGGAAGTATTATTAATCGGAGTCCATAAAAATGTTGGGATATTAATATGATAGATATGGAGGATCAATCCTAATAAAAAGGCATAAATGACGGGGTTTTTTAGAAACTCCTTCATTGCTGTAACTCCACGTTGATCAACGGAAACGGAATTAAATAAACCATACGTATAGGTAAGTAAATTCTGAAAAATCATCACCACAATCTGTATGGATGCGCCCAATGGGTTATGTTGAAAAACAAGTTGACTCACGGGTAATCCAAAATTTCCTGAGTTATTTAAGACCACGCTATTCTTAAATGATGAAGATAGGCTGCTTTCAAATTTTGCAGCTTTAGATATAAGAGCACTAATTATCATTAAGCATGAACATTGGAGTACTAAAAAGCCAAGAATATGTATTAGTGTTTTTCCGCCAACATTATTTTGATAAATATTGACAAAACTTACACTAGGCATTAGAAAATAAGTATTTAGCTTTGATAAGGTGCTCATATCAAACTTAAATTTTCGATGAAGAAATACACCAGCTCCTATCAATAAAAATACAGGTAAAATGACATTCAATAAGATAAGAAAGAATACATCCATAAAGCTCTCCTTTTTTACTCCCTTAAAATCAAATTTAGTCCAAAAACTCTCAAAAGAGTCTTTGGACTAAGTACTTACTTTTAGACTGGAATAATAGACAAAATAATTGCAACTAAAATCATCACTGCTGTTGATCCGCATGCCCATTTTAGAAAAGTGCGCTGTAAATCTCCGAAATCTTCTCCAACCATCCCAACTAATAAATAAGTGGACGGTACTAAAGGGCTTAATAAATGAACTGGTAATCCTAATAGTGATGCTCTTCCAATCATTGCTGGATCAATTCCATACACACTTGCTGCTTTAGCAAGCAATGGTAGAACTCCATAGTAAAAGGCATCATTGGACATAAAAAATGTAAATGGAGCACTAGCTATTGCTGTAATAAGAGCAAAATGGGAGCCCAGAGCATCGGGAATATGAGTAATCATCGTTTGTGCCATGGCATCCACCATTTTAGTCCCTGAAAGAATGCCCGTAAAAATCCCTGCAGCAAACACCATGGAAACAACAGATAATGCATTATCCGCGTAGTGCATGATTCGTTCTTTTTGTTCATTTATATTTGGATAATTAAGCGTAATCGCAATGGCGAAACCTATCATAAACAATACAGCAGAAGGAAGTAATTCCTGGATTAATGCAACCAAAAGTAGAATGGTTAATAGATAGTTTACAAGTATTAGTTTTGGACGTTTCAGATAAGCATCCTCAGAAGTAGCTGCCATCATTGCCATCGTGCTATAATCTATTTCTGCAACTCCAACACGTTTGCGCTCTTTTCTTCCAAGGCAGTAGGCCATAAATAATACAAACAACACGCCTCCGATCATACTAGGGATTACCGGAGTAAAGATATCCCCCATTTCAAGATGTAATGCTGTCATTGCTCTAGCAGTAGGTCCTCCCCATGGAAGAAGGTTCATTACACCTGAAGAAGATACAGCAATTCCTGCCAGGACCAAAGGTCTCATGCCAATTCGTTTATACAATGGAAGCATCGCTGAAATGGTGATCATATATGTAGTCGTTCCGTCACCATCAAGGGAAATTAATAAGGCAAGTACTGCTGTTCCAATCGCTATTTTTACTGGGTCCCCTTTTACTACTTTCAAGATTGTCGAGATGATCGGATCAAATACGCCTGCATCAATCATAATTCCGAAAAAGAGAATAGCAAAAAGAATCATAATTCCTGTTGGTGCCACGCTTTTTATCCCCTCAAGCGCCATTGGTCCCATTTCTTTTCCAAAACCGCCAATTAACGCAAATACAACCGGCACCACCATTAAAGCAATCATCGCTGATAGACGTTTTGTCATAATTAGTATCATAAAAATAAAAATCATTAAAAATCCTAAAATTGCCAGCATCATTTTACCCCCTTTTGTTAGTAAATTAATAATAATCTAAATATTCTAAGGTGAAAACGTTTCCAAAATAAAGTTATTATCGTACATTATTCTATATTTTGTTCATTTTGTTCACGACAGGCTAAACATGAAAAAAGGATGCCAATTGGCACCCTCACTTAACAGGATAATATTTTCTTTCTGGCCTCCCGACAATTCCATACACTACTTCAGCCTTTGCCTCCTTTATGGAGGATAGATACTCTAGATATCTCCGTGCTGTAATTCGAGAAGCACCTATTTCCTTCCCTACTTCTTCCGCAGAAAGTCCCTGGTTTTTCAATTGTAGGGCTTTTTTCACCTTTCCAAGGGTGATTTCATCAATTCCTTTAGGTAATCCTGTACCCTTCCCAGCCTTTTCAATCTTATTATTACCGAAAAGGAGATCAACATAATTCTGGTCTACCGCTTGTCCTGACGAGAGGAGGGAGTGCTTTTTAATAAATTCTAAGACCACTTCGTCAAATCTTTCCCTATTTACAGGTTTAATTAAATAATTTTCTACCCCATAGCTTAAAGCTTTTTCAATGAAAATCTTATCCGTCGCCGCTGTGACCATAATAATACTTATCTTTGGGAAACGCTCTCGAATGATTGGAAGCAAATCAGACCCAAGCATGTCTGGCATATAGACATCAAGAATCAATAAGTCGGGATTTTTCTCCTGTAACAGTTCGAGAGTTTGCTCCCCATTTAATGACTTTCCAACCACTTCGATTTCTTTAAACTTATTTAAAAATTTCTCATGGATATCGGCTATTCTGAAATCATCCTCTGCAATTGCAACTTTTATCCTATTCAAATTTTTCACTCCTCTCGAATTCCTTCGGTAGGTATACGGTAAAGACAGTTCCACTTTCCTTGGTACTTTGCACCTCAATCATACCATTCATTTCTAACACTGCATCCTCTGCATTGGAAAGGCCAAATCCCCGCGGCTCAGACCCTTCTTTAGATGTAAACCCTCTTGAAAATAGGAGTGGAATTTCTACATCAGATATTCCTTTCCCATTATCCGCTATCTCAAATATGATATCACTGCCAATATCTGTAGCGAAGAATTTCACCGTAGGAGAATCCACACCATAGACAGCTTCAAAGGCATTGTCAATTAAGTTTCCAAGAATCACAATTAAGTTCGAAAGCTTAAAATGGGATGGCAATTCCTTTAAAAAGCTATCAGATATGATCTCAAATTTTATTTTCTTTTCAGAAGCCTTTCCCAATTTTCCTAAAAGAATGGCTTGGACTTTCGTGTCTTTGATATGGTTAAAAACAATAGAATTCTGAAATTGCAACACCTGTGTTTCAGATTGGAGCATTTCAATTGCCTGTTCATTTTCTCCTAGCTGAAGCAGTCCTAATAACACATATAATTTATTGGTGTATTCATGTGTTTGCGCACGAAGATCTTCCGAATAGCTATTTACTTCCGATAGGGTGTTTAACATTTGCTCAATTTCTGTTTTATCACGAAAAGAAGCAACCACTCCACTTACTCCAGACTCTTCAAAAAGTGGAGTACAGTTGACAATAACCGTTTTTTCTTTCCAGACCATTTCTTTATCAACTTGTGGATTTCCCGATTTTAAAACTTCATATAAATAATCAGAAGGAAACAGCCCATCTACTTTTATATGGCGGACTGATCCGTTTATTTGTAATAGTCTCTTAGCAGGCTGATTCATCATCGTGATGTATCCCTCTTTATTAATAGCTAAAATCCCTTCTTTCACTCCATGAAGCACAGCATTCTTTTCTTTATATAGTGCCGCAATTTCAAACGGTTCTAGCCCCATAGTATCTTTGCGAATATTTTTCCCCAGCAGGATACTTCCAAAAAGAGAAACCAAAAATGCGAAAAGAGAAACAAGAATTACCTTGGTAAGATTATTCATTATTTGCTGATGGACATCTTCAAGCAGAAATCCCACAGAAACGATTCCGATCACATCACCCCTTTTATTAAAAATAGGTGATTTACCTCTTATTGAAGGCCCTAGTGAACCCTTCGCCTTAGAGACATAATATTCCCCTTGCTGAATCGCCCTTTGGTTATCTCCGCCCTTCATTTTCTTACCAATCATGGATGGTAAAGGGTGCGAAAATCTTGTTCCCTCTTTGTTTCCAATGACAACAAACTCAGCACCGGTTTCTTTTCGAATCTTCTCTGCTAATGGCTGTATTGTTTTGGATGGATCACTAGTTTGAAACGCAGAAATGATCGTAGGTATAAATGAAACCGTTTTTGAAATTTCCAACGCCATCCTGCCCCTGTTTTCCTCTATTTGTTTACTCTCCATATAACTGAAAAATACTGTAAGCAGAAGGATTAAAAATAGCCCTAGTAATAGAACGAGCCCAAATATTTTTATCTGCAGCGATATTTTTTTGGATTTCAGGCAGCATACCCCCTGTTGAACTTCATAGAATTGCACAAACTTCATTATATCCTTTTATAACTCAGATTTCTTTCTGGAAACATAACTTTTAGTAAAAATAAAAAAGTACCCCTTCGAAAGAGGTACTTTGATAAATCAACTATTTTAATGTTGTAGCCACTGTACTTTCAGGTGATGTTACCTTGTCATAAAAATCTACAAATTTATCACGGTCAGCACTATCACGGTAAGCCATGGCCACACGTGGATGTTCATTCAGTACACCTGAAATCATATAAGGAATGATATAGCCCCACTCCCACTTTTCACGCATTTCAAGCATGTGCTTCTCAATGACTCCAAGTACTGGTTTAATTTCATAGCTTGATTTTTGAATATAGCTAACGAGAAGTTCTGTGTTACAGTTACCTGCTGCCCGTCCCATGCCATATACAGAAGAATCCAGGTAGGTAACCCCATTACGAAGTGCAGTTAAGGTATTGGCAAAGGCTAACTGCATATTGTTATGTGTATGGATTCCCAATTGTTTGTTCGGGATCATTTCTTTAAATTTTTTCACTTGGTGCTCAATATCTACTGGGTCTAAGCTTCCAAAAGAATCAACAATATAGACCACATCGACAGGGCTTTCCTTCACCAATTCGAACGCTTTAATCAGCTGTTGTTCAGGTACACTTGATAATGCCATAATGTTTAGAGAAGTTTCATAACCCAAATCATGGAACATTTGAACAAGTTCTAAGCCCTTATCTACTTCACGGATATAGCAAGCCACTCGAATCATATCTAGAACACTTTGCTCACTAGGGAGAATATCATTGGGATCTACACGCCCAATATCTACTAAAGCTGATAGCTTGGTAAACTTTTTCACAGGGATAATTTCTTTCAAGAAGTTATCATCAAGAAATCTCCATGGATTGGGCTCGGTCGCGTTAAGAAGTTTAGGAGAATTTTTGTAACCAATCTCCATGTATTCAACACCTGAAGCACTTAGGCCTTCATACAAGTCCTGAACAAATTCGACACTGAAATCCCAATTGTTAACTAATCCTCCATCACGAATGGTACAGTCTAATATTTTGCTACGTTGTTCCATGATCGTATTTCCCCCTGTTTATTTCACTTTTTCAATATTATTTCATACTTTCATACTTTTAAGTACTAAAATTTCTTATTGTGTTTATAACACGGTTTGTCCGTAAGTGTCAACTTATTTTTCGGAAAATTCGTAAAATCGACGTATATTACGAAAACATTTGAATCTTATATTATTTAAACATCTTCCCCGGATTTAATATTCCAAGTGGATCAAACTGGTCCTTTATCATTTTCATTAGATGTATTGAACTGGCATGTTCTTTATATAAGTAGTCAATCTTCCCAAGACCAATTCCATGTTCACCGGTTGCAGTTCCGCCACAATCAATCGCAAATTCTACAATTTTTTGATTAACTGTATGTGCATTATCTGACTCAATGGGGTCATTCGGATCAATCATAATTAATGCATGAAAGTTTCCATCCCCCACATGCCCAACGATGCCGCCAATCAATCCATACTTTTCAAGTAACGCACTTGCATGAGAAATGGCATCCGGAAGCTTAGATAATGGTACACACACGTCCGTACTCATATTTTTCTTCGCTGGATAACCGTGTTTAAAGGCATATGCTAGGGTATGACGTGCCTCCCACAACTTCGCTTTTTTCAAAGAGTCTGTTTCATATTCAAACTGAGAACAACCTTCTAAATCTGCTAATTCTTTGGCGAATTTAACATCGGCCTTTATCCCTTCTTCATTTCCGTGGAACTCCATAAATAGAGTTGGCTGTTCAGGGTATATAGTTTCGTTATGTATATTTACTTGTTTCATAGAACGAGCATCTACAAGTTCAATACGGGCTATGGGGATGCCTGAGGAGACCATAGCATTCGCGGCCTTAATCGCATGTTCGACAGTAGGAAAGACGGCTCTGCATGCAAGTGTCGCTTCCGGAATTCCAAAAACTTTTAAAGTGATTTCAGTAAAAACTCCTAATGTTCCTTCTGAGCCAACAAATAAAGGCGTTAAATTATACCCTGAAGAAGATTTAGCTGCTAACCCGCCTAGGTTTGCCATTTCTCCATTCGCTAAGACTACTTCAAGACCTCTTACTACATCTTTCATGGCACCATATTTAACGGTGGTTGTACCTGACGCATTCGTACTCGTCATCCCGCCAATCGTCGCGTCTGCACCAGGATCTACTGGAAAGAAGAGACCATACTTTTTAAGTGCCTTATTTAATTGTTTTCGAGTCACACCCGGCTGAACCCTTACAAGAAGGTCATTTTCCCTTACTTCAATGATATTATTCATGAATTGGAAATCCATCGAGATCCCGCCTGAAACGGGGATTGGATGTCCTTCTAGGCTGGAACCTGCCCCAAAAGGGACAACTGGTATTTTATACTTGTATGCTATTTTCATAATCTCTGAAATCTCTTGCTTATTTTTTGGAAAAACTACAATATCTGGTTTCACAGGTTGGTGATAAGATTCATCTTTGCTGTGATGTTCTAATATCGTTGGATTTTCACTGATTTGTTCTGCTGGAAGAAGGTTTCTCAAAGCTTGTTTCCATTCCAAGGGTTATACATCCTCTCTTCGTAAGTAATTATAAATCATTATTACTCTTTTATTCTTTTTTTACAAACTATTCACAATTTCCTGCCAACTCCTGACCTTTAGAACACGCAAAAAAGTCACCTAATAATACTAAATAGGTGACTACAAGGTTCTTATTGAGACTAATTTACTTATCGTCTTGATATAGGATCGTCAAACAGTTTACATTAAAATAATGGCTTTAGGTAATTTTACTGATGTCAGAATTTCTAACTCTGTTAATCTCTGAAAAGCATAGGATGACCCGTGTAATAGGTTATTATCTAGGTATGCCGGGTGACACATCACTTCCACTGTCATGCCCTCCTTAAATCGTTCTTTCAACTTTGTAAAATAATTTGGTTTGACACCTTCACCATAGAAATCAAATAATGATACGTCTGAGAAAGAGTCCACACCGTCAATGGAATCAAACCCATTCTTCCTTACTGGCAGTTTGAATTTTGCTGATAAACTCTTAATAACTGGATTTAATTCTTTCAAGGTATGAACATGGTGATGACTATCAAGATGAGTTGGTTTAAGTCCAGTGCCGATAAATCGTTCGATCTGAGCAGTCCACTCTCTTTCCAGTTCCTCTAATGAAATAACTGTAGGGTTAAATGTAGACAAGAATTTAAAATGCCCAGTATCATCAACCAATGAAGGTACATTGTCAACTAATGGTTTCCCACATGTTAGGACAAGATGAATCCCTACCCGTAAATTTGGATATTTTCTTGCCAATTGAATGGCATGTTCAGTCCCAGGCATGGTCATCATCATCGTGGTAGAATTGACAATTCCATACAAAAAACTGTCGATAATCCCATGGTTTACTCCATAGCTGAATCCAAAGTCGTCTGCGTTAACAATTAATTTAATCATGATTTAATCACCTTAATGATTTTTTGGCGAAACACAGCATCATCTTTATAATACAAGATAGCTGTGTCATTCTTTGAAAAAAATTAATGTTTTGATCTCCTATCAAATCAATTTATTCTATAATATAGTTCAACCATTTCTTCAGCCAAATCCTTCACGGTCATCGCATTCATTAAATGATCTTGTGCGTGAATCATAAGTAAAGAGACCTCCGTTTTTTCTCCCCTTATCTCCCCTTGAATGAGAGATGTCTGAATATGATGAGCCTCATTTAATGCGTCATCTGCTTCCTTTAATTTTTCTCTTGCTCCTTCAAAGTCTCCTTGCTTTGCTGCGATCATTGCTTCCATCGCAGCGCTTCGACCATTGCCGCCATGGAGAATAATTTGAAATATTACTTGTTCTAAATTTTCCATTCCTGTTTCCCTCACCTACTATTAATTAAAGAATTGGGGTAAATATTCCTTATGTGCTTCGAGCATTTCGTCCAAAATGACTTTTGCCACACGATCGCTTGGTACAAAAGGATTTATTGTCATGGCCAGTAACACTGTTGCATAATCCCCGCTAATTGCCGCTTCAATCGCTACCCTTTCAAATGATTTCACTTGTTGAACAAGTCCACGAACTTGTATAGGTAAATCGCCCACAGAAATAGGTTTCGGCCCATCCTTTGTAATGATACAGCTGAGTTCTACAGCGGAATCAAAAGGGAGACTTGAGATCGCTCCCCTATTTATGGTGTTAACTGCCTGAATGTCACGTTTATCCGTATACATCGAGTGAATGAGCCTTACAGCTGCATCACTATAATAGGCGCCGCCTCTTTTCTCTAATTGAGGCGGCTTAATGGCTAAATGAGGGTCTCTATATAACTCAAATAGCTCTTCTTCAAGCTTTTTAACGACCTCGGCACGTGTTCCGCCTTCTTGATAATTTTTCAATTCTTTTTCTAGCATGTCACCAAATTTATAATAGTAATTATGATACGGGCATGGAAAAACATCTAACGCCCGCAAGAACTCAGGTTCCCAACCCATGGAATGAATGTTTTGCATGGTTATGCTTTTCTCTGGATCATTAATTAGGGAAATCACCTGATCCTTAACGGATACACCATCGACAAAAACATTTAATCCGTAAACCATGTGGTTTAATCCTGCAAAATCAATTCTTACTCTGCTATGGTCTACTCCTAATAGTTTTGCAACGCCCATTTCCATTCCAATAGGAACATTACACAAACCTACCACTCTATCAATATTACTATAGCGAAGGACAGCCTCTGTGACCATCCCGGCAGGATTTGTAAAGTTTATGAGCCAGGCATTCGGGCAAACCTCTTCCATTTCCCGGCAAATATCAAGGATGACTGGAATGGTCCTAAGTGCTTTAAATAAACCTCCAGGTCCATTTGTTTCCTGGCCAAGTACACCGTGTTTCAATGGAATACTCTCATCCTTCATACGTGCTTCAAGCAAACCTACGCGAAATTGAGTAGTTACAAAATCCGCGGACTTTAACGCTTCTTTTCGGTCAAACGTCAAATAGATTTTAATCGGGACTCCTGCCTTTTCAACCATTCTTTTTGCAAGATTACCGACAATTTCAAGCTTTTCTTTGCCTTCTTCCACATCGACCAACCATAATTCACGGACTGGCAATTCATTATAATATTTAATAAATCCCTCAATAAGTTCGGGGGTATAACTCGATCCTCCGCCTATCGTAACGATTTTTAAACCTTCTTTCATTTTTAAACACCTCTGGATGATCATTTATTTATTGGTTATTTTACATATTTAAGGTATCAGTAGGTTGGGATGATGTTTCAATCTTTTCTCTTCTTGTATCAATCCGTCCTTGAGCGATAACAAAAGGCAGATAAATAGCGACAGAAATGATTAAATTCACTAATGCTAAAATAGCACCAGAAACATGTCCGCCAGTTGCTAGTAATCCACCTACAATCGCAGGAGTCACCCATGGGATATCAGCAACAACTGGATGAACCAAACCTAAACTAATAGATGTATAGGCGACAATGGTCATGATGATCGGTCCTAGTATGAACGGAATAAACCAGATGGGATTCAAAACAATTGGCAATCCGAAAAGAATAGGTTCATTGATTTGAAATATCCCTGGAGGTGTACCTAACGCGATTAATTGCTTATTACGTTTGCGGCCGGCGATAAACATTGCTACCAATAAACCTAAAGTGGCACCAGAACCACCCAGATACACAAAGGCATCCAAAAACGAGCCTGAAAGAATGTGGTATTTTCCTAAATCCTCAACACCTTGTGCATACATATTTACATTTTCTTGTCCCAGTTTGGTCATTAAAGGCGTTGTTATACCTCCAAGAATGTTTGGACCGTGAAGACCAAGTATCCAAAATCCGTGCACCAAGAATACGATTAAAATAGCAAACAGCATGGAATCTACTGCACCCGTAAGCGGAGAAACGAGTACTTTGTTGATCCAATCATTTAAATAAGCGCCATCACTAATAAATTTGCGTAAAATGAGTCCAAACAACCCAATGGTAAAAATGGTTGCCATTCCTGGAAGAAGCTTTGCAAATGAACGAGATACCGCTGGCGGAACACCGTCAGGTAATTTGATAATCAAAAACTTGATCTTAGCTAAGCGAACAAAGATTTCAGTCGCGACAATCGCAACAATAATACCAGTAAAAAGGGCTGTGGCATTGAAATAATTCCAACCAATAAATCCCCACGCTCCACCGGTGACTGCCTCGCCACCCTCTGGAGTAATCGATACATTGGCAACTTGAGGAATCAGAACAAAGAAAGCTGCACCGGCTACCAGCATCGCTTCGAACCCATCGTCCCCGTAAGATTTTGCCAATTTATTCGCAATCCCGAAAACAGCAAATATCGTCATAAAGGCAAGTGTGCCCCACCATATATCTCCTCCCAATGTTGTCCACGTTTCGCCGAAAAGAGAGATCATTAATTTTTCATAATATTTTCCAATACCAGGTACTTTTCCTAGATTGTTTAATAATACGGCTAACGAACCAATCATCGTAATCGCGATCATTCCCACCAAAGCGTCACGGATAGCAAGAAGATGCCTATTGTTACCAAGCTTATTTGCAAAAGGCATAATAAATTTATCAATAAAATTCATCATGATACCTACACCCCTTTAATTAGATTCATTGCTTGTTTCAAAACCTCTTCTCCATTGCAAAGCCCATAATGCTGTGGGTTAATAGCATCTACTGGAATACCCTGCTTTTCTCCTGCCTTTTTAAGCTGAGGCAGCAAATAGCGAACTTGTGGACCAAGAAGCAGTACGTCTGCCTTCTTAATCTGGTCATTTATTTCAGTAGAACCAACTGCCCAAATTTCACAACTGACCCCCTGAGATTTGGCGCTTACTTCCATTTTCGAAACCAATAGACTTGTAGACATACCTGCGGAACAGCATAATAAAATCTTCATTCATATCCCCCTTAAGAAAGCGATTACATTAACTAACCCTATTGTAAATACAATTCAGATAATTTACAATACAAATTTTATTTATTTGTTACTTATTTTG
>NZ_JBALSN010000604.1:0-2947 GCF_036966985.1 Neobacillus drentensis | reverse complement strand
TTTATCACCATTTTTTAAAGCATCTAAAATCGCATCAAAAACAGCATCAACTGCTTTAGTTGCGTCCTTTTTAGAAAGTTCGCTAGCTTCAGCAACTGCATTAATAAGTTCTGTCTTGTTCATGCCATTCACCTCCTCCCAAAGAAATTATCAAGATTCGTAAATAAGATTACTTATCTACATTTCTAAACAATTTTTCTAATTTCTATACGTCATAGCGCGGTTTTATTACCAAAATTACCATAAATAATAAAATTGGTAACTAGAATCTATTTTTTAGGAAAAAACCTTATGAAATAAGGGCTCAAACGCTATAATGTAATTCAGTTAAAAGATTATCATAATCAAAACAGCTTATCAAGAAGAATTCATGAAATTATGGTAATCTTTTCTTTGTTTCAACAAAATTCTACTTAATTTAACCCTTTTTGGTAGATATTTTGAAATAATGGGAAGTTGCCCCCTCCTCCTGCCACTTTTCTCAAAGAAAAAAAGACTCCGAATTGGAGTCCATAGCTTAAAGTATAATGGCAATTAAGCCACCTGAACCTTCGTTAATAATTCTCTCTAATGTTTCTTTTAATTTATATCTTGCATTTTCCGGCATCAAGGAAAGCTTTGCCTGGATACCTTCTCGAACAATGGAACTTAAGCTGCGGCCAAAGATATCTGAATTCCAGATGGATAACGGATCATCTTCAAAATCCTGCATTAAGTATCTCACTAGTTCCTCACTTTGTTTTTCAGTACCAATGATTGGCGCAAATTCCGATTCCACATCCACTTTTATCATATGAATGGATGGTGCTACAGCTCGCAGCCTTACACCAAATCGTGCACCTTGACGAATAATTTCTGGTTCTTCAAGGCTCATATCTGAAAGGGTTGGTGAGGCAATACCGTAACCCGTTTGTTTAACCATTTTTAATGCATCAGCAATGTGGTCATACTCTGCTTTTGCATGAGCAAAATCCTGCATTAATTCAAGAAGATGATCTTTCCCGCGAATTTCGACTCCAACGATTTCTTTTAATATATCATCATACAATTCATCTGGTGCATATAAATCGATTTCAGCGACACCCGAGCCCATTTCAATTCCAGCTAAACCAGCTCTTTCAATGAATTCAAACTCGCTAAAGTGTTGTACAACCCGGTCAACATCTCTTAATCTCTTGATATCTTTTACAGTATCTTTGACGGCATCTTGATAGCTTTCACGAAGCCAGTGGTTTTCTCGAAGGACCATTACCCAACTTGGCAGGTTCACATTGACTTCGAGGACTGGGAACTCGTAAAGTGCTTCACGCAGGACATTAAGAACATCGCTGTCACGCATACTTTCAACACTCATGGCAATTACCGGAATATCATATTTATCTGCTAAACTCGATCTTAGAGTTTCAGTGCTTGGATGGTACGGCTGGGCACTATTAACGACCATGATAAACGGTTTGCCAACTTCTTTAAGTTCGTTAATAACTCTTTCTTCAGCTTCAATATAGTTACTCCTTGGAATCTCACCAATTGTCCCATCTGTCGTTACAACGACCCCAATAGTTGAATGCTCTTGAATCACTTTCCTTGTGCCAATTTCAGCAGCTTCATGAAAAGGAATTGGTTCCTCATACCAAGGGGTGGTAATCATTCTTGGACCATTTTCATCCTCATAGCCTTTCGCACCTGGAACCGTATAGCCTACACAATCAACCAGCCTGATATTGACATTTAATCCATCATCAACATTAACAGTTGCTGCTTGATTTGGTACGAATTTCGGCTCCGTTGTCATAATTGTTTTTCCTGCAGCACTTTGAGGTAACTCATCGAGTGCACGTGATCTCTCAGCTTCACTGTTTATATTCGGTAAAACAACAAGCTCCATAAATTTTTTAATAAATGTTGATTTTCCAGTCCGTACTGCACCTACTACGCCTAAATAAATATCACCGCCTGTTCTCTCGGCAATATCTTTAAAAATATCAACCTTTTCCAAGTGATCCCCTCCCGATCATAGAGTAAAGTGGGATTAAACATCCATTTTAGGTATTTTTGGACAATATATGTTTATGATGTTGTCCTACTATGTTATGACACTTTTCTAAAAATTTTTTACCCCCTTATTAAAAATTCACTAGGTTCTCTTGTATCTGTAGTGTCTGAACATTTGTTATTATGGAGGGTTTCAATAAATGTTTTCTTTTGGGAATAGCCAAAAAAAACCCTTCTCCTACAATATATTTCATCGGAAAAGGGTTATGACTATTTATTCTTCTAAAAATANNAGAATGCCAGGTATATGGTAAGGAATATGCAGGCACAAACATGGAATCCTTCACTAAAATTGGCCGAATATCTTCACCTGGTTTTACCTTCGTATCCTTTTTTGCCATGGCTTGATATAAGTCCGGGCGATAATCTACATATACTTCAGCACTGCCTGTAATGACAAAAGATAAATTTTGATTTGAAAATGGACTCGCTACAAAAGGGGCTTTTTTATACCCTAATTGTTTATAATCAAGAGTAAAAACATTCTTTGCAATTTGTTCTTTATAGGGAGGATACCCTTTTGTTTTGATCCGCAATTTAATATCACGTATCGCTTCTGTCATTCTTAAATCAAATAATTTTACAGTTGGCTGGGTTTCAACATCCACAAGGACATATTGGAAAATCCCGCCGCTTTCGTATGCGTTTCCAGGAGGCTCAGCAATATATTTTGGTGTTATTTTTTTNNTTGGTGTTTCTGCTTCTTTTGTTTTTATCGGAAGAATCCCGCCATTATCCTCCTTAAAGGTATCTACTGCTGTTTGAACAGCTATAATTTGATCTTTATATGGGATTTGATTTTTTGCTAATTCCTCTTCAGGATACATGCATCCAGTTAGGAAAAGAGCAGTAAATACTAGAAAACAACCGACTACATTCCATTTCATACAATCAC
>NZ_JBALSN010000603.1:0-1897 GCF_036966985.1 Neobacillus drentensis | reverse complement strand
TATACGCTAAGTAATCAGCGAATGGTCCTACATAATGGTAGTGATTTTCAGCCCAACTAGCAAAGTGTTTTCTTTCAAGTTTGCCCTCTGCCCAAGCTACTGTAAATGCAGCCTTCTGGCTATGGTTACCTTTAATTGCTTCCTCTAATTGTCTGCGAAATTCATCTTTAGATAATAATTCTGTCAACTGAAACTCCTCCTCTAATTTTATGTAGGTACCCAACCTTAGATTGGTATTTGATATTTTGTATACCAAACTAGTTTAAAAATTAAAAGATTGTGGATATTTTCCCTTTCCAGCAGTCTCTTTTTTTGTAAAACTATTGATTTGGTATACCTTACGTTTATACTACCAAGATATTGTTTATTTGTAAATATAATTTTTAGAATTTTTTAAAGATTATTTTTCTTTTTTAAAACTATGATTATTGGTGGACATTTACTTGCAAATCTAACAATTTATAGAGTTCTTTTGATAGATTTTCTAATGCTTCCTCTACGATCTGCTGCCCAATCTCCCAGCTGGCTTTTGTGCCATCGCCAATGCAGCCATTATTCGTCATTTCTTCATAATAATAAAATCCTTGAATCGCTTTACCAGGTCGTAGCTGCTTCCATCTTCCTTCTTCTTGAATATCACCTTTCTCAAGTTTTTCAAGGCGGACAAGTTCAGGTGCTAAATAAAGCGCTTCCGAAACTTCGCGTTCACAACTATGACCAAATAAGGTGGATGTGACATTTTCCTTAATTGCCTTTTTAGCAGAGGCAGTTGTTTTGGCATAATAGATTTCGACATCCAGTTCTTTGGATAACATCATCGAGGCCACATTAAGCGTCGACTGGTTGCCGCCGTGTGAATTTAAAAATAAAAACTTTTCAATTCCGTGATGCTTCAATGATGAAACTACATCCTTTAACACCGCAATTAATGTGGTCGGCTGCAAGGAGATGGTTCCCGGAAAGTTCAAATGATGCTGAGAAACACCCATATTTACAGTTGGTGTCACCAATGCATAAGGAAACATTTTTTGACCTAGTTTCTTGGCCATCCTCTCAGCTAATACAGCATCACAGCTTTCAACCATATGTGGGCCGTGCTGTTCATGGGCGCCGATTGGAATTATAGCTAATTGAACTGTACTCAATGCTTCTTCTACTTCTTTCCATGTCATACTGGTTAGATCATAACAATCCACGAGTACTCACCTACTTAAGTTTGTTGTATTTTGTATACCAATTTTAAAAATAAAATACATTCTCTATTAAGATTGGATCACTGATTGCTTCTTCGGGGGCTGAACTGAAATATTTTCTTGCGAAATTTCAATATCCTCTTTAATTGTTAATTGGCACGTTAACCGGTACCCCTCGTTCACCTTATCTCCAAGCATTTTTTCTTCTTTCCAGTTTGGTGGTGCAAGCCCTTCAGATCCATTCACTACGATACATGTACATTTCGTACAGCGCCCCATTCCGCAGCCATACTTTAGTTTAGGAAGTTGGCGGGTACCAGCCAAAACAACTAAATTGGCATTATCTTTAACCTCTTGTTCGATTGTTGTTCCATCCACATGAAGGATTACTTTTGGCATATTGTTACTCCTTTCTGTTTTTTCTAAAAATTATGATACTTTTCTGAAGTATACAATCTTTTGGATAGAGAAGCAAACTAGAATTTAAAAAAAAGTTAATTTATTTTGAAGCCAGCTCTTATTCTAGCAACAATACAAGGAATTATTTAAATATTTAGAATATGTTCTTGAACATTTTAACTGCATACGATAAAATACACATAAGAGTTTGGTATACAATATTCCTTGGGGGTGAGTAACGAAAAAATCTTCATCTAATAGGTTTCGATACTTATAGCAACAAAAACCCATACTTACCTGATTAT
>NZ_JBALSN010000602.1:0-4978 GCF_036966985.1 Neobacillus drentensis | reverse complement strand
AAATTACCTATACAAAAAAAGACCCTATTTCTCCTATCATTACTCTTCTTTCAAATGATCGACGAGCCGATTTAGTAATTCACTTAAAACCACTATCTCATTTTCATTATAAATATGATAAGTCTGGGCATTAAAATTATTTCCTAAAGATTTCAATTCCTCATACACACGGATTCCTTCCTCTGTTATTTTTACTCGCGTACGTCTTTTATCTTCAGGGTCTTGGAATAGAGTAACTAAATTTGATTGCTGCAAGCGATTGATCATGTCGGTCATATTTTGTGTGCGATTCTATTAGTCGCCATTGACGTCACGGTAGTCAGTACCGCTATGCCGCAAATTGTCAGTGACCTCAGCGGATTAAAATTAATCAGCTGGGTATTTGCCATCTACACTCTTACCACTTCTGTCACGACACCTATTTACGGTAAATTGGCTGATTTATTCGGCCGAAAAAAAGTTTTTATCTTCGGGGTTATTTTGTTTGTGGTCGGCTCGATGTTGTCGGGTGCTGCCCAAACGATGAATCAATTAATTTGGTTCCGTGCTTTTCAAGGGATTGGTGCTGGTGCGGTAATGCCGTTAACCTTTACGATTATTGGTGACCTCTTTCCTGGTGAACAACGAGCCAAAATGCAGGGAGTCTTTAGTTCGGTCTGGGGAATTGCAGGTCTTCTTGGCCCCTTGGTTGGCGGATTCTTTGTGGACCAAATCAGTTGGCGCTGGATTTTCTATATTAATTTGCCGATCGGTTTAGTCTCGCTCGTGTTAATCACAGTTTTCTTCCATGAAACGGTTGAATTGAAAAAGGACCGTAAAATTGATTATCTGGGAGCTATCACTTTTACCATTGGGATTTCCACTCTATTATATGCTCTACTGAATGCTGGTCCAGGGCAAAAATATGCATGGAATTCGACAGCCATTTATATCCTATTTGCTGTTTCAGTAATCTTTATTGTGCTGTTTGGTTATATCGAAACCAAAGTGAAGGAACCGATGCTTCCTCCATCACTTTTCAAGATTCCTGTCATTCTCGTTTCCAATCTCATCGGTTTTCTAGCTAGTGCCGTCCTAATTGGAGTGAATGTTTATTTACCAATGTGGATTCAAAAAATTCTTGGCCACAGTGCGACAAGCTCAGGACTGACACTCATGCCAATGTCAATTGCCTGGCCTTTGGGTGCCACTTTTGCCGGCCGTTATATGTATAAAATTGGTTCAAAGTTAACAGCCATTCTTGGTGCTGTTTTGATTGCCCTAGGTGGAACCTGGCTGCTTGCTGTGGAACTTGACTCCCCATATTGGTATTTTGTAGGGATCATGATTGTGATCGGTCTTGGCATGGGTTATGCAACAACCCCAACCACCGTTCTCGTTCAATCAGCGGTTGGCTGCCAAATGCGTGGAGCCGCAACCGCATCAAACAGCTTTATTAGGTCCATTGGCCAAACGGTTGGGGTTGCTGTCTTTGGAACTATTTTTAACAACTCACTGATTACGTTTGGAAAAGAACATGCAGGGGGAAGTTGGAGTGGAGGAGGCAATATTAGTAATCTCTTAAGCTCAGACACCATTAATAAGCTGCCTGCTAACGTCATTACGATGATCCAAGAGGCTCTAGCCCATGGGATGCACCTTGTGTTTATTCTCGTATTTTTTATTGGGATCGCAAACATCCTTTGTACGCTCTTCCTTCCTTCACACAAGAAGGTAATGGAACATCAAAAGCAAGTCCAACACTAAACGTTAAGAGCCGCCAACTTGGCGGCTTTTACTACTTTCACTTGCAAAATATATTGGATGGGTTAATCCGATTTTTCAATCCTGTAAACCTTCCAATCACCTGATTCAATATGATTTTTCAACATAGACCCATGATGTTCCGCGATGAAATATAGATAGGCTTCAATTTTATCATTTTCATAAAATACCACTTGATTTTTGCGGTTGTATAGGTTGTTACTTCTATTTGGACGGTATCCTTCCAATTCATCCAGCCTAAGAAGCTGTTCCTCGGATACAAGGTACAATTCACCATAGACTTTATCGCACATCGATTCCTTCAATGCCGGGTAACCCACCCCTGTATCAAAAAGACGCCCATTCGCCCATGCTTGACCGGCGATTAGTGTAGCACCTTTCATTAAATAGTGGTTACTCTCATTCTTTCTTAACGTGCCATAAACAAATACATAAATATGGTTCATCTCACTGCACTCCTTCCATGCAATTCTAGCCTTTCGATTTGACGCAAGGTTCTTTGCAGATTTCTATAGTCCCGAAAGACCTCGATTATTAAGGCAGACGTGTTATAACAGGCTTCAATATTCAACGTTTCAGCCGATGTATGTTCATGGCTGTAACCTGCAGAAAGATTGACACTTTGGATACCTTGCATGGCCCATATTCGTGTGTCACTGCTGCCACCGGCGGTTGTTTTCCATCCTGCTATTCCGATTCGTATGGCCGCTTCTTGAAAGAACTTTCCGTAATTCTCATGGCAAAAGGACTGGTAGCTGCCGCATGAAGTGACAATGTCCCCCGAGCCACTGCGGTCGACAACAATCGCTGCATCTACATCCCACAAGAAATATTCATCTACACTTCTTGCTCCGATTAAGCCAATTTCCTCTTCCACCGTGAAGATGAATTTTACTATTCCATTGAAGTCCGAGGTGTATAGACGCTTTGCTGCCTCCAAAATCACCGCAATTCCCGCCCGGTCATCTGCACCAAGAATGCCTTTGTCACTTGACCAAATCAATCCATCCTTCACGATCTTCTTGCCTTCTTCTATTCGCTCAACCGTATCTAAATGGGCATTAAGAAGGATCGTTGGACCATGACCAGTTCCAAATTTCTTTTGCGCCAGGATGTTTCCAGTATGATCAACTGTCATATAGTCTACATGATTCTTCAATTTCTCCATCACAAATTGCCGTACTCTATCCTCATCCCCGCTTTCTCCCGGAATGGATAAAAGCTGTTCCAATTGAATAAAGAAAAACTGCTTTCTAATAAAATCAGCACCCTGCTCAAGCCATTCTTTGCGAATATAAGATAGCTTTTCCGCAATATCAAGTAGTGCTGGACGTGAGATGCTCATACTCAACCTTGCTCCCCTACTGCTCCAATGAATTTTTGAAACACCCACGGCTAAAAAGATCTCAGTGACCATTTCCACGTCAACACTATCAATAAAGCCAAGGCGTGGATTTCTTCGTTCATGTCCGTCACAGCTCATATTCGTATAAAAGCCAAGCCGGTTAAGCTGCCTTACAATACCGGAGATATAGGTATCAAGCTCTTTAACCTTCGGCTGATCCAATCCAGGACGAAACCACAAATCCTCGCCGCGGCCTCGGTATTCAAAGTCGACACCATTTATCCATGTTTCTTCAGCTATTGCAGGGCCATGTAAGGTTAATAAACCTTTCTCTAAGGTATATGAAATGGAAAGTCTATCCAAACTCTCTAATAAAAATGCCATATTATCCTCTGTTTCTTTTAAACAATGAAATACATTCGGACGAACCTCCTCTACCATAAATCCATGACGAATGAATAATTGATTCCAGTTTTTCATCAAACCATCTCCTCTTTACTTGATGGTCTTATTATCGCAAAAGAGCGATGACACCCCTGTCATCGCCTTCTTTTATATGTATTCAATTTCCTCATCCACCCTATACATCACATAAAATGGATAAGCTTGATTGAAGTAGTATGCTGTCTCGTTGCGGTATCTCGTGTTCTCTATGATGGGAGGGAATCCTTTCTGGGTTAGTTTATTTTTTAACCTGGTAACATTTTGAGTATAGGTGTTCGGTCTAATTTCAACATTCGAGAATGCGTTTCGTGTCGTTGGATGGTCTTCCGAGCTTTTTAATAGGAAATGCCGCAGCAAATATCCTTGATCCGGACTTAATTCTGCTTCTGCTCCTTCAAAAGCTATGTTAATGGTACGATCATTAAAAAATAACACAATGGTGTCAGGGGGCGAGGAGCTAAACATGGTCTCACAATCCATTTTTGAACATGTCCGCCTCCCATTATGATTTACCTTATAAAAGGCATGGCGCTGCAAAAACTGCTCATTATCTAATATATTTTTAATCAGTGGTGAAAATTCATTATTGGGAAATTCTACAGTCCCAGTAGAAGGTAATTGATTCATCCGTTTGTAGCTCTGATTGGCAATATGTAAAGCACTAGTTGTTAAATACAAATGGGCATTAACCAATTGCTGGCTATTTAATTGATACTGTCCATTAGGATCATATTTGTGATTTTCTAAAGAGTCCTCGAAATATGTTAGGGCTTCTGAATACCTTTTGTACTTGAATGACAAAAAACCAAGTCGGTACGCTGCAATTGGATTCTTAGGATCATACTTCAGAGCATCTTTTAGGCACTTTATAGCTAAATGATCATCCTTCTGATCAACCATTTTTAAGTAGGATCCATATTCAATCAGGTGAAAGATTAGTTTTCTTTTCACATATTCTAAAGAACTTTGGTATTCATCCCTCTTCCTCCGAACCAGCTGATCAAGGCATCGAACCATTTCTTTATATAAATTGATTCTCAATAAGAAATTGGGAGCCCCCTGTTCCTCTTCTTGGCTAGTTAACTCTTCCTCCAGATCCTCTAGTTCTTCCATTGTTTTGTCTCTTAAACGCATATAAATTCCCCCATGATTGATGGATTCTTATTTGTCACAATAGGCTCAATCCAAATTGTTCCCTATTAGATTCAAGTATTGGGAAAAAAAATCCTTCAAAATTCAACAAAAGGAATAACCATATTTCTGAAACAATGCTCATTAACTCATTCTGTTCTTCTCTGGGTTGTGGTTATTAAAAACTAATTGCTAGGCAGTTGGATGCCGGTCCAGCCGCTTACATCGCATTGGTCATGTTTATTCAAACCGACAGCCATCACTGTACCATCCGATTTAAGACCGATTGTATGA
>NZ_JBALSN010000601.1:0-6423 GCF_036966985.1 Neobacillus drentensis | reverse complement strand
GTTTGAAGTATTAGCACGAGTTTGCGAGATTTATTTTGGAATTGTCTACATTACAGCGATTGTTGGCATGTTGTTAATTACCTTTTCTGGTTTAATTCATCTGGGTAATCTAACCCCAATCTTAGAGGACGGATTAAAACCTGTTATTAAAACATTTTTAAAGACAACCCTCACTTTTCCCTTTGGAGAAATGGTTGTCTTTACGATGCTGCTCCCGTTTTTAAATGATAAAAAAAAGGCTAAAATCGTTTGTTTAGGCGGGATGATATTAGCGGGCATTAACATCACCATTACAACTGTAGTAAATATTTCTGTATTAGGCATAGGTCTCTTTCATCGATCTACGTTCCCCTTATTAACCACAATAGGGAGAATCCAAATTGCTGATTTTCTTGAACGATTAGATGTATTATTTATGCTCTATTTAATTATTGGCGGTTTCTTTAAAATTGCGATTTATTATTATGCGGCGGTGGCCGGTGCTGCTGATATCTTTCATTTTAAAGACCAACGCAAGCTTGCATTTCCAATTGGGATGATCGTTTTATTTGGTTCGATAACTATTGCCTCTAATTTTGCAGAATTTATAAGAGAGGGTATTGGTGTTGTTCAGATTTTTCTCTCGTGGCCATTTCAAATCATCATTCCCTCCATCTTGCTAATCATTGCGTTTTTTCGTAATCGAAAGAAAAAAACAAGCACGGCATAAGCTGAATTAGTTTTGGGGAAAATTGGTATTGCTCAGAAGTAATATATAACCCTTTTTAAGGGGGGGAACGTACGTACATGGAAAAAGTAAAAATAAGTACAACCCAATTATTTGTCCTAGTTGTATTATTTGAAATGGGCAGTGCTATTCTGGTTGGGATTGCGTCAGGTGCCAAACAGGATGCTTGGATAGCTGTATTGTTGGGTTTAACCGGTGGATTAATGGTCTTTTTTGTTTATTATCGATTATTTGTGTACTATCCTGACCTGCCCTTAACTAGTTATCTTCAAGAAATAATAGGGAAATGGCTAGGAAGGTTTATTGGGGTATTATATGTTGTCTACTTTTTATATTGTGCTTCAAGGGTATTACGCGATTTTGGAGAATTATTATCTTCAACCATTTATAATAGTACTCCATTATTTGTTATCAATTCCTTAATGATTATTACGATTATTTATGGCATCCATAAAGGGTTTGAAGTATTAGCACGGGTTGGAGAAATTTTCTTCGGCGTTGTCTACTTGACGGCGATATTAGGGATGCTGTTAATTGTCTTTTCTGGTTTGATTCACTTAGGAAACTTAAAGCCAATTTTAGAATATGGGTTGAAACCTGTCATAAAAACATTTTTAACACAAACCATTACCTTTCCCTTTGGGGAAATGGTCGTTTTTACTATGCTGCTTCCATTCTTAAGAGATAAAAAGAAAGCTAAGATCGTTTGTCTGAGTGGGATGATTTTAAGCGGAATAAATATTACCATCACAGTGGTAGTAAATATTTCAGTTTTAGGAGTGGCTCTCTTTTATCGATCTACTTTCCCACTTTTAACCACAGTAGGACGAATTCAAATTGCTGATTTTATTGAGCGTTTAGACGTATTATTTATGCTCTATTTAATTATTGGAGGTTTTTTCAAAATTGCGATCTACTTTTATGCAGCAGTTGCAGGTGCAGCGGATATCTTTCGAATTCCGAATCAACGCAAAATTGGCTTTCCTTTAGGTCTGATTGTATTATTTGCATCCGTTACTATTGCTTCCAATTACGCAGAACATATAAAGGAAGGGTTAGTTTTAGTCCCGCTTTATTTGCATTGGCCATTTCAAATTATCATTCCGTCTTCGTTACTAATTATTGCTTTCTTCAGGAATAGGAAGAAAAAGAAAAGCCCGGCATGATAGCTCGGGCTTAAACAATTTGTTATACTTTTTCGTTGGCCAATCGGTGGGTATGCTTCGGAGTATTTTGCTTAACAGGTAGGGCTATCTGGACAGATGTCCCTTGATTCTTTTGACTAACGAAATGAATAGTGCCTTGGTGAGATTGAACAATCTTGAAACTTACCGTTAATCCTAATCCTGTCCCTTTTTCTTTTGACGAATAGAATGGTTCGCCAATTTTCTCTAATCTTTCTTTTGAAATACCGCAGCCATTGTCATTAATATGGATTACTACCTTATTTTCTTCTGACTGCTCTAAATCAATGGAAACAGTTCCGCCTTTTGGTGAAGCTTCAATTGAATTTTTAATAAGATTGATAAATAATTGCTTGAGTTGGTTGGGTTCACACTCAATAACGATTTCATTTTCCAGAAATGAGGATTCGATTTGGACATTATATAAACTAGCTTCTGTGCTTAATAGTGAAATGACATCCTTCAATATCTTTTGGAGGTCTGCCTTGGTATATTTTAAGATCTGCGGTTTAGCTAATAGCAATAGCTCACCAACAATATGATTGATTCGGTTTAATTCGTCTAACATAATTTGATAATAGTATTGGTGCTTTACATCTTCCATTGATAAAAGCTGAACAAACCCTTTTAAGGATGTCAGCGGATTCCTAATTTCATGAGCTACGCTTGCAGATAATTCACCTACAATCGATAACTTTTCTGTCCTTCGAAGACGTTCTTCTGTTTCCCTTAATTTGGTGACATCACTGCCATAGCCAATAATTCCAGCAATCTTCCCATTAATAATGATTGGCAGGGAAGTACATTGTAATATGATCCGATTCCCGTTGGCATGTGGAATGTTTATCTCATACATGACTGGTTTAATTTCTTCCACAACTGTGGAAATAAATATAGGTAGATACCTTACATATTTTTTCGGCAGCAAATTCTTAATGTTTTTTCCTATTATTTCTTCACGTTTGAAGCCGGTAATGACATCATATTGTGAGTTTAAATTGGTAACCGTTCCACTCAGATCCATCATATATACAATATCTGGACTGTATTCAAACAATGATTTATATTGTTGCTGACTTTCTGCCAATTTTAACGCCATTTCCTTTTTCTCGGTGATGTCACGTCCAATAATTACTAACCCTTGTCGGCTGCCATCACTATTAAATAGAGGCACTTTGATCGTGTCAAAGATTCTTGCTGACCCGTCTGGGACAGGAAGGACTTCTTCAATACGGGTAATGGCCCGATTATTCCATGCCTCTTCATCAGAAATTTCACAATATCTAAGGGCATCTCCATAAAAGTCAGTATAATTGGCTAATTCAGAGTCTTTTTTTCCTCGATAATCTACATTCTCCAATTGAAACAATTGTAACCCAAATTCATTGGCTTCAATCCATCGGCCTTCTCCATCTTTAAAATTAACAAAATCAACCATTGAATTGATTAATGTAGATAACCGTTTTTGATCTTCCTGGGAAACAGATAATTCCTCTTTTTTACTGATAAAAAAATAAAGAAATCCTCCAGTAACCAAAATATATAACATCTCTTTTACCCTTTCAACCACATTAACTATCGAAGAGGGGATAAACTTTTCAATTAAATAATTGGACCCAAAGATCCAAATAATACTTGAAATTAAGTAAAACAGGATCAGCTTTTTTTTATTCATGGAAATCTCCAGTTCTTTTCAATAAATATAGTACATAGTCTATAGTACTAGAAAATCCATTATTTTGGAATAATACAATAGTGAAAATAGTAGAATTCCTTATTTATTGGATTCTTTTCCCAAGAATAAGTAAATCTCTCTCAACGCCGTCCAGTTCAGCTACATTTGGAAGGTGAGCCCATTTTTCAAAGCCAAAGCTTTTAAAAAGCTTGATACTAGGTTCGTTATGACCAAAAATAAAACCAAGCAGGGTTTTGATGTTTAATCCAGGACAAGCGTCCATCACTTTTTGAATTAAAAATTTACCCAGTTTTCTCCCACGAAAGTCTGGATGAATATAAATACTAATTTCCGCGGTTGCATTATAAGCTGGGCGGCCGTAAAAGGATTGGAAGCTTACCCATGCGCAAACTACACCTTTGTCTTCAACAACCCATAATGGACGAAAAGCGGGTGAATGTTCATGGAACCATTGGATCCGGTTCTCTACTGAAATTGGCTCTAAATCGGCTGTAACCATCCTGCTTGCTATAGTTGTATTGTAAATATTGATAATGGTTTCCAAATCACTCAAATTTGCATCTCTAATCGTAAAGGCCTCAAACATGTCATTTACCACTCCCGTTTTTTTATTGTCTAATAGTTTTTATATTAGCTTTTGGAACTAACATTATCAATATTGACGTACCATAATTATTTGAAAAAAGAAAAACCCTTTCTCGAAATTATTATCCGAGAAAAGGCCTTTTCTTTTCATGACAATTTATTTCTAAACTGCCATAACTCGTTTCCTGGCCAAAACCTTACCAGCGGTGGGCTTTAGCATTACTCCTTAGAATGATCTGGTTTTGAGACATTTTTGTTTGTCCATTAACCTGTGCTTTGGTATGCTTCGCTCTCGTTGTACCATAATGGAAAAGCTCAGAGTGCGGATCTAAATGATCTTTATAGCTCATCAAATCACCTCATTAAAGGATTTGAAACGAAGATATTCTACTGAATATCATATTTATCATTTGTAAAAAAACAAGAAAATAGTCATTAAAACTGAAATAATTAAATCTAAATAAACACTTGTATTATCTGAAAGTTCGGAATACAATAAAGCTACATACCAACCGGTAGGTATGCTTAAGAATGGTTTAGCATATGATTATTTAACGGCATTAACAATTAATCTTAGAATAAGAATGGAGTGAATGATATGTATTTACGTTTGACTGATGAACAAAAAATGGTTCAAAAAACAATTAGGAGATTCGTAGAAAAAGAACTCATTCCACTTGAAAATGATGTCCTTAGAAATGAACGTGAAGGTAAACCAAGTCTTCCTGCCGGTACACTTAAGGAATTGCAATTAAAAGCTAAGGAAGCTGGATTTTGGGGAATTAATACTCCCGAAGAATACGGCGGGGCAGACCTGGGCCAAATGATGATGGCGATTGTGTTAATGGAGGTTTCAAAAACATTTGTACCGTTTCAGTTTGGCGGTAGTGCTGATAATATCCTATATTATGGGAATGAAGAACAAAAGAAAAAATATTTAATCCCAACGATTAACGGAGAGAAAAAGTCTTGTTTTGCCATGACGGAGCCTGGTGCTGGTTCCGATACAAGAAATATTAAAATGACGGCTGTAAAAGACGGAAATGAATGGGTCCTAAATGGTGAAAAAACATTTATTACAGGCGGAAATGAAGCCGACTTTGTGATGGCCATAGCGATTACTGACAAAGAACTTCATCAATCCACACATGGGCGTGAAGGAGTAACATGCTTTATTGTCGACCGAGATATGGGCTGGAAATCAGAGTATATACATACAATGGGAGAATGGGGACCAGCTGGCCTTGTATTTGAAAATGTCCGTGTACCAGAGGAAAATATCCTTGGTGAGTTACACAAAGGATATAATCTCGGTCTAGAGTGGATCGGTTTTGCGCGCTGGGTCGTAGGGGCAAGAGCAGTCGGAACTGCCGAACGTTTGCTGCAAATGGCGATTGATTATGCGAAGGAACGGGTCACTTTTGGTAAACCAATTGCCGAAAGACAAGCAATCCAATGGCAAATCGCTGATTCAGCAGTTGAAATTGAAGCGGCAAAGTGGCTCGTCTTGAACGCAGCTTTCACCTTAGATAATGGGGAAGATAATCGGCACTTAGCATCAATGGCAAAATTATATGGTGCAAATATGGGAAATAATGTCGTCGACCGTGTCCTTCAGATTCACGGCGGGATGGGTTATACAAGAGAATTACCAATTGAGCGCTGGTACCGTGAAGCGCGACTATGGAGAATTTACGATGGCACAGATGAAATTCAACGAATGATTATCGCGCGGAACCTGATTAAAGGCCATGTTAAGATCGGTCAATATGTATAAAAAATGTAAGCGCATTCTACAAATATATTAAACCGGAGGAGAATAGAAATGGCAGGAAGATTTGCAGGAAAAGTAGCTTTTGTAACGGGTGGAAGCCGTGGAATCGGAAAAGGAATCGTTGAGCTTTTTGCCCAAGAAGGGGCGAAGGTTGCTTTAATTGATTTGAATGAAGAGGCGTTAAGTGAAACAACCAGTGAATTAAAAGAAAAAGGTGTAGACGTGTATTCGAAAGTTGCAAATGTCGTGGATGCGGAGCAAGTTGAAATCGCGATGAAAGAGGTTTATGAGGCATTCGGGTCCGTTGATATTCTTGTAAATAATGCAGGAGTGATCCGCGATAACCTGCTTTTTAAAATGACAGATTCAGACTGGCAAATGGTCATGGATGTACACTTAAAAGGATCATTCAATGCTGCCCGTGCTGCCCAAAAATATATGGTGTAAAATAAATACG
>NZ_JBALSN010000600.1:2465-2822 GCF_036966985.1 Neobacillus drentensis | reverse complement strand
TCCCTTTTCGTTAAAAACCTCATAGTACCGTTGAAGGTGTTTGGTAATAGCTGATTGCCATCCAGTTCCGTTCAGCTTGCTACGTACAGCAACAAAAAAAATAATCCCCCATCTTCCTTGATTCGGAACAAACGAGGGATCATTTACTTATATTCATTTTCCTATTAGACATAAAATACCTCTCTTTCTTTTTCATTTAAATTCTCTCTAATTGCCTCTTCCCACCACAGATGGCCCTCTGGATTACGATTTTTCATAAGATCTAACCGTTCATTCACATGCTTTGCCTTGATTAACGTTTCTTCCTCCTCCATCATTCCACAACAGATTTCATAGATATCATCAAAGTGAGCGAGT
>NZ_JBALSN010000600.1:0-2459 GCF_036966985.1 Neobacillus drentensis | reverse complement strand
TCCAGGGGATTCTTTTTTAAACCTTCATCAAAGCCGCCTTTCGGCCGAGGCTTCCAGGTCTTACTACTTCTCCAGTTCATTACGACATGTGGTAAAAACCGCATACCGCAGCCCAATCATAGGCACTACGCCACTGCCCTATTAGCCTCTTTGTGCGAAACAATGGGAGCTAAAAGGACTCGGCGATACTTTGTAGTTTCTATTTTAGGTAGTTCCCGATCATTCGTTAGTTGTTTATTGACAGACTTTTCCAAAATATTCATAGCACCTACTACATCTCGATGTCCTTCCGCACCACACGGACAGTAGAAGTTTCGATTCCTTTGTTTGTGGAATTCTCCACATGATGGGCACGTGCCGGAAGTATAGGCCTCTTCGACAAGTTGGACTTTGGCTCCTCGAAGTTTTAATTTGTATTTTATTTTTTCTATTAATTGCCCAAAACTCCAATTGGACAATTGTTGACGAATTTCTTTACGGGTTTTCTTTTTCTTTTTTGTATTCCTTTGAACGCCATCCGGTGTTCCGATATAGAGTGTTTTAATTTGGTTTTCCACACACCAATCCGTGACCATTTTCGAAATAGAATGCAATAGATACTCCATTCTCCGTTCCAGTTTTTCTAAAAAACGGCGTTTACGCAAAATAAGTTTTTGCCTTTTATTCGAACCTGGCTTTTTCCGGCTAATCAACTTCTGAAACTCTTTCAACCTTTTGTTTCTGAAGCGCTGCAACGATCGAAGTTCTCTTCCTGTTACAATTAAATGACTTTTTCCGTTACTTAATACGGCCGCATGGATGATTCCCAAATCGCAGCCAGCTTCCTTTTTGCCTTGAACCTGCATTTGTTTTGGTAATTCCACTGCAATGTGCATCCAGTATTGATTTTTGTGCCAAACGATTTCGGCACTTTTTATAGTATGGAAATCAATGTGCTTCGGTTGAGGGATTACTAAGGGGGATTGTCGTTTTCCATTGCTTAATTTTAGCTTTTTATCTGACAGTGTAATCGCCGATTTTTTATATTTAACGGAAAAGAACTTTTTGTATTTCCAAGGGTAACGCCACTGTTTCTCACCTTTTGCCCGTAGCTCCCTTGTTCTTTTGCAGGTTTCTTCATGTAATTCGATAATCGATTGAATCGTTTGCGAGTGTAATTTATGGGTGGTGGCATTATACCATTTCTTTTTTTCTGATGCATTTGTCCAAACCTGATAGGCATCATATAGCCACCAATGGAGATCTAAGCAGTCATTCCACAGATTAGCTGCTTCCTTACGAAGAGTATCGACTAATCTTCTCTCCTCACCGGTTAAACGGAGCGGAAATTTCCGTATGACAATATCTCCTTTCGATTCTTTTTTCTTGTGATCTTTCATGTTCTTTTTATGGGGTTCCAATTCTTATTTCACCTCCTTATAGAACACTTGTTCTACGCACTTATTATACTACTATGGAATAGTAATTGATAGTAAAAAGAAAAAACATGGCTTATATCTCCATTTCTGAAGAAAAGCGTTTTACGTCACTATCCGATAAATCATTTTAAAATTTTCTAATATTTAGGACTTATACATTCCTTCTCATATTAGCCGACCTTAAATTAACAAAACAATACAACCAGAGGGCCCATACCATCTTTTTACTTTAATCATTACAAACATTTCCAAAAAATAGATTTAAAAAATTATTGCTCAAATTAATAGGAGCAAAATAAAAAATGAGTTTCAAACCCATTAATAAGGAATCTGGAACTCATAATTTTATAGTTTATACATCAGAAACAATGATATAGGATAAACGAACAGGTCATCTACTCCCCATACCTTGTTTATCTCAATGTCAGAGGAACGACTTGAACCACCCACTATTTGATAGAGAGTGCTGCTATATGAATTGTTGTATTTGTTTACTTTAATATTCTCCTTTATAAAACCAACTGTAGTTACATTCTTAAAATCAACGATAAAAGACATTTCATCCCTCTTTATTCCCTGACAACTGGTATCCACATTTCACCACTACAATACCATTCCAAAGCCTAATGACCTTTATGTTTATAGAAACACTTTGAATTGATAAAGGATCCTTTTTGGGTTTTTTTCGACTTATGTTTGGAAATACAGAAAAACATAAGAGCTTGGAAAAGGTTCAAGCTCTTAGTCTAGATTATGTTTTTTCTTCCTCTTCAATCCCTCAATCCACTAGATTACTTCCAAATTACGCTCTATCTCCAAGGTTTTTCACAACAACAAACAAACTCGGTTCAAAGCCAAATGTTGGCACATGATTGTTTGCGACAATATCTAAAGCCATCCCTGGATAAACCCCTTTTTCAACTTCTACCCAGCTAAGCGATAAGCCTGTCCCTAAATATAAAAATGGGAATCCTGCCTTCTCTAGCTTTGTATTTCCTACCAATAAGACACCATAAATCGCGATGTAAAATCCGTAGTCTA
>NZ_JBALSN010000599.1:0-5649 GCF_036966985.1 Neobacillus drentensis | reverse complement strand
GGCTAAACCGGTAATAAAGCCCATAAACGGCCCCATTGCCTTTCGGGCATAGGCAGACGGTCCGCCGGCATGAGGGATGGAAGTTGAAAGCTCAGAATAACTAAAAATAAAGGTCGTATAAAAGACAATAATAATCAGTGCGGCAATTCCGAGGCCAATGGTGCCTCCTGATTCAAAACCATAGTTCCATCCAAAATATTGGCCGGATATGACCATCCCTACAGCAATACCCCAGAGATGAATTGGTTTAAGCGCTTTTTGTAAATGGTTGTTTCCCTGCTCCATAAACCCTTCCCCTTTCAAAATAAATCTCCTGGAAATATAAAAGTAAAACCATATCCCATACATGACTAATTCCAAAACTAGGTGTTACTAGTTTAATATAGAATTGTAGAAGGATTCACAGGATATATTATCCAAATATTATTGTGTCTTCAAAATCGACATAACCTTCCGAACAGATTGGGCTGATTGATCAAGGGCTGTTTTTTCTTCAGGGGTTAACGCAATTTCAATGATCGTTTCAATCCCATCGCCGCCTAGGATCGTTGGAACCCCTAGATATAAATCCTGATAGCCATATTCCCCTTCCAGATAGGCAATACATGGCAAGATTCGTTTTTTGTCCTTTAATATGGCTTCAGCCATTTGGACCATCGAAGCTGCCGGGGCGTAGTAGGCACTGCCTTGACCTAGCAAACTGACAATCTCGCCTCCTCCTTTACGCGNNCCACAATCGCTTCAATTCGGTGAGGCGGGAGAATTTTATCAAGCGGGATTCCGCCGGCATAAGAGAATCGAACCAATGGGACCATATCATCACCATGCCCGCCAAGGACAAAACCTGAAATATCCTCCACTGACACATTCAATTCCTGTGCAACGAAAGTGTTGAAACGCGCAGTATCTAAGACACCGGATTGACCGATAACCCTATTTTTAGGAAACCCTGTTGTTTTATAGCAAACATAGGTCATCGCATCAACAGGATTACTTAAAACAATAATATAGCTATTCGGCGCATATTTTTTAATATTTTCCGAGACTTGCTCGATAATTTTTGCATTAGTAGAAACCAAATCATCCCGGCTCATCCCTGGTTTCCGCGGCAGCCCTGCCGTGATTAACACTAAGTCAGCATCCTGTATATCCGCATAATCTGAGGTACCCGTTATATTTGCATTAAAGCCTTGGACGGGGCTGGCTTCCAGCATATCCAGTGCCTTCCCTTTGGTCGGATCGTTTTGAGATGGGATATCAACCAGAACGACATCTCCTAATTCTTTTTGTGCAATCATCAGCGCAGCTGTTGCACCCGTAAATCCTGCACCAACCACTGCAATTTTTTTACGTTTGAAAGCCATTTTTCTTCCTCCATTCTTTTAAAAATTATTCTGTTTGTGCTGGAGGCTCATCTTGTTTTGCTCTTTGACCCCTTTTTGCTGGTTTTGGTTTCTCCTCGCCCTTTTTCGGCGCCTGTGCCAACATTTGCCCTACACCCTCATCCGGTCGCGGGATCACATGCGCAGTAACCAGCACCCCGACACTTTGAGCTGCATACTTTCCGGCATCGACCGCTGCCTGGACAGCCCCGACATCTCCTTCTACTAATATCGAAACGAGTCCGGCATCCACTTTTTCTTTTTTAACTAAACGTACATCCGCTGCTTTCACCATAGCATCTGCGGCAACGATCGAGGCAATCAGCCCTCTTGTTTCGATCATTCCTAAAGCTTTTGACATCGTTTACGCACCTCCTTCTGCATCAATAGAATCAATAATTCCAATAATGACAGCATCAATCGGCAGTCTATGGTCACCGATAATATTTGCCGCCGCACTTCCCGTTGTGACCATCACTTTATCTCCGACTCCGGCACCAATCCGATCCACCGCAATAAACGGTGAAAGGATCGGCGCCCCGGATGGAAGCTCCGGCTGGACAAATAAATATTTTAATCCTGTGAGATTTTCTTCCTTCCTTGTCGCCCACACATTTCCAATCACCGTTCCAACTAACAAAAAATCATCCCCTTAAACTAATCCATAATCCGGATGGTTTTTTTCAGTTCTCTTGCGGCATCCCGTGCCATTGGAGTCACAACGGTGCCTTTCCGAACCGAAATCATCTCGTACTGGCATGACNNTTGAACTTCTTTTGGTACCTTTTGTTCAGGTGCTACGTGAGTGGTCACAGGCGGGGGTTTTACTAAAGGCTCCCCATCCTTGAAAAGGAAACCAGCCTGACCGCTTGTAATGAACCCGGCATTGGCTTCATCGGTATCGATATGCATCTCAAGCCGATATCTCGGTGAAACCCTAATCAGCACTCCTTCAAGCGAAACCGGGCGTTCCCCTTCTGTTCGGATTCGTACATACTCACCGTTTTCTACGCCAAAATAAGCGGCATCCTCAGGGTGCATATGAATGTGAGCCTGGGCAATGATCAGTCCTTCATGTTTATAAATACTTCCTTTGGGCCCTACCAGAGTAATCGGTGCAGAACCAGCAATATTGCCCGATTCCCTTAGGGGTGCGTTTAACCCAAGCTTTACTGCATCTGTTCTGCTGACTTCCACTTGTGTTAAAGAACGGGCCGGACCGAGGATTCGCACTTTTTCAATGCTTCCTCTTGGTCCGACAATGACTACCGTTTCATTAGCCGCAAATTGACCAGGCTGAGACAAGTCCGCTTTTTTCGTTAACTCATACCCTTTGCCAAAAAGCGTTTCTAAATCAGCTTGACTTAAGTGGCAATGGCGTGCAGAGACAGCCATCGGGATTGTATTGGGTTTGGAGTCCTTTTTTAACAATTGCTGAATCACTTCTTCAACAACTGTTCGAATAGATTGTTCATTCATCGAACTGGCTCCTTACTTCTTATACTTCCACTTCTAATTTTGGCAAAATGCTCTCTAATTCATTGTGCGGACGTGGGATGACATGAACAGATAATAGTTCACCAACACGTTCTGCTGCTGCTGCGCCTGCTTCTGTTGCCGCTTTAACCGCACCTACATCTCCGCGTACAAGAACCGTTACAAGCCCGCCGCCCACATGTACTTTTCCGACTAAATGGACGTTTGCTGCCTTTACCATTGCATCTGCTGCTTCCACGGATGCTACCAAACCTTTTGTTTCTACCATTCCTAATGCAGTTAATTCTCTAGCCATTGTCAATTCCTCCTATTAATTCATTTGATATTTTTTTAATACTTGATTTACCAATTCAGAAATTACCTGGGGATCTAGCTGATCCGATCCATTTACATTACTTAAAACCTGATTCACAATCTCATCTACATGGTTGCTGGCCCCCCACTGTGGAGAAGCACTTTTGCTGGATGGCTTTGGAACGTTAACCTCTTTTGTTCCATAGGCCATTCTTTTGATATTGATTAAATGGCGGGCCGTTAGATTGTCTGAAGTAATATTACCGCCAAATGATCCACAGCCAAGTGTCAGCGAGGGCATCAATTCCGTTGTGGCTCCAACCGCACCAATGGAAGAAAGAGTATTCACCATCAGTCGTGATACTGGCATGAATAGCGCAAATTCACGGGCTACATTGTCATCATTGGTGTGAAGGGATAAACTATGTCCCATCCCGCCTAAATTTAAGATTTTCACACACAGCTCTTTTGCATTTTCATAACTTTCAGCTGTATAAATCGGAAAGATCGGCGAAAGTTTTTCAATGGAAAAAGGAACTTCCTTCCCTATCCGCGTTTCTTCCGCAATTAAAATCGTTGTGTCGCCAGGAACGGAAATACCCGCCAATTCCGCAATCTTGACAGCACTTTGACCAACAATTGCCGGATTCAACTTTCCTGGCAATGGAGAAATCACCTTTTCTAAAAGTGATTTCTCCTGTTCATTTAAGAAATAGGCTCCATTATTTTTAAGCTCCCTTACGGCCATTTCTTTGACATTTTGGTCAACCACAATGGCTTGTTCCGTTGCACAAATCGTGCCGTTATCAAACGTTTTGCTTTGAACAATCATTTTCACCGCTTTTTCGATATTGGCGGTTTTTTCGATATAGACGGGCACGTTTCCAGGACCGACACCATAGGCAGGCTTACCTGAACTGTAGGCAGCCCGGACTAAATCTTTTCCGCCAGTTGCTAAAATCAAATTAATATCACGATGGTGCATTAATTCAGTGGTTGCTGCCATTGTTGGTTTTGAGATCCAGCCAATAATTCCGTCCGGCGCTCCCGCATCAACGGCTGCCTCCAAACAAATCTTTAAAGCGGCGACTGAGCATTTCACTGCCCGTGGGTGCGGACTAAATACGATTCCATTTCTTGTTTTTAGTGCGATTAATGCTTTAAAAATCGCACTCGAAGTTGGATTTGTCGTTGGAATGATCCCGGCAATCACCCCAAAAGGTGAGGCGACTTCGATTATTTTCTTTGTACGGTCCTCATTAATGATTCCAACTGTCTTCTCGTTTTTAATAGATTCATAGACAGCAAGTGAACCGACGTCATTTTTCATTTTTTTATGTTCGACTACACCCATTCCGGTTTCTTCGACCGCCATCTGGGCTAATTCAAGTGATTTGGCAGCAGCCGCTTCGGCAGCCCGTTTCACAATTTTGTCGACTTGTTCTTGAGAAAACGCCAAGTACTTTTGCTGTGCTTCTTTCGCTTTCTGAACGGCATCCCGCATTTCCTGAATGGATTGTAAATCTAAATCGAATGGCAACAGGGACACTCCTTTCTCTCTTGTTTTTTGTGTAAAAAATTACACGTATGCAGCATTATCCGCCATTATAAAGGAATCTAATACTGTCGTGGATTTCTCGCAATCTCGATAATCACAGCACGAAAAGCATCCGCTGCCGCCTGGCATGCCGATTGCGAGCCGGTCAATAACCCACCTCCGAAGTTTGTTTCCGAAGGCGGACCAAAAAACTTCACCAGCTCTACATCCGCAGCCTTTAACGCCGCATCCATTCCATACACCGCTTCAAGCGGCGGGGCAATCAAATAGGCTAGTGCTTCTCCTTGATTAATCCCTGCCTCAGCTGATAGATAAGAACCGGTTCTTGCCACTACATGGGCATACAATGCATGGCTTTTTTCCTCATTGATTGCCTCAAAATACGCTTCATTTTCTGCGGTTTGAATCACCGCATCAATCCCGCTTTTCACTTCATCTGGACTTGGCCCGGCCAACACGCCGATCATTTCACCAGACAATGGCCCTGATGCATGCGCAGAACCTGCGTAGAAGGACTTTGCATAGACGACATCAACATCTACGCGTTTTGTTGCTTCATCAAGAGCTGTATAGCCGACATCGTCAATCGTTGAGGTAAAAATCGCTAAACTCCGTTGATGGGGTTTTAACTGAAACTGAGCTGCTAAGGCAGGGTCAACATTTGGAATAATCCGAACAGCCAAGATATTTGCATGAATTCGTTCTAATGCCATTTATTAACCCTCCCCTTATTGCTCTTTTTGTACCAGCGAAACACCGCTGGCTTCATATTTTAATATTTTTTGCACGACCGTTCCGATATAGGCGCCGGCCTCCACTGGTGGAATGCCGCCCTTATGAATATTGGATATGACCATCCGGTCGGCCTCAATGGTGCCGTGGCGTGGTTCGTAGCAGAGATACGCACTTAACGATTCC
>NZ_JBALSN010000598.1:0-1529 GCF_036966985.1 Neobacillus drentensis | reverse complement strand
CTGCCAAGGTAGTCAGGGATATTCCATACATAAAGATGAGAGCACAGTCTTCCTTTCCGACGGGCAGTACATGACAGTTAGAGTAGTAGGTAAGTCTTTTTCAAATCCATTAGATTTAAAGGAGAGGAAGACTATTTTTATTCAAAAGAGCTATTTTATTGAAAAGAAAATGATTTTACTGACGGGAGAATATGATAGTTATGGAAAGCAGTGTTCACGAGTCATGGCAGGAGGAGCGACTTTCCTGGTCAATCGATCCCCCTTACAAATATTAGATGACACTTTAATGTACATAGGATACGACCTTAGAGGAGCAATGGTCAGTGCCAAACTTATTCTTGGTGAACGGTCGAGATGTCCAATTATCGTCAATCCTTACCAGGGTATTTGCCTGTTTCCAAATAAATCACCTAATAATGCCGATTGTATTTGGTTTAACCCAGATCATATTGTAAGAACAAGAGCGATGGGAAAATATCAGACAGAGGTCGAATTAAGTAACGGTCATTCTATTATCATTGATTCAAGATTAACCTCTTTTAATAATAAGATTCACAATGCAAATAAATTAATCCAGATATCTATGAAAAGAGGGAACCAACCTGGGCCTATTCTATTCTATCTTGAATCCCCTACAGGGCAACAGTTAATCAAAGAGAAAACAGGAAAATATAATTTTGGTAACTTAGAGGATAACCATAAATAAAAAATACAATCTGTTTAAATGATTGATAGAAAGGGAGTAACTCTTTGAATAATTATCGTTTTGGACATATATTGAAGAAATTAAGAAATGCACAGAATCTTTCCCAAGAGGGGTTGGCCGACCGCAGCGATCGACATCCGTCCTATATCAGCCTACTCGAAAGAAATCAGAAAAACCCAAGCTTAGATACTCTTGTTGCTCTTGCACTCGGATTGGATATGACAGCTTCTGAAATGTTAAAAGAAATAGAGCAACATCCTGAGAACATCTGGATATTCAAAAATAAGAATAGGAAAGGAAAGTAAAGGTAGGGTTACTTTGCAAAAACTCTCTAACCAGCCAATATTGCCTTTCCCCTTGGTCTTCCAAATGAGTTTGAATATAGTCAAACCATAAAGGTTCGTGAGGTGTTTTTTATTCTATACTTGACTATAGAAGCATATGAAACCGATTACAACAGGACAGAGAGGATCATGGTATGAGAGTGGTAACAAAGTTTAAATGTGATGAATTAGAAACGATTAAAAATTTACTCTGGCACGAGATTAAGCATTTCGGTAGATATTTTCGCCGTTCCTGATGGCCACAAAAGCTTCGCATATAGTTCCCTTCAATGCCTAGTTCCATATCAGGATACGGATTTCATAAAGAGAAAAAAGAGAGTGCAAAACTGGCTGTTAAAGAACTACATCAAATGATGGATGCGTTTAAGGAAGAATAGAACACTGAACCGTTAAACCATGCTGGAACAGCAGCATGGTTTTTATCTCATTTAATATTAGATCCACTATTAAATAGAATTAACTCTATCTATATTTATTTC
>NZ_JBALSN010000597.1:0-3317 GCF_036966985.1 Neobacillus drentensis | reverse complement strand
GAGTGTGACCTACTAATTGTTAGCGCTTTCTCAGAAAGATTAACACGGGAACAGTCAAAGGAATATATATAACGAATATTTTCAATATTTGTTATATATATAATTATTTTCATATTTTTCACAGCCAATTCTATAATTCTTCAATGTTACTAAATAGCTAGTGACATTGATGGAGGTTGAACTAAAAAAATTAGAATATTACTATAATTGTTATATAATAAAAAGTAGTTACATTTTGAAGGAATATAAGCGAGGGGAAATGATTGGGCAAAAGAATTAAAAAAACAAGGCTGCTAACACAAATGATTGTATTTATTTCTATTATTATTCTTCTTACGATTGTATCAGTAAGCGCTCTCTTCTCCTCTATGATTGATGATATGATTAAAACTTCATTGGGAAACCAGGCCATGACAGTAGCAAAGATGACGTCTCAAAAGGAACAAATTATCAATGCTTTTAAGGATCCGAATCCTTCTTTAACCATACAGCCCATTGCAGAAGAAATACGCAAAGACACAGGTGCCGGCTATGTCGTAATTGGCAATAAAGAAAATATTCGCTATTCTCACAATATAACAAAATATATTGGAAAGACTATGGGTTCCAGCAACAAACCGGTATTTGAAAATAACGCCTCAATTATATACGAAGGAACTGGTATTTCAGGAAAGGCTATTAAAGCGAAGACTCCTATTTATAATGAGGACGGAGAAATAATCGGTGTATCGTCCGTTGGTTTCTTAACCTCGGAAGTGGAGGGTAAAGTCCATAGCTATCGCCTTAAGTTACTTCATTTTACTGTTTTTATTTTGCTAATTGGGATCGGAGGGGCGGTCATTATATCAAAGAGGGTAAAAAAATTAATTTTTAATCTCGAGCCCGAAGAAATATCTTTTTTGTTTAAAGAAAAAGAAGCGACCTTAGAATCGATTAGAGATGCCACCGTTGCAGTCAATAAAGATGGCAAAGTAACCTCCATCAATAAACGGGCAAGAGAGTTGCTGAAACACGATCACATTGAGAAAGGCATAAGAATGGAGCATGGTCGTTTAAACACGTTGATTAAAACCGTAATGGGAAATCAACAAAACACCATTAATCAAAAAGTTATCTTTGGCGAACAGCTCTATTTGGTTGATGCATCTCCCATACTGGAGAATCAAAGAACAAGCGGAGCCGTATTAACCATACGTCCTGTTTCTGAAATAGAGGAGATTATAGATGAAGTTTCTAAAGTTCAAAACGTTTCTGAGCATATCCGCGCCCAAAATCATGAGTATTTAAATAAATTAAATACTATTTATGGATTGATTACCCTGGAACAATATGATGAGGTAAGGGAACTAATCTCAGAAGAAGTCAAAGAACGTCAGGATATTGTGGTTTTCTTAACTTCTTCCGTAAAAGATCCTTTTATTGCCGCTTGTCTGCTCGGAAAAATAAATCGATCAAAGGAATTAAAAGTAGACCTGGAAATAGATAAAGAGAGTAACCTTGAGAGTATCCCCTCTACATTAAATACAAAACTATTTGTTTCAATACTTGGTAATCTTATAGATAATGCCATGGATGCAGCGGTTCGGACTAATTCTGACGGAGCTAATGTGAAAGTTTCTTTCACAGATATTGGTAGCGATATCATCTTTGATATAGAAGACAACGGCAACGGCATTCCCCAAGAATGGCATGATATGATTTTTATTCAAGGATTTACGACAAAAGAAGGAGAAAATCATGGTTTGGGACTAGCCATTGTTAAAAATGCGTTAAAAAAAATGAACGGGGAGATTTTTATTTCTACCAGTGATTCAGGCGGAGCTCAATTCACCATTGTTTTACCAAAAGGCAAATAAGAGAGGGTTACGATAAATGAGCAAAAGTTTAATCAAAGTAATGATTGTAGAAGATGATGAAACAGCGGCTAAAATTTATGAAAAATTTACTGATAAAGCAGAAGGATTCCAAGTAGTGGCCATTGCAAATACGGGGAAACAGGCACTGGACATGCTTAATGTGTTTACTCCAGATCTCATTTTACTTGATGTCTTTCTTCCTGATATGAATGGGATCGATCTATTATGGGAGATTAGGAAGAACATGAGAAGTTTGGACATCATTATGATTACAGCAGCTAATGATGTTGGCACGGTAAGTGAAGCAATCAGAGGAGGCGCATTCAGTTATATCCTTAAACCGATTATGATTAACAAGTTTTTTGAGGTACTTGAACAATTCAAAGAAACTAGAGAAAAACTAGTCAAATTAACCATTGTCGAACAGGAAGATGTGAATGATTTTTTCATGTTGAAAAAACCACGGGAAGATCCTCTAATCAGGGAGGAATTACCTGAAATACTGCCAAAGGGAATTGACAAACATACATTAAAAAAAGTGAGACAGCAAATAAAGGATATAAATGAAAACATAAATGCAGAAGAATTTTCAAAAATAATCGGAGCCAGTCATTCAACAGGCAGGAGATATCTTGAGTATTTAGTTTCAATCAATGAGATGGAAGTAGAAGTAATTTACGGGACCATAGGACGCCCTGAGAGGAAATATCGGAAGAAGTAATTTGAAAAGGCGAGAAAAGGAAGACCTGTTCTCGCTCTACTATAATTTAAGTTTATCTGATAATATAAATAATATATCTCAATCGAATACATAGAAACTAAATGATGAATTTTGAAAGGGGATACATAATTTTGAACTCAAAATATCTAGACTTACTTGTCCAAAAATATGATTGTGAAGAAAAAGTAGTAACTGAAATTATTAATCTGGAAGCCATTCTTAATCTCCCAAAGGGGACAGAACATTTTGTTAGTGATCTGCATGGGGAGTATCAGGCTTTTCAACATGTGTTAAGAAATGGTTCAGGGAATGTAAAAGAGAAAATCAGGGACTTGTTTCAAGATGTTTTATTTGAAAAAGAAATAAATGAATTTGCAGCATTAGTTTATTACCCTGAAGAAAAATTACAATTAATTAAAAATCATTTTGGCAATGAACAAGAATTAAACCAATGGTATATAGTCATCATCGAGCGGATGATCAGGCTTATTTCTCATGCTTCCTCTAAATATACACGTTCGAAATTAAGAAAAGCATTACCGAGTCAGTTTGTGTTTATTATAGAGGAGCTGCTATACAAAACATATCAATCTACAAATAAAGAACAATATTATACAGAAATTGTCCAGCAGATCATCTCCTTAGGTCAGGCTGATAAACTCATTACAGGGCTTGCCTATACCACTCAGAGATTGGTTGTCGATCATCTTCATGTAGTGGGCGATATTTATGATCGCGGA
>NZ_JBALSN010000596.1:0-1165 GCF_036966985.1 Neobacillus drentensis | reverse complement strand
AACTCTTGCACCCGTTAGTTTAAGTGCAACTGTTCACATAACAACTATATCAAACGCCAAATTTACCATGAATTTTTAATATTGTTGCTTCAAATCGTTATATATATTTTTTGCTTGTTCATATATATCATTGTTTGGCTCGATTTGAAAATTTTCAACGCTATCACTTAGATGAAAAACTCCCTTATCATCTATCACTAAAGTGCCTGAAATTTGGTCATTATAGATAAATGTTATAGTTATTGCCTTTTCATAATTAATTTGTTGGTTGGTTTGTCCAATATATTCAATTTGATTGTATGCATCAACAAGTGACTGAACAGTTTCCTGCTCCACTTTATTATATCCACTGTATAAACTCTGTCCTAAGCCAATATCAAAATAATCTGCTTTAATTTTCTTAACAGAATTGTAACTACAGCCACTTACAATTAAATACACCATTACTATGGTAGAAATAAATAATGATTTTCTCACAATTCCAATCCCTCCTATCTACAACGATGTAAATGCTTTTCAAATAAAATACTCAGGGGTTTCAAAATGTAGTCTCCTTATTTTTTTTAAAATTAATAAATTCGACTTGTTTTAGAACAATTCCTTCTTCCACTAACCTGCTTCGTTAACTCAACAAGAAAAAGCTGCCTTAATGACAGCTCTGATCTTTAACTCAAGCACCCGTTAGTTGAAGAACATCGTTCATTTACCAATCAGAAACAGACTATCCCCTTCATACAATTGATACTGTTCAAAAGATGTTGAATCAGCAAATAAGTCTAAATACAATTTCTTATTAAATTCAATTATCAAATCTTCCGTAGGTTCATAGTGATAAATTTTCGTAATTGGAATCTCTAATAAATACTTTTTTAAAGTGGAGAGAAAACCGATTCCTCGTTGCTCCGTAGCACCTACTAAAATGCCATCCCTATTTCTTAATCTCCAAGGACATTCTACATTTAAATTGCCATTCTCAAATATAACGTTTATTAACTCTGCCCCAACTAAAGTTACCTCAGTAACTTTTTTACCAAAGAAAGTCGAAAAATCAACATCGCTTGGCTTAATTGAAATATCCATTTTTTCACCTGATTTCACATAAACTTCACTGTATTATTGTTCCATTATAGCTGATTTCCTTGTTCAACTAACCTGCTTACGTTAG
>NZ_JBALSN010000595.1:0-6202 GCF_036966985.1 Neobacillus drentensis | reverse complement strand
TGTTTAGAACTGATTGATTCAGAAATGTTGTCATGACTAATAAATACATAACGGTGGGAAATTGCGGTTTATTAATAACTTTGATTTTTACAAGAAATGTAAAAATGATAATCATCCATAACCCAAGAAAAATCATCATTTCAATCTGCATTTCAACAAGTGAATAGGCAATGGCAAATCCTACTAAGAGAAAAGCTGACACACCTGTTGCTGGTTTAACTAGTGGATTACTTTGCATCAAACTTCCTTCTCCTTTTTCAAATTAACCATTTAGTGATAGCGGTTGTTTATTCTTTGAGAACAGCAGTGTCTCATGTAAACCTTCGTAAAGCCTGATAGACGGCTCCCAATTTAGTATTGTTTTTGTTTCTTCATTGGCAAGAATACTATGTCGAATATCGCCTGGACGTTCTTGTTTATAGATTGGGTACAGATTGGAACCGGCTGCTCCTTTCATCGTTTCAAACAGCTCATTGATGGAGATGCATGTTCCAGATGACACTTGAACACACATATTTCCCTCTGCATGCAATGCTTTAACATTTGCAGCTGCCACATCTTTAACAAAAATAAAATCTCTCGTTTGCTCTCCATCACCATAAATAACTGGTGCTCTGTTTTCGGTCAGTTGATTTGAAAAAATAGCTACAACTCCCCCTTCACCCTTTGCGTCTTGTCTTGGTCCATATACATTGCTGTAGCGCAAAATACTATATGGCAGTTGATACAGTTCACTAGACATTTTTAAATAATTTTCAACAGATAACTTTGTAAGTCCGTATGGTGATTCTGGCACTGTTGGGTGTGAAATGGTGACTGGTAATGAAACCGGATTTCCATACACTGCTGCAGACGAAGCAAAAACGAATCTTTTCACCTTTGATTCAATCGCAGCCTTAATAATGTGCAGCGATCCCTTAATATTTACTTTTTCATCAAATAGAAAGTCTTTTACAGACTCAGCAACACTTACTTGTGCCGCTTGGTGAATAATATAATCTGGACAAAGAGAAACAATTAATTCAATGACACTTGGATGGGTAATGTCGTGATTGTAGACTTCAATAGGCAAGTGATCGATGTTTTCTTGTCGACCTGTTGAAAAATTATCAATAACCGTGACGCTATAATTATTTAGAAGCAATTCCTCCACTATATGGGAGCCAATAAATCCTGCTCCTCCTGTGACGATTACTTTTCTCATAAGAAAAACCTCCTCCTATATTGCCTTTGTTATGATAGATTCCGCTTGAATGGCTGGTCTCCCAACCGATAAATACGTAAATCCAAGGCGTCTCATCATTTCTAAATCAAAAAGATTTCGGCCATCAACAATCAAAGGTTGATTCATTAATTGCATTACTAAGGGTAAATCTAATGTTTTTACATCCTGCCAATCTGTTAAGATCATGCAAGCATCTGTATCCCGAATAGTTTCATATATATCCTCTGAATAGGTGCACTGATATCCGATCTGTTTTTTTGCTTCTACGATCGCTATAGGATCATATGCCTTAACGATGGCACCCTGCTCTGTTAAGTAAGGTATAATATCCAAAGCAGGAGAAGAACGAATATCATCGGTATCTGGTTTAAATGCTAATCCTAGAACACTAATGGTTTTTCCATTTAAGGAACCTAATGCACGTATCAATTTTTTCACCAGCTGCACCCTTTGCCCTTCGTTTGTATCAATCACCGCTTTGATTAATTTGAAATTGTAGCCACAATCCTCTGCAATGTGCAGTAGTGCAGCGGTATCTTTAGGAAAACAGGATCCGCCAAATCCAACTCCTGCCTGTAAAAATTTATTGCCAATCCTGCTGTCGAGACCAATGCCTGCGGACACTTTTGTAACGTCAGCTCCAACCCGTTCACAAATATTCGCTATATCATTAATAAAAGAAATCTTAGTAGCCAAAAATGCATTGGCAGCATATTTAATGATTTCCGCTGTTTCTATCGAGGCTTTTACTATATTAGCTGTGAAAGGCTGATGAATTTCTGCAATTATTTGATAAGCTTTTTCGCTTGTAGTGCCTATGACTGCGCGCTCCATATTCATCGTATCCTTAATCGCTGTACCTTCTCTTAAAAATTCAGGATTAGAGACGACGTCAAAAAGATGGTTTCCTTTGTCGTATTCTTTAATCAAGGATTCTATTAATTTTCCAGTACCGACGGGAACGGTACTTTTTGTGACAATTACTTTGTAACCATTTAAATTTTCACCAATCGATTTTGCAACTTGCTTTATATACGTTAAGTCTGCTTTACCTGATGATGTCATTGGTGTCCCGACTGCAATAAAAATGACCTCTGCATCCTGGATTTCTTTATTGATATTAGCGCTAAATGTAAGTGTTCCTTTCCGAACATTTTTGAGGACCAGTTCTTTTAAGCCTGGCTCATAAATTGGCATGAATCCCTTTATGAGATCATTTATTTTCAATTGATCAATATCACAACAAGTAACCTGATTGCCTGAATCAGCAAAACATGTGCCTGAAACGAGGCCAACATAACCAGTTCCAATAACAGCTATTTTTTTCATCCTTATCAATCCTTCCAGTTCTTATTACTTAATCGTTGAATAAATAGATTCTATAGTCCGTTTATAGACAGCTTTTAACAAAACTGCATTACGATCCGCATGATAGTTTTTTTGGATATGTTTATAGAGCTCATGCTGAACCTGCGGAGTAAAAAGATTTCTGCTTATAATATCGTTTACTCGAGTTACTAAGCTTGAAACTGACTTACTTTCGATTAAAAGCGAACGATGCTCACCAAATAGCTCCGGGACACTTCCCACTGAAGTACAAATCACAGGCACTTTAAGAGCTAGGGCTTCAATGACAACGGTTGGCATCCCTTCTGTATAAGATGGGAGAGCAAACACATCACTAGCAAGCAAATAATCACCTATTCTTTCATTTTCAACTTGCCCGATTAGGAACAACCGTCTATTGAAATCGGAATGCTGCCTTAATTTATCTTTAGCTGGACCATCGCCAACAAACAAAATCGCTACATCGTTTGACAGCCATTGAAGTGAATGAACAAGTTCAAAAACTCCTTTTGCTTGTGTTAACCTTCCAATAAAAACAATAATCTTCTTTTCTTCTGGAAGTTGCAGACGTCTCCTTATTTGCGTTTTGGTTTCATCAAGAGGTTTAAATCGTGATACATCAACCCCGATGGGAATCACCATACTATCTCTACCTGTTAACTCCTTTGCTTTATTCCTGAGGCTGTCACCTACTGCCAATACCAGATTTGCCGACTGTACCGTTTGTTCGAATGCTTTTTTCGCACTTGCACTATAAAAGGGATAAATATTTACATCACTGCCATGTAACGTTAAAATCCACGGCAGCTTTTTTTGTTCTGCAACAATTTTCGCTGCCCCTCCAGACGGCATCGCAAAATGTGCGTGAATTAAATCGGGCTCTATATCATAATCAGACATTGTATTTAAAATGGCAGCAGCAATCCGTTTATCCGGCTGAGACCATCTGAGTTGGCCCGGAATTGCTAAATAGGGCGGACGGTAGACCGTTACTCCTTTTCGGACATACTTAGATGGCATCTCCTTATTTGCTCGATACTGTCTTTTTACATACTTAATCAAGGTTGAATGACGCGGCATAGGACAAATCACCGTAATCTCTACGCCTAAACGGATTAATGCTTGAACTTGGGTTTCATGAAAAACACCTTGCCCAGGATTTTCGTCACTTGGATATACACTTGTAATCCATAAAATTTTCATTATGTTTGCCCTCTTATTTGTTTTTTTACGATCTTCAAGAAGAAATCGGGATAAACCTTATATAAAAGCAAAATATAGGCAATCGCACTTATGCCCACGGAAAAAATTAACGGCCATATGCTGGATTGAGGAAAATAAAAGCTAGATATCTTTTTTAAACAAAAAGCGACAGCCGTTATGAGAAAAGATAATAAAAATGGTATCGAAATAGTTTGAAGATATTGCCGAAAACGGAGCTGTATCAACCAATTTAATAACCATCTTCCAATTAAGAAGTTCACTAGACTAACTCCTGCATATGTCCAAGCAACCACTTCCAATTTATCCGTCATTACTGCTAACGATAAAGAGGCACCATAAAGAATCAAAACGCCGGCATCCCAATAAAAAGCAATATTAGCTTTTCCTTTTGCTAAAATAACTGATCCATTTGGATTCATTAAAACCCTAAGAATGCCTACGACAGCCATGATTTGCACAACTGGAACGGCGTCCAGCCACTTCTCTCCAAAAATAGTTAAAATAAACACATTAGACACAGCGGTGAGACCCATTAAAATGGGAAACGAAACTAGACTCAACAATTTTGTCATGTGTAAGAATCCATCTGTTAATAAAACTTGATTTTGGTGGCTTTTCGAAAAAACCGGAAAAGCAACTCTCGTAATAATCGGATTAATCTTTAAGACTGGAATGGTCACGATCTGATAGGCCAGATTATAAATACCAAGTGCCTCAGCGCCCATAAATCGGCCAATTAATATCACATCAAGATTGGAACCCATTCGATTGACTAACCTGGAAGATAATTGGAAGGCCCCAAACGCCATGTACTCTTTGCATTCCGACAAATCAAATACGAAAGAGGGCCGCCATTTCTTTCGATAACAGATAAAATAAAGAATGCCTTTTAATGAATTCAGGACGACTTGTGAAATGACAAAGGCATAAATCGGACTAATGGTAAGTATGAGAATCACTAATGTTAAAAAAGAGATGAATGTTGTCCCTGCTTCAATGGCCCCTAGTAAATTAAATCGTAAATCCTTTTGTAACAAATATTGGCATTGCTGCCCGACCGGAGCGATTAAAAACATCACGGCCAAGATTCGAATAAGTTCGATTAATTCACCTCGATGAAAATATGTCGCAATCAATGGGCTAAAGAGGAATAAGAGCATAAACAAGCCAACACCCACTACCACATTTATCCAAAATAGGGATGACAATACACGGGTAGAAACCTCTTCTTTTTGAATCACGGCTGAGCCAAAACCAAGATCCAGTAATATTTGAGCAAATACCACAATTGTGGTAATCATCCCTACCAGCCCGAATTCGGATAGACTCATTAATTTGCCAAGTAACCCAAACTGGATAATTTGGATGGCTGTTATTATAAGTGTAGAAATTCCCGTCCATTTAACGCCTTTATGTAATTGGTCTCTGAGGACTGACATATACTTCCCGCCTTTATTAACGTGCTCCCTCACCTGTGAAAATCACTTTGAACGTCTTCACCATAATTTTAACTTCAAGTGAGAAGGTTAAATTTTGTATGTATGCCAGGTCGTATTGAAGTTTTTCTCTTGGAGACATATCATATCCCCCACTAACCTGGGCTAGACCTGTAAGGCCTGGTTTTACAATCAGCCGATTTTCGAATCCCTTTATCTCTTTATTAAATTTCGCTGTAAAGAATGGTCTTTCGGGTCTTGGCCCTATAATGGACATGTCTCCTTTTAAAACAGAGACCAATTGAGGCAACTCATCAATGCGAGTCTTTCGGATGAATGCTCCCACTTTTGTAATACGAGGGTCATTTACCTCTGCCCACTTTGCGCCTTCTTTTTCTGCATCCATTCTCATCGATCGTAACTTCATCATCATGAAACGTTTTCCATTCTTACCCATTCGCTCCTGTACGTAAAATGGAGAACCAGGTGTTTCGAGCACAATGAGGATTGAAAATAAAAGAACTATTGGCAATGCAATAATTAACCCTAAGGTTGCAAGGAAAATGTCATACGCTCTTTTTAGATAGAGATACTGTTCCACATTCTTTGATAATGTGAGTTTGGATGATGATACCATTAGATAATCTTGGTAGAAATTGTAGCTTTTTTCAGTACTCACAAATTTTTCACCCCAAAAGATTTTTTGATAATGAGACTTGCTAGCCCATACGTAAAGTATAGGTACATAATTTGAAGTTGCTGTTGAGGACGGGTGAAGAGTTTGTAAAAGATTTTGAATATTTATGAACTTTATAAAGGGTTTGTAAAGATTTTTACAGACTATAGGTATATCTATCGATAAAATGAAAAAAAGCTGCCCCAAAAAGGATGCGGATAAATCTCCTTTTTGGGACAGCTATTTTTTATGATTGTATAAAAAACACCCTCTTGATTGAACTGTGACCCATAA
>NZ_JBALSN010000594.1:0-2194 GCF_036966985.1 Neobacillus drentensis | reverse complement strand
AGATGGATCTTAAACTCTAGCACCCGTTTGTTTAAGTACAATACTTCACATATATAAAGATTTATTTTTCTGAAATTTATTATCAATAAAAAAGGAATAAAATGTGTAAAATTGTAATAATAAATGTCAGCTGTAAAGACTGTATAAAACTAACGCCTACAAAAAAGTAGCAATAAAAAAAATTCCCACACTTTGAATGAGTTTAATCATTTTATCCCCCAACTTTCATTACTATTATATTCCATAAATTGGGTAAGTTACATTTTTAAGTTCAATTTTTATTTGGGTCACATGTTTATTATGTAGGTATATTTGGGTCGCAGGACAATTAAAAAGGATTTGGAACCCAGTCCAAACCCTTCCCTTCATCCTGCTAATTTTCATTATTGATTATCTAGAAGCCCAATGCCAATCTATTTATTTCCTGGAGCCGGCTGATCAACACCTTTAACATGGTGCTTATGTCCATCTTCTTCTGATGTATAAAAATCATAATAGTGGACATGCATTCCATTACCAACAGGTATAGCCGGACCTGAATAAGCTTTATAATGATGGTTATGCCCGTTTTCGAAAACACCAAATCCCTCAGTATAATGAATATGGCTACCATCCTGAGTTTGTATCGGTGGAGACGTAACATCTAAGCACTGATGAACATGCCCAGCCTCCATCGAGGTGTAATCAACGGAACCATGATTATGATGCGGAACAATCCCATTTACAAAATCATCTTTTCCTACCTTAGCCATACCCCCACCCCTTCACTATTAGTTCGCATATAAATTGTAAGTTATCTGCTTTATTATGATATTTACAAAAAATAAGAATATGTTATGCAATAGGGTTATTTAAATTTCATTAATTGCCTTTCCCAGGATTATAGTAGCGAGGATCATTTTTATGATTTTTAATTTCCTTATTATCAATAAATAACGTTCCATTTTCTAAAAAAGTTGCTAACATAATATTCTCTACTTTTTCTCCCTTTTTATCTACCTCATTCATGAGCCACCCTTGGTTTAGTTGTAAATATTTTAAATTATGATAAATGATTTGACCGTCCATTATCAGTGGAATTGGAAGGTATTCTTTTTTTACCTTTAAATTTAAATCATTCGGTTGAACTGGTCTGTATTGCGATTTCGGGATCACACTAATATTTCCTGTTTCTTCCATGGCTGCAAAGGCAATGTTTTGCGTATCGGTATAGCCTTTCACTCGTAAATTGGACAATAATTCGTTCAATGGCATTTTCGCCTTTTTCATTCCTTTTCGATCTATATCCCCGTTACGAATCAGCACAATTGGACGCTCATATAAAAGCCATCTTAATTGATTATGTAAGGATAAACGCAAAATAATTTTATAAAGTATCACAACGATTCCAGCATAGATTAATGACTTCCATACATTACTAGTCTCAACGGGCGTACTGATAATATTTGTAAGGACAAAAATATACAATAAATCAATAGTGTTCATTTGGGATACAGCTTTTTTTCCAGTAATCCTTAAAAACAAATATCCCGCAACAAAAATTATGAACGTACGATATAATGTTTCCAAAACAGCTTCACCCCTCAAGGGTTCTTCCCTTTTTGTTAGTATTCTAAGTTTTATGTGGGATTATAACGATTTCGTTCCATTATCAAAAAACACCAGTAAAAAAGGCATTGTTGCAAGAAAGTAACAAAGAGTCGTACTTTCATTTTAATTAACATTACTTATTTGATTTTCTCAGCCAACTCCAAAATAATTCCCTCTGGACCACGAACGTAGCATAATTTATAACTTTCTTCATATTGCTGTATCTCACTAAAGATTTCCGTACCCTTCTTTTTCAATTTGGCAACAACAGCTTCAATATCTTCAATAGTAAATGCAATATGTCGGATACCCAGTGTATTTGCAAAGGGTTGCTGAATATCTTTTTCATCTGACGGCGAATAAAATTTGATTAGCTCTATCCATGTCTGACCGTCTGGCGTTCCCAATCCTACACACGCTACTTTAACGTCATTAAGCCCAACTGCATATCCCATCAACTCTCCTTCCATTTTCCATTCACCTTTCACCTTAAGTCCAAAATCGAGAAAAAACTTTTTAGTGGCAGAGAGATCATTTACGATTACACCCACATGATCTATTCTTTGGATCTTCAAATTTCATACCTCCTATGTTCCTGTTATTT
>NZ_JBALSN010000593.1:0-5142 GCF_036966985.1 Neobacillus drentensis | reverse complement strand
TAATCCATTGACCATTCTTCTGCCTTTAACTTTTTTAATTCATTTGTTGGTTTAAATAAAAATTCACAGTGTAGTTGTTCCATAAAAATATGAAAGAAAAAAAGACAAGATTTCGAAGAATCTAGTCTTTTTCAAATTCGATAATTTATTAAACTCGATGCATCATAGGTAGTGAGAATAGATATATATTAGCTACTGCAAGTAATACCATCAATACATAATATGGGGCCAATGCTTTAAATGAGCCTTTATTACCAATACGGTAGGCAGTATAGATAGAGCCGACCATTCCTATTACAATAATGATGTACTGCAAAATTTGAACAGAGGAAGCTGGTGCAAATGCAAGGTCTCCCCTTGTTACATTCATACCAAATAATGCAGCAGAGTTGTACCAAATTGCTTTTCCTTCCGTAATGATATGGAATAAGTTATGAGCAAGGTGTCCTGCTAAATCCAGTGGAATAATTGCATAACCGAACCGAATAAAGTTTTTCTTAACTTTCTCTACAGATCCTCCTGTTATCGTGGCAATTTTTGCAGTTCCATATAACAGAGCAACTGGGATAGCCATTGAAATAATAAAGGCAACAGTAAAGTTTACATTATAATTATCCGTTCCTGTTACTGAACCAATTGCTTTTAAAATGTCCTGCCAAATATTTACCATTGTGATATTTTGAACGAAAACAATACCCATAATGACTGCTGCTAGGAATGTATGTTCAATCATTGGCTTTTTAATTACCCATAATTCAGATGTAGGTACCCGTGGTGAAATTCGAATGGAGTTATTTGGGCAGTTTTTCACACAATCACCACATAAGTTACAATCAGCTGCGGTATCCATCGTTCTAACAAACTGAAACATTGGGCAACCTTCTGCTTTTTCGCTTCCTTTAAAGCAAGATTGTGTTTTACAAGACTTACATATTTCAGGTGTGCCTCGAAGTTCTAATGAACCAGAACGTGAATAGTTTCCTGAAAGTCCCCCTAGAAAACATAGAGTTTTACAAAATGTTCTTCTCTCGAAAAAAATCGATGTTCCTATTACCATTGCTACAAGTAAAAGAAGTAAATAACCAGAACCCCTCGGAGATTCAACAATTCCCCAAATATGATCGCTGTAGGTAATGGCAATAAAGAAAAGGTCAATCATCCAAAGTCCATACTTTCTTAAGAACTTTGGCATAGGACGATTACTGCCTATCGTTTTCCGAATAATATCACTTACTTTACCAAAGGGGCAAATCGCGCACCAAAATCTACCGATTACTAAGAAAAAGATTGGAATTAATGGCCACCATAACACCCAAGTCAACGACGTTCCAACATTCCGAGTCGGATCAACTGTTCCTGCCACCAATTCATAAACAATTACGGAAAAAACAGCGAGTACTATCCATTGAAAAATTCCTGGATACCATTTGCTTTGAATGAATTTTTTTACAATTGGTATTGATAATAGATTATAAGGTTTCTTATCTTGCATTTGTTTTTTCTCTTTAGATAACTTATCTTTTGGAATTGCCATTGGAAACATCCTTTCTTCTAAACCACTTATTCCAAACGCCAATCACAATAAAGGAAAGATTGACAGCACCAAAAGTTCCTAAAACCTTCATGTTTGCAGGTTTTTCCTTGACAGGCTCATGACCATGGCCACCACTGCCTTCCATGTCCATTCCTTCCATGTCTTCTCCTTCAGTCATCCCTTCCATATCATGATCACCACTCGTGCTTTCTGTATGACTGTCAGAGTGATTTCCTTCACCCATGTCCATGCCTTCCATATCATGTTCCGATTGCCCATTTAGGTTTGAAGTTGATGGAACCTTACTATGGTCACCATCTGCCAAAGCTATTCTTCCACCTGAAAATACAACCACAAGGATAATCATTAACAACCATTTTCCCTTCAAAGTCTTCACCTCATTCCAAATATGTGTAAAGTACATAAATGCTTAACAACTTAAACTTTAATAAAAAAGTGTGCAGAAACTTTGATTTTTTGTTGTATAAAATATGGCATTTGCAAAAATATCTCGATTTGACACAAAAATGAAATAAAGTTTGAAGTACCCCAAATTTTTATATTTAGATTTTTTTAGAAATATGGAAAAAATTTAAAATCTGCAAAGTTTCTTCATAAATTTCTTCTATGATAATGATATAAACCTTGTTAAGGCGGTGGATATATGAAGACAATTCTACTTGTAGATGATGAAGCTCGAATGCTTGACCTTTTAGGACTATATTTATCCCCTCATGGTTATAGATGCATGAAGGCTGATTCAGGGAAAACTGCTCTGACTTATTTTGAAAAAGAAAAGGTTGACCTTGTAATTCTTGATGTGATGATGCCAGAGATGGATGGTTGGATGACCTGCCAAAAAATAAGAGAATTTTCAGTTGTTCCCATTATTATGCTAACTGCCAGGAGTGAAACGCCTGATGTTATTAAGGGATTAAAATTTGGGGCTGATGACTATGTGACGAAACCCTTTAATGAAGAGGAGTTATTAGCCAGAATGGAGGCATTGCTCAGAAGAACGAGGGTTCCAACAGAAGACAAGCATTTTCTAGTTTTCAATGGCCTAGAATGGAATGAAGAATCAATGGAATTGAAGTATAAAAGCCAAGTCATTTCAGTTACACCAAAAGAATTTGCTTTAATTGGTTTGTTTATAAACAATCCTCAAAAAGTGTATTCCCGTGATCACCTATTGTCATTAATATGGGGGCTTAAATCACAGATAGATGATCGAACTATTGATTCCCATATTAGGAATTTACGAGAAAAGTTACGGAGTGCAGGATTCCCTGTAGATAAACACCTTTTTACTGTATGGGGCATTGGATACAAATGGGTAAATGAAGATCCGAAAGTACCTATAAATGATAAAATCTTCATTTAAAGCAAAATATAAATAGTTAAAAAGTTTCATAAAATGATAAAGTTTTTTTCAAATAATTAGTGATAAAAAAGTCCAAGATAGTTTAAAATGAATTATGTTAAAGTAAACTTGGAATGGTGTCCATGGGATATATAGGTAGAGTAATTGGAGTATTGTTTGTTTTAGCGAATTCATTAATTTGGATAAGCCATCAAGGGAATTTCATCAAAGCCCTAAAATTGGTGTATTTGAAATAATTTTTTCACTTTTTTATATTGTTCTTGGCTGGTGGTTAGGGAAACTCTATGACATTTCAAAGCTTCAAAAAAGGGAAATTCTAAAAAGCCATATAGAGCTTGAGTATCTAACAAATCGAGATGGTTTAACCGGTATCTAAAATCGTCGTTCCTTTGACAAGTACCTCCTTTTAGAATGGGAGAAAGCATCCCTTGCATCAGCACCTATTTCACTCATTCTTTTCGATATTGATTATTTCAAAGAATACAATGATACGTATGGCCATCTTTCAGGGGATGATTGCCTTAAGGAAATAGCAATGACTGTAGATATGATGGTCCAAATCCCCGGAAATATGGTTGCAAGGTATGGTAGTGAAGAGTTTGCGATTATTTTACCTGAAACCACTTTGATGAATGCTTATCAGGTAGCTGAAGAAATACGCTCTCCAATAGAAACTCTTAAAACTAAGAGAGTAGTTACTGCTAGTGTAGGAGTAACTTGTATTGTACCCAAATCTAACTTATCGATAGCAGATTTTATAACTCGTGCTGACTACGGACTTTTTCAGTCCAAGCATCAAGGAAGAAATAGAGTATCCATTTATCCTTACAATGAACTTTTATCCACTCAAAAACAGTGATATCTAGATGATTACTGCTTTTTTTATCGTTATTTTAATTTTCCAGATGTAATAATTTGCTCCCGATTCCCCCCGCCATCTTTTGTTTCATATAAAGAGGTTGAAAATGTGGAAACAGCAATTTGTTTTTCGTCCTTTTGGTTTACTGATATTGAAGAGGCTGCATCTTGATCAAGATCTAAACCAATATTCTTCCAGGATTGCCCTCCATCTTGAGAAATCATGATTCCTCTGGCCACATTGTCCATGGAGTAAGCAATAATGTCTTTTCCATTAGGCATGAGTGTCATGGCTGTAATAAGACGAGTATCATCAAAAATTTCCCAATTTTCTCCACCATCTTTTGATATCATAACTCCATTTTCAGTTCCCGCCAGCAAGGTATTTTTATCTTCCGGGAGAACCAATAGGGAGTGAACTTTCATAAGGTCACTTGGTAATCCTTTTGGTTCTACCTTAGTCCATTTTTTTCCACCGTCTAAACTTTTATAAATCCCAGCACCATATTGTCCGGTACCCATATCATTTAAACCATAAATAACGTTGGGATCGTGATGATATGTTGTTAGAGTATGGAAATCGATTTTACCAATCTACTAAAAGTATCTTACTCATACAACTCCCTCTTTCCTAAACTAGCTATTATCATTAGGTTGTTTAACGTAAACATAATAAAAGAGTGTAGAAAGTAATAATTTTCTTTGAATCCTTATGAACAAGTATGACAGTTACTATTAACCAACTCCTACATTAAAAATCGTTTCCCGCAGGAAACGATTTTAGATTATTCCCTAAATACTAATGGCATTGACAATTTTCGCCGTTACAAGAGCAATCCGACGAGCAAGAAGGACATTTCCCTTGTTTGGATTTTTGAATATTTTTAAATAGGATGACACCAGCTACTGTAAACATAACAATACCAATAAGCCAATTAATCATTATTCACTCCACCTTTAACCAAAACTTTAGATTTATTGCTATCGGTTAATGTTTTAAATAACTTACTTAAAAAGTTTGGTGGTTGATTTTTTGTTTTTAATGCTGCCTTTCTTTCCATCTCCATATGGTGGAGAGTGAATTTCATAGGTTTCTGGCACATAAGGCTCCTCCTTAGTATTCCCTATTAAATCATACAGCACCTTTATCTGCTTTGAGTGTAGTAAATAAGTGTGCAGAAAGTAACAAGATTTTATTACAATTTGCAGAACTGTAAATTAGTGTTTGGAATCCTACCTAGGAAGTTTGTTTCATTAGCTCTAAATCTAATAATCATTTAGGACTGCCTTGCGAATGTTTTACCTCTTTCCTTACTGACATTGTTAAAGTAAATAAATTATCTCTAATTATAGAACAGGGAATTTA
>NZ_JBALSN010000592.1:0-1842 GCF_036966985.1 Neobacillus drentensis | reverse complement strand
TTCTAGAACACCTACTACTTAATAATCTGTAATTCTTTCGCTACCTTTTCAATCTTTTTGTAATTATCGTTATTTGTTTCGACAAAGCTGTCAGTTTGGAATAAATCCGCAATTTCCTTTTGGTCTCCAGTAATGGATAGAAGGGCATCTTTTACTTTTTGTTTTGTTCCTTTACCAAAGACATCTTCGACATTGCTATTGATTGTCCAGTTATAGTCATAGTAAGCAGGAGTGGTATAGAAAACTTTCACTTTCTTCGTATCCACTTTGCCTTCTTTTACTGCTGCTTCCCAAACGGCCTCATTTAGTGCGCCTGCTTTAAAGGCACCTGATTCAATTAACTTATATGTTGTATCATGTGAACCAGAGAAGTTTGGCTTGCCATCAAAATCTTTATTGGCATCAATTCCAGCTTCTGATAAAAAGTACCGCGGCATTAAGTGGCCGGAAGTGGAACTTTCACTGCCAAATGTAAAAGATTTACCTTTTAGATCTTCTAGCTTAGATATATTTTCAGAAGACTGGGTAATAAAGACAGAATGAAACTCAGCGTCACGAGGCCGTTGAACAATTGACTCAGCGTCTGGAACGAGGTTTCTAGCCTGTACACTTGTTAAACCGCCAAACCAAGCCATATGAATTTCACCTCGTTGGAAACCAGTTACAAGTGCTGCGTAATCTACTGACGGTACAAATTCAACTTTCATGCCCGTCTTTTCGCTAAGATACTTCGCAACAGCTGTCATACCTTTATCTAAATCTGCAGCATTTTGGTCAGGGATGGCCCCAATCTTAAACACTTCTTTTGTTGTCGTTTCTTTCTTACCTTCACTTGTTTTTTCATCACTTTGTCCACAAGCTGCTAATGAAAATACAATCATAACAAGAATAAGAGCTGAAAGCCATTTTTTCACATTAATTCCACCTTAGTTTTTTAATAGTTTCTCCGTACTTGTAGAAGTATACTTAAATGTATTTTATTTATAAATTCATAAAATCGATTTGAACTATCACTAATAATCGATTTTTTCGATAAGAGAAACAAACGGAAATACAAGGTAAACCTATTGATATCAAGGAAAACCCCTGCAAGGAAGCAGGGGTTTTGAAATAGTTTTTAAACTGATAATTGTGACCATTCTTTAACATTCCACACTTTTGTTACCCAATCTTCATAAAAGTCAGGTTCGTGACAAACAAGAACAACCGTTCCTTTGTATTCTTTTAGGGCGCGTTTGAGTTCGGCTTTCGCATCAATATCAAGATGGTTAGTCGGCTCATCGAATAGGATCTAGTTACTCTCCGTCATCATTAACTTACATAGAATAAAGTACGGTCTCCGAATGTATGACTTAAATTTTCAACATTTAATAAGCTCATTTTTGTAATCCTCGCTTTGTTCAAGAATTAATTCATTGGTACATCATACTAGATTTTTAAGGGTCGAATAGATTTTTAATGAGAAATATACTGTAATTTTATTAGAAATAGTAATTTCTCTTATAAAGGATTCGTGAATTTTTTTACATTGAATAATATTCCTAATGATCTGGGCAAAATAATAAGAAAAAGGAATTAAATATGATTGGATTATTAATTGCTATTATTTCATTTAATTATTTTGCTTTTAAGAAAAATAAAATTCTAACTGGTAATCAAATTGTCCATATTTGGACATTCACGATCGCTTTCCAAGTATTATTCGATATTATAGTGGAATTCAAATACCATGGATACTGGTATTTTGACAAGGAAATTGATTGGGAAGGATTGCTTCCACATTTATTTTTAGTGCCCCCAGCTAATATGATTTTTTTAAATTGGTTTCCATTTAAATCAAAA
>NZ_JBALSN010000591.1:0-2081 GCF_036966985.1 Neobacillus drentensis | reverse complement strand
TAATCCATTGACCATTCTGATACCTCTAACTTTCTTAACTCAACTGTTGGTTTAAATAAAAATTCACAATGAAGTTGTTTCATATTCGAATACTCGTCTTCTTCATAAACAGTAAACTGACGTACAAAATCAAAATGAAATAGTTCCTCTCCAGTAAAATCATAAACACCACATTGAAATAAAATTTCTTTATCTTCTTCTCCCTCAACTGGTTCTTTACAAAAATCCTTAAATGTTTCCCAAGTTTTTTTTATATCATCGGAATCATTACCAATCTTATCTTTAAGGTAGCTTTCTGCATTTTTAACCGTAATCATTCCAACACCTCCGCTATTATTATGTAAGTATTATTATTAAACTATCCTGACCCGGTAGTTCAAGAACCTTATTTGACTGGTAAAGGTTTTTCAGGTCGGTTAGGACAATAATGACAGTTAGGGTCACTGCATTGAGATTCAGCCCAGTAGTTACAATGTGGGCAAAAATAAGCATCAAAATCTTCATAGTACACCAAGTTGAAATTACAAATAGAGCAATGTTGTGTTTTATCAATAAAACCTTCTATTTCAAATCCATCTATAATAACTAGGTCATCTTTTTCTTCTATTTTCATAAGTCCTCCATTGTTTTTTACCATCGCACCCGTTAGGTTCTGAACTTATCTTTTAGTTTTGCTTCTTAATTGTTTTATCAGTTCAATTAACACAAAAACAAAAATAATTGCTCCAGATGTACCGTATACATATCTGTGGTCTGTAAAATTCAATATTGATACAACCAAAGATAAAATTGCTGAAATCAGTAACCTTATTTGCCCCATACTATTACCTCTTTGTACTACAATTGTGAAATATTTTCCATTAAAGTTCCCAACTTCTTCTTCAACTATCCTCCCTTTAGTTCAATAAAAAAGAAGGCTGCCGCTGCAACCCTTTGTTCCACTAAAGAATTACTATAAACCATTAAAAACCTGTATTGATTTATAAATCGATACAAGTTTTTTAATAATGTTTATTGTCAATTTGATTTCCTATTATTTTTTTCTTCCGTTCGAATACATTTTATAAAGGACTTTTTTTTGAAAATATTTATCTCAGACGAAAGGTGATGATATGTTTTCCATTCTTACATTTCCAAACCCAATTTTGTTTCAAAAAGCAATGGATGTTGAACACATTTATAGTGTAACTCCACTTTTGAATGAAATGAAAACGTTCGTGGAAAATTCGCCACATGTATTAGGAATTTCATTACCGCAAGTCGGCGTATCAAAACGGGCTTTTGTTGCTCGATTTACAACAGGAACAGAAATTTTAATCAATCCAAGTTTTGATATACTTGATCCAACACCCAACTCATTACCATCTGGCGAAGGATGTATCTCTCTCCCAGGGATTATAGGGATTGTTCAGCGCTACCTCATGATAAGGATTTCCTATTTATCAATCTTTGGTGAAAGGATATTCCGTGAGATGGGAGGTATGGATTCGATTGTATTCCAGCATGAATTTGATCATTTGGAAGGAATTCTTTTTACAAGCAAAACTTTGCAGGCATTTTAAAAAGGCAACGGATTTTGGGGCTGTTGACAAAAATAATAGGATTTTCTAAAACCTGAATAGAATTTTTTCTATACAGGTTTTTTATTAGGGGAATTTTTTATGATGGGTCGTAAAGATGAATATCAAAGTAAACTTGAATTTATTGATTTAAATATGTTTGTTCCTTCAAATCATATTCTTCGTCAAATTAATGAAAAAATAGATTTCTGCCACGGTAGTGGAACAAGAAAAAAGGCTGCCGCAGCAACCTGGTCTTATTCAACTCTAGCACCCGTTAGTTTAAGTGTATCACTTCACAAAGTTACATCGATTTTAACATATATACATTGAAACTTTTCTTAATCACAATTCATTTTATATCATATAGAGCACCTCCCAGAACAAAAGTTACTCTATACCACGAATCATTGAACTCCTTGTTATTCTTTTCCGCTAAACTCTAAAATATTTAAACCCTCAGATGCCTCTGGTGCTTCAAAAAATTTAGTAACATGAATAAACACCGCTTCCGTGTCAAAA
>NZ_JBALSN010000590.1:0-1646 GCF_036966985.1 Neobacillus drentensis | reverse complement strand
AATAAATCCCTAGTGGTATCGCAATAATTAATGAGAAAAAAAGAGCAATTAACGATATTTCTATATGTTGCAAAAGAGCGTTCAAAAGCTGAGATTTTCGATCTGATAAGACACTTATCAAATTACTCATGAATTTGCCCTCCTTTTCTCAAATATTGAGACATTACCTTCACTGCATTTTGTCTGTTGATGATACCGATTACTTCTCCATTTTCCTCTACAGCAATTTGTTCGAATGATTCTAGTAGTTCTAATAATTCATCTACTGGAGTGGATAATGAAATGGTTTTCGTATCAGATAAAAATCCTTCTCCTGCTGAAACAGGTGTAATTAGTTCATTCAATTGAATCGAAAATTTACGGCTGCCAACAAATTCACGTACAAAATCATTCACAGGATTGGATAAGAATTCGTGTGGAGAACCAACCTGAACGATTTCACCATCTTTCATCAGACAAATACGGTCCCCAAGCTTTAAAGCTTCCTGCATATCATGTGTGACAAACACAATGGTTTTTTTCAGTTTTCGCTGAATTTCAAGCAGATCATCCTGCAATTTTTCCCGGCTAAAGGGATCAAGCGCACTAAACGGTTCGTCCATCAAGATGATTTCAGGGTCGGCTGCTAAAGCTCTTATAACACCAATTCGTTGCTGTTGTCCGCCCGAAAGTTCACTAGGTTTTCGATTTCGATATTCTATTGGGTCAAGACCTACCATATTTAGCAATTCATCAACACGACCAGCAATCTTATCTTTGTCCCAATTTTTTAGTTCCGGTACAACGGCAATATTTTCAGCAATTGTCATATGTGGAAAAAGTGCAATTTGCTGAAGTACATATCCGATATTCCAACGAAGTTCATTGATATCATAGTCGCTTATTTTCTTTCCATTAATCCAAACCCAACCTATTGATAATTCAATGAGGCGATTAATCATTTTTAATGTGGTTGTCTTGCCAGAACCACTGGGTCCAATTAAAACAAAAAATTCGCCTTTCTTTATTTCTAAATCTAAAGACTTTACGGCAAATGTCCCACTAGGAAATTGTTTCGATACTTGTTCAAATCGAATCATTTTACCTCTCCTTTATATATTTGTTTACACTATCTTTCCCTTGTAAAATTTTCTATTACATAGATATCTATGTAATTTTTCAAAAAAAATTAAAATCTTTTTAAGACTTTTTCTAATAAATGTTCCAATTGTACTTTTTCGCTGGTTGTTAAATCCCCATAAATGACAGTGTTTAATTTTTCTGAGATCTCACGAAATATCGGTTCTAGCTGTGTGCCTTTTTCCGTAAGATTGATTAAAGTTATTCTACTGTCCTCCTTACTCTTTTTTCTCTCTACAAACCCTAGCTTCTGTAACTTATCAATTAAAACTGTAACGGTCGGTTGAGTGCGATGAATTTTTTCAGCAAGTTCCTTCACAGATAAGCTATTTTTTTCGAAAAGGCACACTAAAATATCCCCATGTGATGGGGCTATACCATCAACTCCGTACTTGTTAAGCTCCGACAAAATCAAATTGTTTACTGAATCTCTAATCTTTCCAACCTTTGATGCTGTGTCATATTTTATCATGTTTTCTATTATACATAGATATCTATATATTCTCAAGTAAATAAATGAGTCAATA
>NZ_JBALSN010000589.1:0-3850 GCF_036966985.1 Neobacillus drentensis | reverse complement strand
CATTCAATCACCTTCACAGTCATAGTCAGTTATTATCTATTGTAACAAAAATTTTAAAAATAGTTTATGGTATTAATAAATGTTAAGGAATTGATTGAACATTTTATTAAAGAGGAAAAAGGTACCACTGAAATATAAGCATAAATTTATCATTTTTACTTTTGTTACGAACGCTCATTCGGTTAGAATAGAAGTAATGAGGTGAGTGGGTATGAAGTTAAGAAAAAATCTGCAAGAAATATTAACTGACTTAAAAATAAATGATCAATTCAAGGAAAATATCGTTACTTGGCATACACTCGAAGAAAAGCAGGCTCAAACAGTTCCGCTTCCCAATGATCTTCATCCAGCATTAAAATCTGCATTAAATGGCAGGGGAATAGAACAACTGTATACACACCAAAACGCAGCCTATGAAAAAATCATGGGACGAAAAAGTATTGTTGCAGTAACTCCGACAGCTTCAGGGAAAACCCTATGTTATAATCTTCCAGTCTTGCAAACAATTCTAGCAAATCCAAGCGCAAGGGCTCTGTATATGTTTCCTACTAAGGCACTAGCACAAGATCAAAAGAGTGAAATCAATGAAATTATTCAAGCTGCCGGTGTAGACATAAACAGTTATACGTACGACGGGGATACGCCAGCAAACATTCGTCAACGAGTGAGACAAGCAGGACACGTGGTGATTACGAACCCAGATATGCTTCATTCAGCTATTCTGCCGCATCATACAAAATGGGTTTCCTTGTTTGAAAACCTTAAATTTGTTGTCATAGATGAACTTCATACGTATCGCGGTGTGTTTGGCAGCCATGTAGCCAATGTAATTAGAATGCTAAAACGGATTTGTAAATATTATGGGAGTAACCCTGTGTTCATTTGTACTTCCGCCACAATTGAGAATCCACTAGAGTTAGCCGAAACCCTTACAGAAGAAAAAATGCAGCTGATTGATAACAATGGGGCCCCTAGTGGTACAAAGCATTTTCTCTTCTATAATCCGCCTATCGTAAACAAGCCGTTAAACATTAGGAGAAGTGCCACGCTAGAGGTGCGGAAAATAGCGGGGGAACTACTAAAAAATAAAATTCAAACAATTGTCTTTGCTAGAAGCAGGGTAAGAGTCGAAATTATTCTAACCTATTTGCAAGAATTAGTAAAAAACCAATTGGGTGCAAAGTCTATAATGGGCTACCGAGGTGGATATCTCCCAACCGAACGAAGGAAGATTGAAAAAGGCCTCCGTTCAGGTGAGATTTACGGTGTAGTCAGCACGAATGCTCTAGAACTAGGGGTGGATATTGGACAGTTGCAAGTTTGTATTATGACCGGCTATCCAGGTACCATTTCCAGTGCTTGGCAGCAGGCGGGAAGAGCGGGAAGAAGACATAGTGAAGCACTGGTCATTATGGTGGCCAGCTCAAGTCCTCTTGACCAATATATCATCCAGAATCCTGACTACTTTTTTAATAAAAGCCCGGAAACAGCAAGGATCAACCCAGATAATTTAATTATTTTAATAGATCACATGAAATGTGCTGCCTATGAACTCCCTTTTAAAGCAGGCGAGCAATTTGGAAGCGTAGAAACAGAGGAACTACTAGAATATTTAACTGAGGAACGAGTTCTTTATCATAATGGTGGCAAGTGGTATTGGATGAATGATTCCTTTCCTGCGCATAACATTAGTTTACGATCGGCATCACAGGAAAATGTCATCATTGTTGACCAATCTGATGTGGCCAATGTCAAAGTTATTGGTGAAATGGACCGCTTTTCTGCGATGACGCTTCTCCATGATGAAGCCATTTATTTACATCAAGGTACCCAATTCCAGGTTGAAAAACTCGATTGGGAAGAGAAAAAGGCGTTCGTAAGGGAAGTAGATGTAGACTATTTTACTGATGCAAATTTAGCCGTCCAATTAAAAGTGCTTGAAGTGGATAAACTTCAAGAATTAGAGGAGGCAGAGTTTGGCTATGGGGATGTTAGTGTAAGAGCGATGGCAACCATATTTAAAAAAATAAAATTTGAAACACACGAAAATATTGGGTCTGGACCAATCCATTTGCCTGAAGAGGAACTGCACACCAATGCTGCTTGGATTTCCTTAAACCAGCCATTGTCTGAATTGGGCCATGAGCGACTCGAACAGGGGCTTGTTGGGACGGCCCACGCACTAAACCATATTGCCCCCTTATTCGTAATGGCAGACCCACAAGATATTCATGTCATACCACAGGTGAAGGCAGATCATAATGAAAAGCCAACCATTTTCTTTTATGACCGCTACCCAGGCGGTATTGGCTTAAGCGAAAAAATACACATGGGGATGTCAGAAGTATTTATGGAAACAAAGAAAATGATTAACGGATGTCAGTGTGAATATGGTTGCCCGTCCTGCATTGGTACGGACACAGTTAGTGAAGCAGCGAAAAAGGATGTCTTAAAAATAATTGAAGCATTTTTAAAATCCTCAATTTAGGAGAAGGAAGATTAGCGATGTCGTTAAAAAATAAATTAAATCGTTTAAAACCACATCTTTCTGTTGGGGGATCATCAGAAAAAATGAATACTTCACCACAAACAGCTAACATTGAGGTTCCCTTCAAGGAAAAATGGGAACAAGCAAACGTGTTCCCGTTTTTTTTAGATGAGGATTACTGTTTAATCAGAGAAGTGAAATATCCACTCTCACATCAGCACGGGCATTACTGTTTTCGTGATTTCCTCACTGCNNCCCATTATCTGCCGAAGGACATCAAGCGGAAGAATTATTCTTTTTTGATACCGAAACAACGGGGCTCGGAGGCGGAGTAGGAAACACTATTTTCCTTCTCGGCTATGCAAGCGTTTCGGGCGATTCCCTCATCTTAAGACAACATATTTTACCTAATCCGGGGGCCGAAGTCGCTTTATATCAAAGTTTTCTAGAGAAAGTCAATTATAAAACGCTCGTGACCTATAATGGGAAGTCATTTGATTGGCCGCAGGTAAAGACTAGGCATACCCTTGTTAGAGAACATGTCCCCAAGCTGCCACAGTTTGGGCATTTTGATCTGTTTCATGCGGCGAGGAGGCTTTGGAAGCATAAATTAGAGCGTTTGAAGTTAGCTGTCGTTGAGAAAGAGGTACTTGGTGTGGAAAGAGTCGATGATATTCCTGGCTTTTTAGCTCCAATGATTTATTTTGATTTCATTGATAGTAAACAACCGGATGGGATGATGGGTATTCTAAAGCATAATGAAATTGATATTTTATCGCTTGTTACCTTATACACACATATCACGTTCCAGCTTTGCGGGCTTGATACTGATCAGACCAGGCCGGAGTCTTTTGAGGTAGGGCGTTGGTTTGCAGCTTTAGGTGAAAAAAATCAAGCAGAGAAAGTATTAACCCAACTTGTTAATGGAAGTGATATGACATCCTTTCAAGCTAAATTTTCTTTAGCTTTACAACGCAAAAAAGAAAAAGACTGGATAAAAGCGGAGAAACTATTTTCAGATGTTGCAGATTCTGGTAATAAACGTTTGATGTTAGAAGCCTGCTTAGAACTTGCAAAAATATATGAACATAGAATAAAAGATTATAAACTTGCCATAGAATACTGTCAGAAAGCGATTATGCTTGTGTCTCAATCGGAACAAACACCCATAATTTCAGGTCAATGCAGCTTAGAACAACTTCAGTTCAGGCTTAAGCGGTTAGAGCGGAAAATGGCAAAATAACTGCAAAAATGATTGACTTTTTTAAAGTTCACTATTTTGTCAAAAAATCTTTGTAATTTGTTTGAAAAACCAGCATTTCCATATTGTTAAACAAAGCTGAAAGTTGTAAAATTTGAAAT
>NZ_JBALSN010000588.1:1518-4247 GCF_036966985.1 Neobacillus drentensis | reverse complement strand
ACAGCGATTGAAACGTACCATCGTGTAAAGCTTGCTGGTGATGAGGAAATTACGATTACAAATGGATCATCTGAGAGTTATATGCTTCTCCTTGAGGGTGAGCCGATACAAGAACCTCTCGTATCCTATGGACCGTTTGTAATGAATTCTGAGCAGGAAATTCGTGAAGCATTCAAGGATTATCAAAATACACAATTTGGAGGCTGGCCGTGGGACCGTCCAGATCCTGTAAATGAGCGTGAGTCAGGAAGATTCGCACGCCATGCGGATGGAAGAGTTGAAAAAAGGTAACCACTATTCAATTAAATGGAGATAAGTAGGAAAATTAACATAAAAAAAGACGATGTTTCCTAGGCGAACAAGGAATCATCGTCTTTCATGTTTTACGAGCTTCCTCGTTTGTACCATAACTGACGATAGCGAAAGCAACGCATACAAAATACCATCGAGTATGGGTCAACTTTTTTAATTTGAATACTCCTGCTTTTTCCCACAATTCAGCATGAGGGTAAGGATTAATAACATTCAATACTATATTTGTTAGTAAGTATTTCGAAAATTTACCATAGGTAAATTTAAATATCTAAAGTGTTGCTACAAAAAACGGACCAATAATATAAGTAAAATCTACAAGGCCTGGAGATAGCGGATTTTTATTAATCCACCACTTTTTCTTATTCCCAACTACGCTAAATATACCTATGAACAAGTTTGTAAAAGATGCTACAGGCAAGAACCTAATAAATGAATTTTCCCCATGAAAGGAACCGTTAGCCACGGAAAGATTACCATTGCCAATGGAAATGCCACTTTTTTATTGAGTTTAGACATAATTCAAATACATTCCTGAAAATTAACAACTACGATAGTACACTTATTTTTGAAAAATAAAAAATTCTTATAAAAAAGGAAAAAAGCCTGTTAATCCGGGCTTTTCTCCTTTTTTAAAAAAACTAAGCGATATTTTCCATTCTAATCATGAATTTTAAATCATCATTACGAATGTTTAATAACCTTTCCAGCACAGCCAGCTTGGTGGTTGCTTCCTTGACTTCATATACATTAATAACATTATCACTCTTTAGTTTACGTATCATTTCTGAGACAACTTGTTTAAAAGTTTGTGAATCAATCAATAAATAATGAATTAATTCTATTGCTGCTTCTTTTTCTTGTTTGTTTTTGATGGCAAAAATGCTTTGAACATCAGGCTCTATTACAAAAAGAGATTGTAAATCATCTGAAATTCTGATAGTAACGTAACTTGTTTTATTTCCATAAAACTCATTATCCCTAATTCGAATTAGATCAAGTCCAACCATAAATTCATAAAAAGGAGTGTTCTTATCAAGGGTACCAAACATGTTAATTTCAATGTTTGATTTTTCTTCTATAAAGATTTCTTTTTCAAATCTAGTTTGAATTACTTTTGATTCTAACATAGTCATTTTCCTTACCTCGTTTCTAAAATATAATTATATAAAAAGTAACATGTATACTTTTAGTAACCTAAATACAGTATAGTAAAAATCGGCAAATAAATCAATTAAAGTTGCACGAGATTATGTCGGAATGCTCATAAATAATATTTAATCGCCAAACTAATACTATTTCTAACAAGTACAGTAAACAAAAGAAAAGTGGAATTAAAGGCTTTTAGCTAATAGTTGGAGGAATATCTACATGGAGAGTAATTGTGATTTTTCACCGTTAAAGCAAAATTTGGAGGATGGTATTAAACATATAATTAATTTACTCGAAGCCAATTTAGATGTCCTAGGTAACGAAAACCACTGTGTATTAGGGAGTTTAGAGGATGTAAAAGAGCATCTACTAAAAATTGAATCCATGGCGGCTTCCTTTTATTTAAATTGCTATTTATCATCCTTTACTGATACATATAATGACTTATCTATCGCTGCTCAAATCCTATCGAAACAAAATCATGGTGCACTTATTATAGTTGAACGTAGTGATTCTGTTGACACCATTATCCAAAAAGGAACAACAATAGGAGCTATGGTGACACCAAAATTATTGGAAGCCATTTTTTATCCTGGAAATCCATTACATGATGGAGCAGTTTTAATACGGGGAAATACAGTCGTCTCAGCAGCAAATGTACTTCCGCTGACAACTGTATTAACTGGAGATAAGAAAGTTGGAACACGTCACCGTGAAGCCCTAGGAATATCCGAAAAAAGCGATGCACTTGCTCTTGTTGTTTCTGAAGAAACCGGTAAAATTTCATTTGCGTTAGATGGGAAACTATATCCTATAAACACAAGAAACCCGGTTTTATTTTAAAGCTAAAAAGGATTTAAAGGTAAAAACAAAATTTAAATGGATACAATTCTCTTTATGAAAATCATAAACCTACTGTTAATTTGAAAGATAAAAGTAGTTAAATCAATGTTTATAGACAATAAAAGAGACCAAATAGCTATGCTAATTGGACATCTAATTTATATGCTAATTGCAATGTTTCTCCACATCCACGGAACCCGTTACATGAGAAGATAAGGTTTTTTTATCAGAGTTTAAAAATTTTCAGGTTAAAATGTTTTATTTCTGGTTGATTGCATTCTACCTAATATTATATACGTTTTAACATTTCCACTATTTCCTTTCGTTCATCTTCCTTGTTCATTTCAATAATTGCTCGTTTCTGACAAAATTTACATTCGCAGTCTTTATCATGTTGCTCCAAATTTTTATTTTCTTTTTCC
>NZ_JBALSN010000588.1:0-1394 GCF_036966985.1 Neobacillus drentensis | reverse complement strand
ATAGGAAACGGAACCCGTTCGTATTATGCTCCTTATTTTTATTAGATAGAAAGGATGTCTACAATGACAAATAATTTATATGATAAAGGAAATTTAAAAAATCTTAGTAAACTTAAAGAATTGGCACCAGAACAGCTGCAAGCTTTCTCTGAATTTAATACCGCGGTAATGAAAGAAGGAACACTTAGTAAAAAAGAAAAAGAAATTATAGCCGTTGCAATCGCCCATGTAACGGAATGCCCTTATTGTATTGATACACATACACGTCGTGCAAAAGCAGAAGGAGCTTCTCTAGAAGAGTTAGTGGAAGCAGTCTTTGTCGTAGCAGGCGTAGAAGCTGGTGGAGTTGTAACACATAGTACACATTTACATAATGCGATGGACCCAAAAGCAGATGATTCCCTTTATCGACGATCTAATCTTAAAAAACTTGTAAAATTAAATAAATTTGCTCCTGAAGGCTTTAGAAGCTACTCCGCGTTTAGTAGAACAGCGTTGAAGGACGGAAAATTGAGTGGGAAGTTTAAAGAGATCATTGCTGTGGCGGTTGCTCATGCTACTCAATGTCCATATTGTATTGATGTCCATACGAAAAATGCAATAAAGCTTGAATCTACAAATGAAGAGCTTGCAGAAGCAATAATGGTCACATCCGCTGTATTCTCGGGAGGAGCATATGCTCATCTTGCTAATTTGTTTCAAAGCTATGGCGAATAAACAAAAGGTATTAAAATACAGTGAAAAACCTCTCCATTAATTAGATAGAGAGGTTTTTAAAATTTACAACCATTTATCTGCCCATTCTTCTAAAGCTTGGAGTGATCGTCCAAGTTCTGTCCCTTTTTTGGTTAATGAATATTCAGTCCGTACCGGACGGTCTGCAATGACATTTCTTAGCACAATACCATTTTCCTCGAGCTCTTTCATCCGTTCATTTAAAACTCTTTTACTTAAGTCGGGAATGAAGGCATGAATTTCACTGAATCTTTTTGGCTCCTCCATTAATGTATGAATAATGAGGCCAATCCATTTCTTCCCCATAATATGGTAGCACTCTTCAACTTTATTACATAATTTATTTTCTGTAACCATCTATCAACACCCCTAATAGTACCTTGGTTATTTTTAATAACTATATGTTAATAATAACAAAATCCGTTGTTAAAATAAAGTATTTACTGGAACAAAATTACCAGATGAATAGAATTTGTTCTTATTTGTTCACTAATTTGACACATTGAATGGATAGCTAATTTTATAAAAGTTATTATGCTGATTTTCTTAATATTAGTCTTTCTATATCCATTAACGAAGCAACGGATGAAACAGCTTACCATTGATTTAACAGAACTAAGAAAGAAAAAGCGAATCAATAATAAATAAATGAGTCAATA
>NZ_JBALSN010000587.1:0-1212 GCF_036966985.1 Neobacillus drentensis | reverse complement strand
CATCCAAAATTCCAGATGCCGCAGATTATATTTTAAAGAGAGGCATTCATTACTTTGAAAGTGATGAGGGAAAAGCAAGACTCGGTCATATGATAGATGATTTCTTAAAAGAACGAGGAATGCTTGGCAGTATGGTCCAAATGTTTTTAGGGAATTCAAGCTTAATTGATCGCGTACATCCTGAAATGATGAAGTTCTTAAAGAATGCAGAGACAAAAAGGTTTTTATCAGATTTACTTGTTCAAGAATGGGACAAGGTAAAGCAATTTTCTTTACATGAGCTTGATAAAAAATGGAATGTGAAAGAGCTTCTATTTAGTGTGAAAAAGCAATTGCTTTCACATTTTTCTACAAAGGTTCTGTTAGATAGACCAGTAGGAGTTTACATCAGTGCAGTAGCGGATGATCTTAAGACCAAGTTTGCTCCATCTCTCATTGATAAAGGGATTGAAGCCGCATCTAATGCGCTTGAGGGACTGCTCGCAAAGCTCCAATTTGAAGCAATTATTCGTGAACAAATTGAACTTTTCCCGCTTGAAAAAATGGAAGAGCTTGTGATCAGCATATCTAATAAGGAGCTGAAGATGATCACATTTTTAGGCGGTCTTTTAGGTGGATTGATCGGTGCTGTCCAAGCGATTTTTGTCACCTTATTCTAATGCAAGATCGAGAAATTTCGATGAATTTATTGTATATATGTGAAACGAAAGCCATAGTTTGTTATAGTGGAGTGGTGTCCGCCGATCCATATCGGTGATAACGGATAGAAAGGAGACATAACATGTCTGTAAATCTTTATGATGTTGCATATGACCTTGAAAAAGCACTGCGTCATAGCGAAGAATATTCAGCGTTAAGAAATCTTTATGATGAGGTAAATGGGGATGAGTCCTCTAAAAGAATGTTTGAGAACTTCCGTGACATTCAAGTAAACCTTCAGCAAAAACAAATGACTGGGCAAGAGATTACACAAGAAGAAGTAGAGCAAGCGCAAAAAACGGTTGCACTTGTGCAGCAGCACGATAAAATCTCTCAGTTGATGGAAGCAGAACAACGCGTAAGTGTTCTCATCGGTGAATTAAATAAAATTATCATGAAGCCTCTTGAAGAGCTTTATGGAAATGCAGAAGAAAATTAATTGAAAGGGCGATCATATTCGCCCTTTTTTTCATTCATATCGCCACTTGTATATCTTTAAAAAAAGGGTTGTCG
>NZ_JBALSN010000586.1:0-1653 GCF_036966985.1 Neobacillus drentensis | reverse complement strand
TTACAAATGTTTCACTGTCCTTTTTCTTTTTTATATAAACAAGTAATCGTATTATTCAACAATTTCAGCATATCCGCAAAGTCGAAAGGAGCTTCTTTCCTAACACATTCTGCAAACTGAGACACAAGCTTTAATGTTTCGATACTCTGAACGGGATAGTGTCCTGCAGCGCTTTCAGCAGATAACATGACAGCGTTCGTACCATCTAAAACGCTCTGAAAAACATCCATAACTTCCGCCCTTGTTGGTAGAGGATTATCCACCATTGATTGAAGCATCTGAGTAGCCGTAATGACATAAGTATCTAACCTGTTACATTCTCTAAGCATTGCTTTTTGCAAAAGTGGAATCCATTGGTAGGGAAGCTCCACACCTAGGTCACCCCGAGCAATCATCACGCCATCCGTTTCCTTACAGATTTCTTGAAAATTTTGGATTGCCTCAATGGTTTCAATTTTTGCTACCAATGTTGGAGTTTGTCCTTGTTCACCTTTAATGAAACTCCGTACTTCTTTGATATGGGATGCCCTGCGGACAAATGAGCATGCTATGAAATCAATCTCTTCTTTTAAAAGGAATTGAATATCCTTTTTATCTTTTTCGGTAATAGCAGGTAAACTTGTAACAACACCTGGTAGATTTACTCCTTTTCGGGAAGCTATTTCACCACCTGTTTTTACAGTAGTGTCAATTTTATCTTGATCAACATTCGTAACGATTAATTCAACTGCCCCATCGTTAATCAAAATTCTATTCTCTGGTTGAACATCTTTAATTAAATTTTCATAATCAACGCTTGCTTGTTTCTCGTTTCCTATTGTTTGATCAATATGAAGAGTAAAGGTCTGTCCCGGTTTAAGAATCACTTTTTCACCTTCGATTTTACCCAGTCGTATTTTTGGACCTTGAAGGTCACCTAACAATTTAATTTGATGCCCAGTCTCCTCGCTAAGTGATTTTATTAACCGAATAACGGTACTGTGGCTTTCATGGGTACCATGGGAAAAATTCAATCGGGCAATCGTCATACCATGCTTGATTAGTTCAGTGAGAACTGTTTTATCATTACTTGCAGGTCCAATTGTACAAACACGATCAATCGACATAGTATCACCTCAATTTGTTGGTTGAGATTATTGTGCCCAAAGCTTTGCTTTTATAAGGAACAACACTAACCTACTTTAGAAATCAGTGTTTCTCTTGATCAGCTACCACCAACACATCCATATGACGTACCTCTCTTAACAATCGTTGTGTAACAGAGCCTTTTATTATCTCTTCCCATCGGGAACGGGCAGATTGCCCAATAATGACTTGTGTTGTCTTTTTTTCATTCATGTGACTCACCAACTTCCTAAAGACTAGACGTCGGTCTGTTGTCTCATACAATTCAAATACTCCGCCGAGCCGATTCGTAAGTTGTTGAATTTTTGTTAATGTTTGCTCCTCTTCATCCGATAAGGGATGATGATCTTTCACATGAGCGACATACCAGAGGGCTTTTAAACGATAAGCAATACGAAACCCACGACGAATTAGCCTTTCACTATCAGGTCTCAAATTCGTACAACAAAAATCACTTCTTGCTGTCTCCAAGGTCCCCTTAATGTTCGTTTTCTCTCCCATGCCTCTAGTCGCTCATCTACATCATCT
>NZ_JBALSN010000585.1:0-9062 GCF_036966985.1 Neobacillus drentensis | reverse complement strand
ACCGTCTAGATATAACGTACAATTTTTCATTGGTAAATCAAGATGGCATGGGGTATCGTTGTTCCCCCCTAATTCAGAGTTTGGCCCCAAGGAGAATAAGACATTTCCATAAAAGGCACGCCCATCCATGCCAAACACTTGATCATCGAAAGCGAGACTATGCCATTGTGCCCTTTCGTTAAGTCCCCAGCCAATGTGGGATATCGCGTAAGCTCGCGGGTCATTAAAACTTTCGATATAATCCCTCATCAGCATGGCGTCAAAACCGCCTTCAATGCCCGTAACAAATCCACCTTTTATCGTTAACTTTACTTGGTCTTGAAAATATCGGTTAAACGGGAAAAATATGTCCCCTTTATCCAAAACTACTACCCCGTCAACTCCGCAATCATTAGATGTGGCAGCAGAAAAACAACTTGGCAAGTGGTCCCATCTGCCTGGTTCATCAGCAAAACCGTATTCCGTAAGGATTGGATATTGACCTAGCTGATAGGTAACATCGCTGCCCGCCTTATTGGTGAATCTTAATTCTTTTGCATTCCTTAATAATTGGGTTGCATATAGCACTCTCTCTTTGTCGCTTTCCTTTGGAAACATTCTTTTAATTACATCGAAAGGTTCGACAACCAACAGAATTCTTACTCCTGCATCCTGCAGTTCCAATTGTTCTTTAGAAAAAAGGAGGAGAACTAAGTCAATAACAAGGTCGGCCTTCTTCAAGCATTCAACTGCAACTCGGTTATCGGTTAACGGTGTAATGCCAAACGAACCAGAAGCTCCTTGTTTAGCTGGCGGCAGTTTCAATTCAAAGGCGTTCGCCCCGATCTCGGAAGCTGCCGTCAGGAACGCTTTCGCATAATCTGCTCTAATCTCGCCCGAGGTTAATACCGCCATCGTTTCAGACTGCTTTAATTTACACAATTCAAGTTGTTTTTTAAACAGAGAAACCATTTCTTGAAATTCAACAGTCATTTATTAACACCTCGTTTATTTTTTTGTAATTCCTTCTATAAATGAAACAATATAATCAACTGTTTGTTCTGGTGCATCTTTATACACCATGTGGCTTACTCCTTTAACCCTTTCAACCTGCATCGAAGGGTTGATCGTTTTCAAAACCCGAAGTTCGTTTTCACGAATGGTATCTCCATGTTCTGCCGCTAATAGGAATGCAGGGACTGAAAGCATCTTAATATATACTTGAAAAGGCTCCAATAACAGAGATTGGTAGGATTCAATAATCGCTGGCAAACTACTATTTCGATATTCATCCGCTCTTTCAGCTATTTGTTCATCTGTAAATAAAGGAAAGAAGCTGCGGAATAATTCCATATCCCCTTGATCAACAGCCTCCTTTTGTTTTAAAAACATCGACAATGGATTAGGATAGATCTCTCTCTGTCCTGGTCCGTTAATAGGAGGATCGATTAATACGATTCCGGAAATGAGAGACGGATATTGGCTGCCAAATGCAGCCGCAATCCGGGCTCCCATCGAGTGGCCAACCAATACTGGACCAATGGGATTATCTGTTAAAGCGTTTACAATATTCAGTAAGTCCTCTGTATAATCTTTTAATAGATAGCCTTCCTTAGGACGGTCGGACAGCCCTCTGCCCCTGGCATCCATTGATAAGGAATAATAATTTTCAGGCATTAAATTTAGGACTTTTGCAAATGAAAGGCTGTAACTAGTAATTCCCGGCAAAAAAATGACGGGGGTACCAGCCTTATCTCCTTTAGTAATTAGGTGAATTTTTGCATTTAGACCGTTTACAAAAAGGTCCCCAAAAGAATGATTTTGCTTCATATTTATATCTCCTCTCAGGCGAACGAACCTAAATTTAAGCTCTATTCTTCAATCAAACGACTTCCATTTTCACTAGTGATTACGCTTCTTATGGAAGACCAATAGATTTACGTATTTGGTTCATAAAAGGTGTTCGGTCGTATTCATGGTATAGACGCTCACGAAGCAATGGAGCTGGGAGTGCATTGACGTTTTCAAAAAGTCCAACACGACCTGCATGAGAATCTGTGGTAATATCCCAAATAAAGTTCATCAATAAGTTTTTCTGCTTGGATGTTAAATCCCGTCCAACGAGAAGTTCCTCCAGTTTACCGCCAATAAATGGATGATCATAGTCTTTTTCAGAGAATCTCATAACCAATCCCTGTCCGCATAATTCCTGTAGATGATGGATAATCCGCGGATAGTGTGTAATACCATAAAGTCGCCCGGCGGTAAGCATATTGACATCTGGCCACATCACTTCATCTTCAGTTGGTTTAGCTAGTTCCTCTGAGGCCAATACATATGCTCTCAAGGTTTGAGCGTACTGAATCACTTCTGATACGATAGAACGTACACCTGGAATCTTCCCTGTTCCCAAAGCATCAACAATCAGCTGGGCAGCCCCGGCATACATTTCCGCTTTGGTTGCCAAACGAGAGAGAATATGCCAGTGCGCTCCTAATACAACCCCTCCATATAATTCATTAAGTTCTGGTACTCCATAGTTAAAAATTCTCCACTTTTCCACGAAAACGTTATCAAAAATCAAGAAGGAATCCATTTCTTCTCCTCGTGATTTAACCGGGTGATCATAGGTACTTGCCGCATCGGAAGAGACAGTTTCCCGACAGACAATGTGAATGCCTGGTGAATTTATCGGTACTGATAACCATAATGACTCTTCAGGTAACAAACCAGGACGCATCAGATTAGAGAGGATCATTTCATTTCCTTGGGACGAAATGGAACCTACCGCTTTCGCTCCGCTAATATAGATTCCTTCTTCTGTTTCCCTCACCACCCGGAGTAAAGCAGGAGTAGAATCGCCGCCTTTTATTTGGCTCCCCAATTCGACATCAAACAGGCGGGCACCAGCTGCCGCGGCTTTTGAACGGTCATTTTGAGGATCAACTAACACCTCAGGACCCATCAAGTTATTTTTTTGGGCATAGTCAATATAGTGGAGGACATTATCTGCATATTCAGGCCTTTTGCTGCGGAACTTTGAAAGATATGCCGCCATTCCCACAGGCACGAGAGGCGCCAAATCAAATGGGCGGCCAAACACCCCGAAGGTTTCCTGAGCAATATAATCCGTTAATTCTCTTCGGCTCTTCAAATCTTCTTTTGTTCTAGGAATCATCCAGGCTTTGGTCACTCGTTCCCCTATGTCTGACCTGATGTACGTAAGCTTATCCTGTGTTTCTGGGTTATGCTGGGCATCAAAGATGTTAGCCATAATATTTATACCACCGCTAGTGGCTGGGTGAGTGGTTACATCCTGAATCAGTTCGCCCTTATAATAAACGGTCCTGTCATCACGAAGACTCTCCTTATACATCTCGCCTGTTTTTAAATACTTTGAAACTACCGAAATATTTTCCATCCTTCTCCCCCTAAAAAATATTTACGAGAATCCTTGTCTATCACATTTTGAAGTTAACAAAGTTTAAACAGCTTATTAAATTAGCCTCAAGTTGCTAAACTTGTCGAATTTATCATAGATAAAGTCTAAGGTTAGTTTCAAAAAGTGTCAATATTCTAATAAATTCTCGCAATATAGTATAATGAAATGAACAATTTAACTTAGTATAGAATGACGCTGGTTAGCTATTTCTAATTCAATTTCCTTAGGAACTGCTGTAGACACAGACTGAAGAAACTCTACAGTAACCCTATCTTTAGAAATACAGTTAATCGCAGCCTGGTCTAAATTCATTTCAATAAATTGATTGGTAGGGAAAATAATTGCTTTAGTAAAGTATTTGTTAGTAGAATTTTTCAGATTGACCCAATACTCCCCTGCAGGCGGCAGAATGAGGGCCGCATCTGGCACAAATAGTCCTTTATAATCATTCAAACTCTTGACAATCCTGCCGCACAATTCGTGTTGTTTCCCCATAAGATCAGAAGCAAGCTTAAGATCACCATTATTTATCGCCTGGCGCACTCTAGTGCTGGAGATACGCTCATCAGCCAAATGCGTAAATTCGAAAATATCCGTCTCAAATCCCAATCTGGCACCTATTTGTTTTAAAGCTTCGGGGGTTCCTGAACCTTTATGGCCAAACCTAAAGTCTTTTCCAACGAAAAATTTTTTAGGGTTTAAACCCAATAGAACGCTGTCCACAAAATCATCGGAGCTAATGGTTGAAAAGGTATTATCAAAAGTATATTCAATGAGGATATCGACTCCAAGAGCAGCTATTCTCTCCGCTCTGGTGTACGGACTGGTAATAAGAGACGATGGTAATTCCGTGTTGTTAAAAAAGGTTTTCGGTAGAGGGTCAAATGTTATGACAATCGTGGGGTAGTTATTTTTTTTACCCTCCAATACAGTGCTTGAAATTAATTGCTGATGGCCTTTATGTACGCCATCAAAGGAGCCAATCGTTATATAAGAGCCATGTTTTAATTCTGCTAAATGCGAGTTGAATAGATTTTTATAATATTTCAGGATTTTCCCTCCTCACTATCTATTGTATTAGTTATAAGGGAATCCAACCTGGCCTTCTTTTTCATTAATCAAAAACGTTTAAGGCCTAAAGCGTTGATTGAAAAAATTATTCTTTTATTAAAGCTGTAAATGAACCCTTAGGATATTTAGCAGATATTGATGTTATGATTTCCTCGGTAGTTAATACATCGGCATATTTCTGGCGCATATCGATAAGACTTTGTTCATGGGATGCTAATGAACGATCCCCTACCGCATCCTCCACAACGATAGGTCTGTATCCGTATTGCAACGCATCAACAGCTGTAGCACGAACACAACCACATGTTGTACAACCTACAATTATCACAGTATCAACATTCTGTGCATTCAGACGTGCAATTAAATCGGTCCCAAAAAATGCTGATGCATATTTCTTAACAATTAAGCCGTCACCATAACGGAAATCTAATCTGGGATCCACATTCACTGCACTGGTACCTGCTTTTAAAGTCTTTAGTCCCTCCATCTTTTGGTACCATAATCCTGAATCAGCAAATGTATCATCATCATAAGAAATGGTAGTAAAGAATACTGGCAGATCCTTATTACGGATAATTTCCAAAAGTGCATTTACTTTATTTATTTGCGGGGTTAACTCGGAACCCATAGGCATACTAGGATCAGTAAAACCTTCAATCATATCAACAACGATCAAAGCTGGTTTCTTACCAAAACCCAATAATTTTCCAAAACCTCTTTCTTTATACAATTCCTCATCACCTTGCTGATGCACCACAACAACTCTCCCTCCATAACCCTCCAAGATTAGTAACATACCAATCTTGGAAAGTCATTCACTTGAATTAGTTCCTTACAGCTGTATTAAATTCTCCAAATTGTCTATTAAAATGAAGCAATGGTGATTTAGATTCACCTAATATCACATCTTCCACGAACCCAATAAAAATAGTATGATCACCAGCTGTCACTGTTTGTTCAACTCTGCAATGAACATTTGCTAGAGCATTTTTGACATCATAATTAAAACTGCCCTTACTTTCTGCAAACTCCTCAAAAAACTTTGGTGCACCTGCTTTTGCCCCAGATCTTGCTACGTCAATTTGATCCTCAGCAAGGACGCTGACACTGAAACGTTGGTTATTAATTATCGCTTGTGTACTAGCTGCTTGTGTAGCTAGGCTTATTAAAATTAAAGGTGGCTCCATTGAAATTGAACAGCACGCACTTACAGTTAAGCCCCAAGGCCGGCCCTCAATTTCAGTCATGACAATTGTTACTCCAGTAGCAAGCCGGCTCATCGACTCTCGAAATTTATTTTTTACTTCATCCATTATAATTCCCCTCCTCAATTGGAAGTTTAGAGATGATATCCCCTGATAGTAGCTTACCTGCATTTGGCACATACGGGTGCAGATCAAGAGTTTTAAGAATGTTGTATACGGTAGCAACAGCTGCTGAAAGCACTGGTTTTCCGATTTCATTCTCAACAAGCTGAATTGCTTCTAATGAAGGCATCTGAACACAAGCGGATAAGACAACCGCATCAGCTTGGCTAATATCTAATTTTTTAACAATCTCTAGCAAACGCATAGGGTCTTGACGTCCAACTTCCAAATTATCTGGGATTTCCAGACTAATCGAATCTGTTACTTGTATGCCGCTTGCCTCAATATAGTCAATCACCTGTTTCGTTAAAGGCTTCATATAAGGGGTAATAATAGCGACTTTTTGAGCTCCTAATGTTTTAATGCCATCTACCAGAGCACCAGCACTGCTAATAACCGGTGTAGCTGCTCCATTTTCTTTTGTTGCATTAAATAGGCGCTGTTCAGACTCCATATGATAACCGGGCCCCTGACACATAATAGCGACAAGGCATGCATACGCAAGAACATCACATCTGGCATCCGAAAGTTCGACAGCGCAGCGGTCACTTTCTACATCCATGGCTTTTAATTCTTCTTTTGTAACATGTTTCATTCGCATCCTACTTGAGTGAAAAGTAAACGACAAATTCGGATCAACTTGTTCTCTCCAACGAAGCATTGCTGGAATTTCCGTTTCCATCGTTGTATTGGAACTAGGAACAACTAATCCTATTCGGTAATTTGTTTTCATTTACACGCCTCCAAAATAGTTAGAACCTATTAAGCTATTGTTCTTATAAACTTCACCTACAAAGGAAGTCCGATCGACTTACGAATATGGTTCATAAACGGTGTTCGATCATATTCATGATACAAACGCTCACGAAGCAGCGGTGCCGGCAAAGCATTAACGTTTTCAAATAGAGCAACGCGGCCTGCGTGAGAATCTGTAGTAATATCCCAAATGAAGTTCATCAACAAGTTTTTCTGCTTCGAAGTTAAATCGCGTCCAACCAGTAGTTCCTCTAATTTGCCTCCAATAAAAGGATGTGCATAATCTTTTTCAGAGAATCTCATGACCAGTCCTTGTCCGCATAATTCCTGGAGATGATGGATTATTTGCGGATAATGCGTGATACCATAAAGGCGTCCAGCTGTAAGCATATTGACATCCGGCCACATAACGCCATCTTCAGTCATTTCAGCTAATTCTTCAGAGGCTAAAACGTAGGCTCTTAACGTTTGAGCATATTGAATCACTTCCGATACGATAGAACGAACTCCTGGAATTTTTCCTGTTCCAAGCGCATCTACGATTAGCTGAGCAGCACCGGCATACAATTCAGCTTTGGTAGCTAGACGGGATAACACGTGCCAGTGTACTCCTAATACAACGCCGCCGTACAATTCATTGAGTTCTGGGACACCATAATTGAATATTCTCCATTTTTCTACGAAAACGTTATCAAAAATTAAGAAGGAATCCATTTCTTCTCCGCGTGATTTAACCGGGTGATCATAAGAACTGATAGGATCTGAAGAGACCGATTCACGGCAGACAATGTGGATGCCTGGTGCATTGATAGGAACAGCTAACCAAAGAGATTCTTCCGGTAACAGCCCTGGACGCATAAGATTGGAGAGAATCATTTCGTTACCTTGGGAAGAAATCGAACCTACTGCTTTTGCACCGCTAATATAAATCCCCTCTTCAGTCTCTTTCACTACCCGGAGCAAAGCAGGTGTGGAGCTGCCTCCTTTTATTTGACTTCCTAATTCAACATCGAATAGGCGGGCACCCGCAGCAGCTGCTTTGGAACGGTCATTCTGAGGATCTACTAGTACTTCTGGACCCATCAAGTTATTTTTCTGAGCATAGTCGATATAGTGAAGAACATTTTCAGCATATTCTGGCCTTTTACTGCGGAATTTCGAAAGATGTGCGGCCATACCCACTGGAACAAGAGGAGCTAAATCGAATGGTCTGCCAAACACGCCAAAGGTTTCCCGAGCTACATAGTCAGTCAATTCTCTGCGGCTCTTAAGGTCTTCCTTCGTTCTGGGAATCATCCAAGCTTTACTGACTCGTTCACCTGACTCTTGATTGATATACGTTAGCTTATCCTGAGTTTCCGGGTTATGCTGAGCATCAAAGATCTTAGCCATAATATTGATACCGCCGCTAGTAGCTGGATGAATGGTCACATCTTGAATTTTTTCACCCTTATAGTATACTGTCCGGCCATCACGAAGACTTTCCTTGAACATTTCACCCGTTTTCAAAAACTTTGATACTACCTGAGTATTTTCCATTTGTACTCCTCCTAAAAATAATAGAAAATCATGAACACTGATAGTTTGAAGTTATCAAAGTTGTATTATTTCTCCAAAAGTTATCTCAATCTACCAAACTTACCAAAGCTTTCATGATTTTATTTTATCTTACAGCACTATAAGTGTCAATATTCAATTTTATTAAATTTTTCTAAAAATAAAAAACCATGATTACCAAAGGATAATCATGGTTTTATTCAAATGCGCTGCTCATGGTTTCATAGCATTAAGAACCTTATCCAGATTCATTACGTCTGCATACCTTGCGTTTAAATCTAATAATGTTGAGTTCTGTAAGGTTTGATTTCGATCTCCTACAGCCTCTTTAGGAATGATTACTCTATAACCTCTTTGAAGAGCATCTACTGCAGTTGCTCTTATACTCCCACTTGTAGTTGTCCCAGCTAATATTAATGTATCAATTTGTCTATCTTTCAAGAAATCATCTACTTGATCATCGTACAAAGAAGATATATATACAGTCGGGTTAATCAAATCATATGGATAGTCAGATAAATCTGGATGAATATTGACCCATGTGCTTTCGCGGTCTAAAATTTGAAGCGAGGGAAATTTTTCACACCATAATCTAGAAACCTTATTTTTAGTTTCATAAATCGTTTTACTAAAGATTATTGGAATCTTATCGTTAAGAGCTTGTTCGATAAGTTGTTGGGTGGCAGTGATTTGATAATCCATTTTAATAGCTAATTGGGAATGCGGTTCAGTAAATGCTATGGTAAAATCCCGAATTAACAGAGCAGGTTTTGTACCAAATCCAATTTGTCCGGAAAACCCCTGATTAGAGAAAAGCTGTTGAACCTCATCAAGAATATATCGCCTTTGACCGCCAGGGGTATAAATAACCTTTAAGCCATATTCTTCAA
>NZ_JBALSN010000584.1:0-1961 GCF_036966985.1 Neobacillus drentensis | reverse complement strand
AACTTGAGGAATGCTGCTACGCTTTTTTTAATACTTATCATGGTAATAGTACGAGCAATAACACGGTTTTATGAGAAAAAGAACGAAGACTCTCCTTTGAAAATTGGTCATAGAGGTGCGGCAGGCTACTGTCCAGAGAATACAATTTCATCCTTTAGGAAAGCCGTAGAACTAGGTGTAGACTACCTTGAGCTTGACATTCAGATGACAAAGGACCGTGAATTAGTTGTGATACATGATCCAACCGTTAACAGAACAACGAATGGGAAAGGGAAAGTAAAGGATTTTACTTTACAAGAAATTCAAAGTCTTGATGCAGGAAGTTGGTTTCATTGTGATTTTGCAGGTGAGAAGATCCCATCTCTCTCTGAGGTATTTGAGGAGTTTGCTGGAAAAATTGGCTTTTTAATTGAACTAAAAAAACCCTCACTTTATCCCCTAATGGAGGAGAAACTTGCGGTTGAGCTAAAGAAAAGAGAGTTAACAACCGTTGACAAGCAAATTATAGTTCAATCCTTTGACCGTGGTGCACTTAAACGTTTTCATGAACTTCTGCCTGCCATTCCAATTGGGATTTTGGTTAAAAGCACCGGTGTAAAGATGATTTCGAATAAGAATTTAAAGTCTTTTTCCAGCTATGTGTCATATGTAAATCCAAAAATAACTATGGTGAATAAGCGGATGATCAAAAGAATTCATCACCATGGCTTTAAAACAATTATTTGGACAGTTAATAAAAAGAATGACATAAAGACGCTAAAAAATTTCCATGTAGAAGGAATCATCAGTGATTTTCCAGATTTTTCTTAAATAGAAATAGGGTCTATTATTCAATTAATAGACCCACTCACATTTTTATTAACCTTTTGGTTCCACAATAGGCAGTTCACGATTAACTAATTTGGGTGACAAAGGTTTAATACTACAAAAACAAGACAAATCTACAATAATGCATTTATTTGTTTTTACTAGTGAGAATACCTCATCACATAATTCTACTGGATACCCATCCATATCTACTGGCAAAAGCAGTGATAACGTTGCACAGCAATGTCTTGAGTCTAGATTTTCTAACCGAAACACTTGTGTAGTAAATAATTTACCATTTCTTGTTCTTGCAAATACCTTAAAAGCACATTTCTCATTTGACAGGACAAACGGAATGGTATCATATCCAATTTTATCACACACAAATCTAAAATCATCCAAGGATAACCTTTGTTGTTCTTCAAGAAGTTGTTCCATTTCATTACATAAACAGTGCTTCTCGCACCGTTCTATCCCCATGTTTGTTTTCCCTCCTCCCCTGTAACCATTCAACAGTCCTTATTGTAAAATATTCGAATAGGAGTTGTAGGTATAGGCAAGTTTCTTACGGAAAACAGAGAAGCGACGAATTATTTAGATAAATATAATATACAGGATGATTGCCAGTACAATACGATAAATGGCAAATGGTAATAATCTTATTTTGTTAATAAGCTTTAGGAAAAAGCGAATAGACAAAAGAGCAAAAATAAAGGCACTAATAAATCCTGCAATAAAGATGGGAAGGGCATCCGCCGTCATATATTCCCAATTCTTTAATAATGAGAGAAAACTAGCACCTGCCATGATTGGCACTGCCATGATAAAGGTAAAATCAGCGGCAGCACGGTGACTCATCCCCATCAGAACTCCTCCAGAGATTGTTGACCCTGAACGAGAGAATCCTGGCCAAAGTGAAAAGCATTGAAACAAACCGACAGTTAATGCTTGCTTATAGGTAATTTGGTCAACTGTTTGTACTTTCGGACGCTTTGGACCTATAGCATCAGCAAGAATCATTAGGACCGCCCCAATAACTAAACCAATTAAAACAGTTGCAGTTGAAAATAAGTGTTCATCAATATAGTCGTTAAAAAGAACGCCCAGAACACCGGCAGGAATTAATCCTACAATTACTTGAGAAAGTTTTAAAC
>NZ_JBALSN010000583.1:0-2851 GCF_036966985.1 Neobacillus drentensis | reverse complement strand
CAGACTCTTTATGGATTGGCAGCAGCCGCTTTTCTCTTTAGCTTTGTGGGAGTCATTTGGAATAATATAAATCTTAGAGACCAAGTAACAGAATTAAAGGAACAAGTTAATATTCCACCCGAGGTCATTGAGATTTACACCTTAAAAACAGCAAATCCTGGGGTTGATTCCGCCAAGGGGCAGGCTCTGCTTTACAAACAAGGTGATAAAAAACAGCTCGTTTTTCATATTAATGGTCTTGATGATACCAAGGGGTCTGAGGCATACCAGGTGTGGCTCATCCATGATGGGAACCGAAAAAGTGCAGGAACCTTCCATGTCGATGATGAAGGTAATGGCTCCCTTACCTACCAGTTGAAAGAAGAAATTTCTTTTGATGCGATTGGGATCTCACTCGAACCTGACGCCAACGGAACCCAGCCAAGAGGTAAAAAAGTGTTAGGAACATAAATGCTGAAAGCCCATGATTCTCACAACTGAGATTCATGGGCTTTTTTCATTAAGTACAAATTGATTCTTACTTATTTTTTAATATTTTTAGTAGGTGATGTAATAAACCAGCCTACAGGTGCTCCTGCAACCGGATGGGTTAACGTTCTTCCATCAATTACTGAGGCTGCATTGTTGTTAGCAATCGTTCCATCAATTTTGTAATTGTAATAGATACTTCCCTTGTTTACATCCTTATCTTTAAAGCTGAACGTGAGAGGTTTCTTAAATGATCCAATAATTTCATTTGTCTCTAAATCTATTACTCTAAACGCAAAATTCATGATTACAGTTTCACCTGCAGGAGCAACATTTTGGAATGTTTTATTATCCCCTTCTAGGACTTGAAACGTGACGTCGTTAGTGAAGGCCCCTTCAGGTATTTGAATTTTAATTCCACTATGACTCATCTTAGCTGCTTCCCCTGCTTCAATCTCCCTTTCTGCGACCACCTTAGAAAATCCCAACTGTGTAAAATCTGTAGCTGCGAATGCAACTGCACCAAACAAAAACATCGACATCATTACCAATCCAAGTAAGACCTTTAATCGTTTTTTCATTCACATGCAACTCCTTCATTCTTAATGGGCCTTCGTTAAAGGTAACGAGGATTTATCCAAATCGGTTTGAAGGAAATTCATTTTAATTATTTATTTTTTACTCTTTATAAATTGGACGATTCCCCCGCCAATAATAGAACCGATTGCAGCTGTACCAAAAATCATTAGATAGATTCGTTCTGCTAAATCCGCCATTCCTTCCCCTGGAAAAATAACTGCCTTTACAGCAGTAAGAATTGCTGCTAAGAAGAAGATTATTGCTGGACTCCAGGTTATCCAGCTAGCATCTATTTTAATTAATATTAACGTAAGACTAATCCAATTAGAAATATCACAAAGAAAAACATATACATCCACCCTTCCTTGTAAACAGTATATTCTCAATGGGATTGGCCGTTCTATTATCACTTCACAAAAATAAAAGCTGGAAAGCTACTTTATATTAGTAACTTTCCAGCTTTGAGATTAAGATCTACCTAAATCTGTATGCAAGACTTGGAACATCTACACTTGTAGGTGATGTGGCAGTGACACTTCCGACCCGAGGAACATTTGTGACTGTTCCAGTGCCACGATATCTCCACGCACCAAGCGTGTCAACTGCTACTTTCGCGATAATTTGGTTGTTTGAAGGAGGGCCAAGGTAAATAGTGACCGTCACCCCAGGTCCTTTTACCGCAGAGGTACCATCAATTCTCCATTCTCCACTTCGATATTCAGCCCCAGTAATCGCGATGTTTTCTGATTTAGTCTTGATCGTCACATTAGTAGAATCTTCAGCCCCAGCAACATTCTTAACAGTTAGTTTTAGGACTACATCATTGTTTTCCTTTGGAAAGTTGAATTTTGGCATTTTCGGATTTGTCAAATTTAATGTAGATATGCTGTCGGAAAGGTCGTGTATTCGTCGCTTCGTCCCCTTGCTACCAAGCCAATCCTGGGAAGTGTGCCGCAGAACCAAAGTCATCAAAAATTTGTTGGACTGCTGATGTTGGGTTTGAATATGGGGTCACACGATGACCTGCTTTTGCCTCATTTGGCATGACAACTAGCGCACCATGGAGTCCCATCATTCGGTTCACAGGGGCATTAAGGTTGTCATAATATAAATAAGTTCCGGCTTTAGCAGGAACAAATTGTTTTGTAATTGTATCTCCAGGCCTAATCGGACCAGTGTCGACTAGTCCCGGTATGTAAAACGCATGGGGTTCATCCAGACCATTCGTAACTGTGATCTTAACTGGATTACCTACAGTGGTAAAAATGTGGGGGCCAGGGACCTCTTCAGGGAAATTTTTCTCCTTGTAAAACCAGAAGTAGCACTGAGCCTTGTTAATTGCATTATGCGTTGCCATGTCCTTTATCCCATCGGTAATCGTAAAGTTAAGTTCTTGAACTTGTTCTGTCGCAAATAGCTTATTACCTGAAATCCATGATGGCATCATGCTTCCTACAAATAAAGTAGCAATACCGCCCCCTGCATATTTAACAAAATCTCTGCGTTTCATATTTTCCTCCTTTACATGATTCCTTGCTAATGGTACTAAATAACTATTCCGGGTTAGTTGGGAAAATTCCTAAAATAATTTTCATTTTTGGTTTTAGATTTTTTACAGAGGTAAAATAGTTACAGTCCATTTTTCACATATTAGTAGGTAAATTTAAGGTTCATCGTACAATTTTACCAAAAATTAACTATAGTGGAATCTGCGGGTAATACTATTATCCTCCTTAAATCCATAAAGGTTTTTTATGTAATTGGGAAAATGTGTTGAATTTTAAATAATAATAATCTATTTGTC
>NZ_JBALSN010000582.1:0-10788 GCF_036966985.1 Neobacillus drentensis | reverse complement strand
CGCTGCGGATAGACTGAACTAACTGCTCGCTGGTCGAAGTTTTCGAAATAAAGCCAGACACAACTGATTCCATCAACAAATTAAAATGTGGGGCAATATCAAATCCCGAATAAATGAGAATTATGGCGTCAGGAACATCTTCGAGCACCTTTCGCGCCAAATCAGCTCCATTGATATTAGGCATATATAAATCAAACAATATTACGTCAAAACTCTTTAAACGGACCAAGTCCGGGACAAGATAAACGTCCGTTTCAATCGTAACATTCATATCTGGTTCTGACTCAATTAGCATCTTTGTTCCTTCGACGACGGATCTATGATCATCCACCAATAATATTTCCATAGTGATCACCTTTTTGCGCTGTTATAGTCGGTATTGTAATATCCATGTGAAAACCTTCTTGAGGAACAGAATGAAACTCCACTTTCCCCTCTAAACTTAGGACCCGATTTTCGATACCCGCTAAACCCATATGTTTAAATGAGCCGCCAATGGAAGTTAATTCGATCCCGACTCCGTTATCAGCATAAGAAAAATGAATATATTCCTGTTTGCTGGTCAAATTCATCGTTACCTTTGTTGCTTTCGAATGTTTAGTGGCATTATTTAATAGCTCCTGTACAATACGGTACATGCCAAGGATTTGATCTTCATTTAATGGATGGATTAAATCCATTGCTGAGAATTCAATCTCATAATTAGAAAACATTCGGGCATACGAAAACAAACTCTTTAAGGATTCCACCAGCCCCATCTTTAAAAGAAATGGCGGTCGTAGTTCGTTACAGGTAATTCGAATTTGATGAATGGCATCTAGCAATCCCTCTTCAATTTGCATCAATTCCTCCTGTATCCCATCGTTAAACTTAGATGTGGAACGTAATGACTCCAATTTACGGTACCAAATGATGAGATCCTGCAAAACAGAATCATGCAAATCGCTGGAAAGTGAGGCCCGTTCCTTTTCCGAGAGTCTAAACAAAAGCCGGAGCATCCATTTTGGGGTCTCGTTGATACTTACCATGTCTTCAATGCGTTTCATCAGATCTTCAATAAACCCGAGATTATCATATAAAATCGTGACATAATGAACGGCTGTTTCAAGCCACTCTTCCTCTATTTTTTTCAAAGCTTGATCGATGCCAATCCTTAAATAGATAAGCTGATCCTTTTCTGCAATTTTGACCCATTTTTCCTTTTTGTCACTTAGAGTGGCTTCTAAATTTCTTGGAATTGGTTCAATGGATGCACTCGTAACAGGTAACACTCTCTTAACCTCGTCAATTAAACGATTTTCTAGTTCAGAAACTTTGATTACATTCGCTAGATCATGGGAGAAACGATTAATACTCTGCTGAAGCGTCTTATATCTTTCTTCACTTTGTATTAACTCAAGTTCCTCTTTTTTGCGCTCGGTTATATCCTTAACCATCCCATGAACCCCCATCAGTTCACCATAAAGGAAGATCGGAACAAGGGTAATATGGACAATGCGAGGCTCCCTTTGCCTATAGCGGACGATCCTGCATTCAATGTCTCTTGATTCATGGGTTTGAATGACTTCCGAGAGAACTTGATAGATAGACAAGTGATCCTCGTCATAAATCAAGCCAATTAAGCAACGATCCGGCAACTCGTCTATTTTGATGCCCGTTATTTTTTCAAATGATTGATTCGCATTGACGAAATATGCCTTTAAATCAATTGAAAAAACTCCATCCAAATTGTTTTCAAATAATGACTTATACCTTTGCTCACTTTCCTCTAATGCTAACTCCGATCGCTTTTTCTCGGTAATATCCAGAATCAATCCATCAAGCCGTTCAACGGCCCCTGTGTTGTCCAAAAACGGATGAACCATGAGCCTTCCCCATCTAGTTTCATTTTCAATATGGGTATAACGAATGATTTTGTTGACGGGCACACCCTTATCTAAATTATTCTTTACTTCCCCCATTAGCATAACATTATCTTCTGGGTGGATGTGATCATGAAGCCGGATTGGGTTATTCATGATTTCATGTCTAGGAATTCCCGATATTTTTTCGATACTCTCAGAACAAAAGGTATAATAGCTGAAATCCTTATCTGTTGACCACACTGCGGCATTTACACTTTCTAAAATATTTTCTAGTAATTGTTCTGTCTGTTTGCGGGATGTGATATCCCGAACGACTGCGACGACATACTTTACATTACCAAAACTGTCTAGCACAGGTTTCACCCTAGTTTCTACATGAAGAATTGTACCCTGTGAATGAATGAGGCGGTATTCCAAATAAACCTCATGTTTAGTTTGAATAGCTTGTAAATGCAAGGTGCGAACACGGCCTCGATCCTCGAGATGAATAATATCGAATGCATCCATGCCTTCATATTGTTCAACTGTGTAACCTATGATCTGAAGAATGGATGGTGATACATATCGTACGATTGCCCTATTGTCAACGAGCACAATCACATCCGATGTGTTATCTGCGACAATTTTATACCTTATATCGTCGTCAAGGAACTGTTCGATGGTGGTCTTTTTTAAAATCCCAGTAAAAGCGATGGGTGTGGATTCGTTTTCAGTAATCGGAGTTAATTGCAACTTGACAGAGATTGAGGATCCATCATGACAATGAACAATAATGGGATCATTATCTTTCTTTTCATGGAAGATTAAATTCGTTAATCCATCGTCCCATTTTGTTTGATCTGAACCAAATAGTTTTTGGAAGGCAAGGTTTACCCATAAAACCCTATGATCAAGGCCAATAATAAACATCGCATCAGGCATATTCTGAAGCAATTGCTGCGCGCTTCTTATTAAATTTAGGTCTGTGTTCATTCCGTTACTCCTTTCGAAAAGAAAGAATTCCCAGTTAAATCCTATATGTTCATTATAATAAAGGTGAAGTGGATAAAACACGCAAAATATAGGGGGTGTTCCGCAAAAAAGAAAAAGCCCAAAAAACATGGGCTTTTGTGAGTTTACCTTTAGATGTAAAACTTCATATGTCCTTTTTCTTGTTTGTAATAATCTAATCGATCTTGTAAGGTACCAGTGTGAAACTCAAACTTATGCCCATCTGGGTCCGTAAAGTAGATCGACTTCTTATCTTTTTCATCTCTTGGACGTCCTGATAAAATAGTAACATTCAAATCTGTTAGTTTTTTATACAAACGATCATACTCTTCTTCATCAATAGAAAAAGCTATATGTGTGTAGGAATGATGTATTTCATTTCGGGGAATATCTTTCTCTAAATTAAGAGCCAGCCACATTCCATTTAAATTAAAATAAGCAGTGCTTTTACCTTTTACCAGCAGCTTTGCTTCAAAAACATTTTGGTAAAAATCGATAGATTTCTCCAAATTCGAAACGGAAAATAAAAAATGATTGAGACCTTTAATGGACAATATTTTCACCTCGAATTATCAGGCTTCAATTTTGGTTTTATAAATATTTGATCAATGAATGCCATTACAATTAAAATTGATATCCCAACGCTTATATTTAACCATTGAATAGCCATTAATATACCAAGGCCAACTGACCCATACAAACGTATGGATTCAATTAATTTTCTTTGCTTTTCCATACGATCACCCTCCTTACTCTATTTCCAAATATCGATTAATTAATAACCTCTTCAATAACTGATTCTCCTTCAGTTTGCTCAGCATCTGTCCATTTCCATTTCTCATGTAATCTAATTCTTCCATCTGGGAGAGTTTCTGGAATCGAGTAACACTGCCCGCCTCTTATTTCATTTTTTGTGTTTACATGGTTATATCTAAACTGTAAATGGCCATTTTCCTTAACAATTCCAATCAGCGTTCCCTTTACAATCTCCCCACCACGATATGTTGCGGAAAGTATGTTTCCCTCTTGTTTGTATTCAAAAAATGTATTTGAAGAAACTTCTCCATTTGCTGTATTTTCAACCGATGCAAATTTCCGCCCATTGTAATTGATCACCATTTAATCCCCTCAATCGTTTTAATATTCACATATTTTACCATAAATTTTACACTATTAAGTAGCCATAAATATTCAAAACTATTAATTTTTTCAATTTTTACAGACAACTAATTGTGGTTCACTTTAGAATAATCGGCTTGCGCAAGGAACATACTATCAAAAACGATTTGTTGGATTATATTGGGAGAAAAAGCGATGTCAGAATCCGTTGAAATTATCATTCGAACGTTTACTTCATTTATTATATTGTGGATATTTGTCCTGATTCTCGGTAAACAAACGATTGCCCACAAGACTTATCACCTTTATATAGCTTCCATTACCATGGGAACAATTGCAGGAAATCTAGCCTTTAATCTAGGTATTAAAATCCTTTATTTTATTATCTCGTTCCTCCTCATGGGTGCTGTTGTTTTTATTCTAAATCTAGTGGCCCTACGAAATCCACGCTTAAGAAAATGGATTGCTGGAGAACCTGCTACCTTAATACAAAATGGAGAAATTCTCGTAGAATCAATGGAACGAATGCAGTATTCACTAGATTCTCTGAAACAGGCATTACGAGGCAAAGATATTTTTAATATTGAAGAAGTTGAATGTGCCATTTTAGAGATAAACGGCTCACTTTCAGTCTTAAAAAAACCACAATACCTTTCAACCACTAAGGAGGATTTAAAGCAATTTCTTCCGATTGAGTTGATCTATGATGGTAAAATCATATACAATAACTTGTCCCAAAACACCTACGATGAAAAATGGTTAATGGAAGAGCTTAAGAGAAGAAACCTTAATCTTGATACCATCTCTTATGCTGTAGTAGGGACTAAAGGAAATTTGTTTATTGATATAAAGGATAACAGAACGAAATAATCTCAGGCTTGTAATATAAAAGACATCCGAACATGGATGTCTTCTCGGTAAAAATAATCGGTTATTTATTGTTCGTAAACTCATTAAGATCATTACGGTGTCCAATGACTACTAACTTATCCCCATCTTGAATAAGATGTTCAGGAAAGGGTGAAATGATTACATTTTCATTACTTAGAATGGCAATGACATTCACATTATATTGAGCTCGTAAATCCAGATCACGTAAACTTTTTCCTGTCATACTTTTGGGTACCAATACTTCTTCAATATTGTATTCTTTTGACAGTTCTATATAGTTCAACACATTGGGGGCTAGAAGTTGATGGGCTACACGTTCGCCCATATCTCTTTCAGGGTGTACGACCCAATCTGCTCCTACTTTTGTTAATACTTGTCCATGGCGTTTATTCAGAGCTTTTGCAATCACCTGTTTTACGCCCATTTCTTTTAAAATTAATACAGTTAAAATACTTGCCTGCATATCATTACCGATGGCGACAATAACATAATCAAAATTTCGAATCCCCACCGATTTAAGTGATTCCTCTTCAGTTGAATCAAGGACTACTGCGTGGGTAACCAATAATTTTCCATCTTCTACACGTTCTTCATTTATATCAATTCCCATTACTTCCTGATCTGCTTCAATCAACTTGGATGCAATACTTGTACCAAATCTCCCTAACCCAATGACAGCATAACTTTGCTTCGCCATAGAAAATCTACCACCCCAAGAATTATTAATTTAACCTTAGCCGATTAACAATTTTTCTTCTGCATATCTAACCTTTGCATCTTTACGAGTATTTAATAGTGCAAATGCCATCGTTAAAGGTCCAAGCCTTCCAATAAACATCATGATGGAAATCAAGACTCTACCGAAGGGCGAAAGGTCTGGTGTAAAATTAGCGGACAAACCTACTGTTCCAAAGGCAGAAATGGTTTCAAACAGCAGTTTGCTCATATCAGCTTTTTCGGTAAAGGTTAATAAGAAGAAAATGAGGAAGATAAAAAACATTCCCGCCACAACAATCGATAATGCTTTATTGACCAGTTCCCACGAAAGTCTTCGTTTAAAAATATTCACATCATCCCGATTGGTAACTACTGCCCAAAAAGCTAAAATAATAATGGCAAAGGTTGTTACTTTAATCCCCCCACCAGTAGACCCTGAGGACGCACCGATAAACATCAGTGCCATCATGAAAACTAGAGATGATAGATTCATGGCTCCAATATCAATCGTATTAAAACCTGCTGTCCGTGTGACGACGCCTTGAAAGTAGGATGCCCAAAGCTTATCATCAAATGGCAGATTCCCAATCGTTGCAGAATTTTTATATTCTGATAATAATATGATTAATGTCCCTATGATGTTAAGTATTAGTGTCATAAGTAGGGCAACCTTCGAATGGAGAGATAGTTTGCGAAAGGATCTTTTATGAAAGAGATCAAGAATAACGGTAAAACCAATTCCACCCGTGATGAATAGAAAGGTAATCATGATATTAACTGTCGGATCACCTACCCATTTACTTAGGTTGTCAGATTCAAGACCAAACCCAGCATTATTAAACGCTGAAATTGAATGGAATATACCATAGTAAATGGCTTTCTGGAGCGGCATGTCATAGGACCAACGAATGGCTAAAGTGACTGCACCAATTAGTTCCACAATAAAGGTAATAAAGATGATCCTTTTTACTAGGGTGACTACTCCTGAAAGAGAAAATACATTCAATGAATCCTGCAATAATAAACGTTCCTTTAATCCAATTTTTTTACCCAAGATAATAAACAATAAAATACCTGTGGTCATAAATCCCCAACCGCCAATTTGAATCAAACAGAGCAGAACGATTTCGCCAAATAAAGTAAAGGTTGTCCCCGTATCTACTACAGCCAGCCCGGTAACACAAACAGCTGAGGTCGACTCAAATAAAGCATCGATGAAGCTAAGTCCGCGTCCCTCTTCATAGGTTGCAATCGGTAACATAAAAAGAAAAGTCCCCAATAGAATTAGACCTCCGAAACCTATCACAAGGATTTGGGCAGGATGCAAACGAACTAAATTCCCTTTTCTTTTAATCAATTCCACAATGTTGACTCTCCCTTTTTAGAAAAAAATTAACAAGACATTGGAACACTGTTTTTATGTTTTACTCTATAGTCTTAGTTTATGAATCCAGCTTTAATATTTAATGCATATCCTCTAATTTTACGATTCTGTCAGTAATGTGGTTTTGTTCATACTCAGCAACCTCATTAGAGATAATATCTTCTTTGACCAATTTTTCAATCGCTTCGTATTGAGCATATAGGGCATGTTTTCGTAAGATCGATTGTTGTTTTTCTTTTAGACTCGGATACTTCACAAAAAGTTGCTCCATTTCGCTCTTTAAGCCATGTAGTTCTTGTTCGTATTCTGTGATCAGTTCTTGCGCTGCTGATTCGGTAATGAACAAATTTTTTCTAATAGTGTGTATTTCGTTTATCGCTGTTTCAATTCTATGACCTCTTGCAATCAGTTCTTCATAATCCTTAAACCCTTCTGCTTTTTTATTAAGTCCTAAAATGGATAATAACCACTTGATAGAAAGACCTTGAAATACTAATGAGAACAATACCACACTAAATGCAATAATTAAGATTTCTTCCCTTCCAGTAAAATCATGAGGAAGACTTAAAACAAGCGCAATGGATAATGAACCTTTTAGACCTCCCCAATTGATCACGTGTTTCCAAGGAGTTGGAAAATTTTTAGTAAACAACAGGCTTGAATAGACCGCAATGCTTCTGGCAATAAGTACTACCAAAATGGCAAGAAAAACCAAACCCCATTTGTCCGCTAAGTTAATCTTGGTTATTTCCAATCCAACCATTAGGAATACGATTGAATTGGCTAGCAGTGCAGTAACCTCCCAAAAATTATTAATGTTCAGCTTCGTCGTCGGGCTCATTCCAATCTTTGCTCCATAATTCCCAAAAATCAGGGCAGCCACAACAACGGCGATGACACCTGATGCATGAACCGCTTCAGCCAGCAAAAACGAACCATAAAACAGAATCACACTAAAGATGATTTCCAATGGGTAGTCGTCAAAATAACTGGTTAATTTAGAGAAACCATAGCCAAGGGCTCCTCCAATGATGAGACCAAGTGAAATAACCTTAATAAATTCCCATAATCCATATCCGAAACCAATTACTCCTAGATCAAGATATGTAAGTAAATAAAAGGCGGAAATTTTAAAAAGAACGACCGCCAAACCATCATTAAATAAACTTTCTCCTTCAATAACAGTAGCGAGCCGTTTGTTCACTCCGACACTTTTAAAAATGGAGATAACGCTGACAGGGTCCGTGGCACTCATTAATGCTGCAAATACAAACGCGGTAGGAATCGAAAAACCTAAAAGCCAGATAGCAGAAAATCCAACAATGAGAAAGGATAAAAGCGTAGCTCCAAACGCAAGAGCTAAAATGGGTCCTTTATTTTCTTTTAAATGGGAAAAAGGCAGTTTCAGTGCCGCTTCGCCTAATAAGGCCGGCAAAAAGAGTGTAATGATGACAAAGTTAAATACTTCTCCTTCTGTAATAAAATCCTTTAACGGCTCTAAGGCATGAATGTTTATTAGTCCTATTATCGCCCCAACAATAACTAATGAAATTGGGTAAGGCTGCTTTAATTTTTTTGAGATGGCAGTAATACCGCATGCGATCATGACTAATGTAAGCCCAAGTTCGAAAATATGATGTATATCTAGTTCATCCACTTACAACCCCCCTTATAAATTCATAATATCCATTAAGCCTAAAAATCATTAATTTTTTGAATATATGAACGAGGATCATATAGTAAACCAGAGTCATTTCCCCTATTTCTATTTTCTTTCGTTGGCTCATGAAAATAGTTAAAAAAAAAGAATTGCCTTTAGCAACTCCTTTGTTTACTCTTCCTTAAATTAAAAAATTACGTCTACAAAAGCGGGATATTCTCAAAATGTTCTACAGTTGGAAATGGGTCATAGAAATGATGCAACAGTTTCTTCCATTCTTGATATTCGTTTGATTGCCTAAAACCAATTGTATGATCTTCTAAAGTTTCCCACTTTACCAATAATAAATATTTCCCCTTAACCTCAAGACAACGCTGTAATTCGTGAGATATGTAACCCTTCATTGATGCAATAATTTCTGTGGCCTGACGAAATGCCTCTTCATATTCCTCTTCCATCCCTGGCCTAACCGTAAGCATAGCCGCTTCCAATATCATATAAGTCCTCCCATCTTATGTGTAAAAAGTAAATAAACACCATTAATTCTAACATATAATTCCAGGGTTTATAACACCTAAAATTAGCTTACACTCAACTATAGGTATGTGCATACCATGCCTAAATGTTTATTTCTATATAAGCGGTGTAGAATATGGTATCGTATATGGACTATACATCCCCATCCACTCAATACACGTTTGATGTTAATCAGAGCCCTCTCTTCATAAAGGACAACCAAAACTATATTAATGTATTAGGTGTTAAACAGTTAAATACCCTGGAAAATGTGTCTCTCTTAGATATCTTTTTAAGTACAAATAATGTCGTTGAACCGCACTATCACCAAAATGCAGCCGAGCTAGTTTATTGTATTTCTGGTTCTGCTACCGTATCCATTTTGAACCCTTTTACGAAACAGATTCTCAATTACACGATTACACCAGGTCAGGTAGATAACGTTCCACAAGGTTGGTGGCATTAAGAGATTGCTGTAGTTGATAACACTCATCTATTGGCGATTTTTGATGCACCCACACCAGAAGTAATACTTGGTTCGGATATTTTAAAATTTACACCTGCCAATATCATGTCGCATACCTATTGTTTGGATGAAAAACAATGGGAACAAGTAATTGCACCCGTCAAAAACTCCACCTATATTGGTCCATATAAGGATTGTAATCAAGGAAATGAAATGTAACCCAATCAATATGTAAATCCACAATATCAACAACGAAAACTCCAATATATACCACCATACTATCCAACACCCTACGTTCCGTACTACCTCCGATATTGGGGGTAACTTGGTAGAGGGATTGCTTAAGCAATCCCCCTCAAGCCATATTTTTTACGTTCATTCTACTGCTTATCCTACGAATGGAAACGTTTAGCAGGCAAATGCTTAGTGTGCCGATCACCATATACATTGAACTATTCACCATCGGCGAGAGAAATGCCCCGATTTTCACCTCGTGATATTTAATATTTGATAATTAAAAAAATAGTTAAAGTCAATGTTATCCATGCAGTAAGTGATAATTCACGAATATTTCACTTTTTAAAGGCTCTTCTTGTATTTTTCATCACACCTTATCTTCTCTGCCGGATATACAATCAAAATGAAGTCATCCGAGTAAAGGAGTTGAGCGATCTCAATTGTTAGAAGTTTAATAGTGTAGTAATCATACATATGAATCTTTACAAAAACTTAGGAGGTATTCTTTTGTTCAATTTATTGATTTTCGGCTTAATTGCTATTACCTTGGTGTTGTTAAGTATCTTTGTTGATGGGCTGATGAGATTATATAAGGAAGAGAAAGAAGCTGAAAAAAATGTTGTCCGCGACGGTATGGAAGGATATCTATATGGAATGGGTCCAGTAAAAATATTCAAAACAATTCATGATGCCGATGGCAATCTAAGTTATTTGGTTTATTTGCCACAATACGAGTGGTTCAAAGCCCCGACCTACAAATGGTATGAAGTCTATGCCACCAAAAACGGCTTTCAACATCAAGAAATCGAAGGATGATTTCCATTCCTTTGACACTGAACACCCCTAAGAAATTTCTCAGGGATGTTCAGTGTTTTTTTGTATTAACGAGAATAAATTGATATTAATAGTTTTGGTAATACCTGATAAAATCACATCATAATTC
>NZ_JBALSN010000581.1:0-1818 GCF_036966985.1 Neobacillus drentensis | reverse complement strand
TGATAAATAAAGAAAAAGACGTATGCCAATTCATACGTCAATTCTTGTGTCTTCCCGAAAACGGAACCCTTTACAAATCGAAGAATCCACTGCTTTCATAAAAGATTATTCGTTTATGCTTCCTCCGCTTTATATTGGGGTGGCGCTATTCGGAATGCCTTTGTTAGAAATAGTAAGTAAGTAAATCCAACAATGAACCAAAGAATTCCCATAATCAAGGAACTAACCTCTAGATTAATCCAAAGCATTCCAACCGCTCCCGCACCAATTAAAGGCATTATAACGTAATCAAAAAAACCTCTAGGTGTCCTGTGCATCTTTTGACGAACGGCAAAGTGACTAATAACAGAAAGATTGACAAACGTAAAGGCCATTAACGCACCAAAATTAATTAACGAAGTTGCCGTAACTAGATCGAAGAACCAGGCTGACAATGAGATGGCACCCACCACTAAAACATTAATTGCAGGTGTCCGCCATTTTGGATGAACGTATCCAAACCATTTTTCCGGGAATACCTTATCACGCCCCATAACATACAAGAGTCGGGAAACACTAGCATGTGATGCAAGTCCGGAGGCTAGTGTATTAACAAAGGTTGTACATAAGAAAATCGATTGGAACAGTTTTCCACCTACATATAGAGCTATTTCTGGAAGGGCGGCATCAGGTTCTTTAAATCTAGATATATCTGGAAAATAGGATTGAATAAAAAACGATGTGGTAATAAAAATAACCCCTCCCCATAAAGCGGTAAGCATTATTGCTTTTGGGATCGTCTTTTGCGGATTGGGAGTTTCTTCAGACAATGTTGTAACAGCATCAAAACCCAGGAAAGAAAAGCAAAGAATCGTTGCACCGGTAATAAGGACTGGCAGGTTCATGCCTTCAACAAAAAATGGGTTTAAGCTAAAAACAGTTCCTGTTCCCTCTCCTGAATGTAAACCTTTAATAACAAGAATAATGAAGACTGCCATGATCAGTATTTGAACAAGAACAAATAATGTATTGAAATTTGCCAGGGCATTTACGCTACGCAGGTTTAAGAATGTAACAATTCCTACAAACACTAATACCCAAATAATATCTGGCATAGATGGGAATAATGCATTGAGGTACAGTTTTGTTAACAAAGCGTTTACCATTGGCAAAAACAAATAATCAAGCAGCGAAGACCATCCAACTAGAAAACCTAGATGCCTGTTCATCGCTTTTTGGGTATACGTATAGGCTGAGCCAGCTTGTGGGAAAACCTTAACAAGTTTCCCGTAACTTGACGCAGTAAACAGCATCCCAATCAATGCAATAATATAGGCTGTTGGTACATGCCCCTCGGTTACACCCGAAACAATTCCAAATGTGTCAAATACCACCATAGGTGTCATATAAGCTAACCCCATGATTACGACCTGCCACAGCTTTAACGATCTTTTCAGCTTTACGCCATTCTCCACATATCATACCTCCTTTTTGATTAAAACGCTTTCATAAAAGAAATAACCCCTTTGTCTTCTGAAAATTTTTTATTCCCCCTTACTTTTTTGAAAATTCAAATATATACTTGCAAATTCCGTGCCAAACTATATATTTTTTAAATTATTCTCAAAGGGGGTCGTGAATAGTCAACCTATAGTCTTTTGAATTATTCATCTATGCATACAATATTCCCAATTAAATAGTATCTCGCTCCATTCACAACGATTTCTCTCATTATTTCATCTGGCACATTTCTTGCAATTTACATATAAGAAAATAAAAAATGGGGGAATCTTAAATGCAATATCCATTATCACCAGATGTTAAACCAGAAGTTTGTAC
>NZ_JBALSN010000580.1:0-1284 GCF_036966985.1 Neobacillus drentensis | reverse complement strand
ATGATGGTGGTTGTCTTTCCGTTGATGATGTTTGTTGGCGCATTATTATATACGTAAATCCAAGACCAGTGTCCGTTGTATTCATATGGAGTTCCATCCGCATTGGTATATAAACCGGATGTATCGACTACCTTATCAAATAATGATAAATGGATATTATCTGCTCCAGCTTCGACTAAGCGGTTATAGGTAGGTTCAACATATTGAGAAGTGATAACTACTGGATCGGCTTTAGCGGCAATGAACCACATTGGGAGATCCTTCATTTTCTGAATTTCTGCATCTGAAATTAACGTGTCTTTTAATGCTTCACAAGTTGGGAATGCAGCGGCAAAGTAATTGGTATAATCCCTCGCCATCAGCATGGTCATATACCCGCCGTTAGAGTCTCCGCCAATGTAAATTCGATTGGAATCAATATCTTTGTGATTAGCTACATAATCCTTAATCAAGGACATTAAAGCATCCTCATATTTGGAGGTTCCATCCCCTCTTCCGGTATAACCGTCCATCCAAAAAGTAGGTGTTTGAGGGGCCAGAACGTAGGCACCGTCAAAGTAGGATTGAATATCCTTTGAAGCAAAGTTTGCTGCTTTATTGGCTGAGATTGGAATCGTTGGATCTGTGCCGCCTTCACCGGCGCCGTGCAGCCAGATAATTAATGGGTTTTTATGATTGTCCTTTGCTGGGGAATAGTCCGCATAGGTTAAACTAACATTGTCATAGGTTCCTTTCCCCGTTGAAAAATCATCTACCTGTTCTCTTGTTTCCCCTGCGAATTGGTCGACAACTAATCCTGAAATCGTTCCTGAATTTGTTTCAATATCCCTTTGCTGTGTGATGGTATATTTCATATCAACCCAATCATTAAAACCAGTAGTCGCCCAATCATAGTTAAGAGGGGAACCTAGGGATACATCAGGGCCAATTTTCATTTCTAAGACGACATATTTCCCTGTTTGGACCGCAGGATTGCCGTCTTTATCTGCTACGTATGCTTTCGTAATGGTTCGGTTACCTTCCTCTAGGAACGGTGTTTTTAACCGTTTATCGCTCCTTGCCACATGTACGTTGAAGGTATCCGTTGTAACTGAGTTCTTTGGAATCGGTTTCCCAACATTGACAATTACCTTGGTGGTTGCAGCTCCCCAATCTTCAATTTCTGTCACGGTTTGATAGGATGTTGGCTGTGTATGGATTTCCTTAGCGAAAACGTTTGTATTGAGTGATAAAGTCATAGCTGCAGCCATTGTGGCCACCATAGCTCTTTTTTTCATTTTTTTA
>NZ_JBALSN010000579.1:0-1908 GCF_036966985.1 Neobacillus drentensis | reverse complement strand
ACTAAATCATGATAAAATAAATGAAATATTTTCAGTGTTTTGATCTTTTACAAGGAGTGTTTTCCATGAAAGTGAATGAAATCTTAACGATTCCACATTTAGCAGGAATGACGATGATCGCCGGTGAATCTGGAACAGGACGTGAAGTGGAATCAGTCAATATGATGGATGCACCCGATATTATTCCATTCCTACATGAGAATGAATTTCTTATCACAACCGCTTATCATTTCAAAGATCAGCCCAATAAGCTAATTGAGCTGATTCAAGCGATGGATGATCAAAGGTGTGCTGGACTAGCGATCAAGACGAAACGCTTTCTAGAAAAAGTACCAGCAGAAGCTATAAATCTGGCAAACGAGCTAGCTTTCCCCATTATTGAACTCCCTTTAGAATTATCACTTGGCGAGATTGTTAATCATACATTACGAGCAATACTAGATCAACGGGCTGCTGAATTGACGCTTGCATTAGAGACCCACAAGCAATTTACCAAGATCATTATGGAAGGGAAAGGGATTGAATTCTTACTTCAAGATTTATCTCAAGTGATCGGGCGGCCTGTTCAATTAATTGATCAGCATTTCAAGCCGATTTATCAACCTATGACGAACCTAGACTTTCCCTTAATTCTGGATGGTCTCAACATACCTTCTTTGATGACTTCTCCCATTTCCATGTCAGTCCGATCCACGAAACAGAGCTGTACTTTATTCCCTGTACACATCAGTGAAAGGAAAAAAGGATTTCTTATGATTATAGGGGAGATTGAGAAAACCGATCATCTAATTTCATTAACGATAGAACAAGCAACCAATGTAATCTCGTTTGCACTCATGAAGGAACACGCACTACGACAGCAAGAACGAAGTATACGAAATGATTTCTTCCTTCATTTTTCAGACGGTACGTTTTCATCTCAAGAGGAAATCATTGGTCGAGCAGCGGAGTTTTCATTAAAAAATGAACAGAGGTATATTTGCGCAGTTGGTAAAATCGACAAGGACGACCATCACCCTAGCTTTACCGAGCACCTTGAAAAAGTAGATGATATTTATGATTTTATCGAAGGGGAAGTCTCTGTTATAACTCCCTCCATCCACTTTTTCACAAAAGGTGAAACTTCCATTCTTTTATTTGAAATTCAAGAAACACTCGGGGCGACAAGTACTTACTGTGAATCGACCTTACTTCATCTTCAGGAAAAAGTTTCTACTTACTTCGGGAATACGATTTCCTTTGGTGTAAGTAATTTAACTCATACCTTTCTTGATGTTAAAAATGCTTACAAAGATGCTGTAGACGCCTTATCACAGGGGGAGCTTTCAAAGAAAACATCCTATATCCAAACGTATCATACCAAGGATGTCATGGAATTATTGCGGATGGTTCCCCAAGTTGAGTTGAAGAATTTTTATACATTTGCCCTAAGCCGATTGGCAGATACAAAAGGTGAAGATGAACAGACACTGTTAGACACGTTGTCTGTCTATTTAGAAACCCATTGCCAAATTTCTGAAACAGCCAAACGGTTATTTGTCCATCGGAACACGGTCATTTATCGGATTGAAAAGTGTGAAGAAATTCTCGGAAAAAGCTTAAAGGATTCAGAAGCAACCATGCAAATTAGACTTGCCTTACGGATTAGGTCCCTTTTAGAAACATAAAGAAATATTTAATCAACTCAGGGCTTGTTCCATCACTTGTATGCCCTTGGGGTAATCAAGTTCTTCAATTCACAGTGAAAACTTCATACCAATTAACTAACAAAAACCTCAGAATTAACACTCTGAGCGTTAATGTTTTTGTTTAACTAAATATCTAACATTAAAAAGAGTCTATTTCCTTAAAGGAAATAGACATCGATTGCACCTGTTATTAAAAATTAAGGGCTGTGTTAAACTTGTC